>SOKP01000005.1 GCA_004375715.1 Promethearchaeota archaeon | reverse complement strand
AATTTCTCATCTAAATATTTATTAAGTGTAAAACTGAATATGATTAACAATAAAAAATTTATAAAAAAAAGTGATGCTTACGAGCGAAACTGAAAAAAAAACGGGAAGAATTGCAGCAATCTTTAGCTTTGGACAGATAGCAGACATAACTGCTTATCAATCTTTTACTCTTTTGATTTTTACCTTCTACTATTCTGTTGTGGGGATTCGATTGGAGCTAATTACGGTAGGATTCGTTATTTGGTCAGTCTGGAATATGTTTAATGACCCAATATTAGGTTATTTTTCTGACAGAACGCACACAAAATGGGGACGTAGAAGACCATGGATTATGATTTCTTTCATACCGTTATCAATAATTATGGTCTTTTTATTCACACCCCTATTACCTATAGGAAGTGCTAACCAAATCGGTAATTTCGCGTATTTTTTGATAATAATTATCATTTTTGAATTGTTTTACACAATGTATAGCTTAAATGTAACCTCCCTATTTCCAGAAATTTTCTTATCAAAGAAGGAACGCACTCAAGCGAATAATATTCGCGCAGTATATACTATTATAGGGTTAATTGTAGCGTTCATTTTACCGGGATTAATCATTCCTGATTTCACAGATCCAGCATATTTCACGGAATTTCAAATTTTTGGTATAATCGCAGGAATAGTTATAGCTGTTGCAGTGATCATTTTTTTAAGATTTGGTCCAAGAGAAAAGAAAGAATTTCAGAAAGATTACGAACAAGCTTTTAGTCTATTTAATTCTGTTAAGTATTGTGTAAAAAGCAAGTCTTTTAGATGGTATATAATTGCTGAAGTAGGTAATTGGTTTGTTTATGGAATGTTACCTATAATGGTACCATTGTATGCAAAATATGTGCTTGGTACAATAGGATTTGGGACATCATTACTATTGGGATTAACATTTATATCAGCCGCAATCTTTATGACAGTGTTATGGAAGCCATTAGTTCGAAAAATGGGCAACAAAAAATCTTGGATAATATCTATGTCAATTTGGGGTGCCTCACTATTACCCTTGATGTTTATATCTGATTTTATTTCGGGTCTGATAGTATTCTTTTTAATTGGAGTAGGTTTATCGGGTTCATTATATATTATCGACCTGGTCGTTTCCGATATTGTAGATGAAGACGAAGTAGCGACAGGAATGCGAAGAGAGGCTGGATATTATGGAGTAAACGCTTTCTTTTTGAGATTTTCAAATGTATTAGTGATATTGGCTGTAGGTACAGTGTTGTCTACAGTAGGATGGGCGACATTTGAACCATCAAGTGTAACCCCTGACGTACTATTTGGATTACGATCGCTTATGTTTATATTTCCGGGCATAGCCTTAGTAATATCAATCCTTGCAATGACTCAATACCCACTTCACGGCGAAAATTTAAAAAATATCCAAGATAAAGTCAAAGAAATTCATGAACAGAAGAAAGCAAGAGTGTAGTAATGCTCTTTAAATTATTTTCTTTTTATTTTATATCCTTTTTTCCTAATTGATTTTCAATTTTAGTTAACAATCTAATCGTATCAAGTAGTTTAATTGAATTTGAAAGGAATTATAGTTAAAATTAGATAAGAAAAATAAAAGGATAATAAAAAAGTTTAAAATTCGTAGCCACACTTCTTGCAGACGTGTTTTTTAGCGTACATCGGAATGTGTCCTACGTACGATAAGACTTTTGTTTTATCTTCGATCTGCTTGATATTATGTCCAACTGCTCCACACATTGGGCATGTAATTCTCTCTTCAGTAGCAAAACCGCCTGAGCCTAACTCCGGAGGTTTTAATTCGCCTAATTCAGTTTCAACCTCCTCTAAGCGAGCTGTTTGTGCATCCACCAATTTCTCTTTGCCATCTATATTTTCAGTTAACTCTTGAATTTTGGTATCTTTTTGGAGTAATGTATTGTTTAGCTCCATCAATTGGCTATTTAAATTAGTATTTTCATCTTGAGTAGCCGAAAGCTTACCATTTAATTCTTGAATTTCAGCAGTTAATTTATCTATTTGTTCTTTGCTATTAGAACCCGCGCTTTCTA
>SOKP01000249.1 GCA_004375715.1 Promethearchaeota archaeon | reverse complement strand
AGCAAATTTCTACAAACAAGAGAATTGAAGTGAAAGAATACCCTTTTACAACAAAAAAAATAATAATGGGGCATTTTGATATCAAAAAACGGTATAGTCAAATCAAGTTACAATTTTTAGACACACCAGGAATTTTAGACCGCCCTATGTCTAAAAGAAACAATATTGAATTACAGGCAATTCTAGCACTGCGATTAATATCAGATTTAATTATTTTTATGTTTGATCCCACACCCTCATGTGGCTATTCAATTGATTCGCAATTAGATTTATACCATGAAATTAAAAATAATTTTACAAAAGAAGGAAAAATCGAAGTAGTAATTGTATTCAATAAAATTGATTTAGCCAGCTCAGAAGAAATTGAATCTCTTAGAAAAAGATTAAATGTGGAAGAAAAAAATTGCTTTTTAATTAACGCCTTATCTGGAGAAAATTTAGACTTGTTAAAAGAGTTTTTAATAAAACGCTATGGTGGTAGCGAATGAAAATCAAACTATTCTATTATCCTTAAGATACTAATTTTTATCAAATACAAACTTTAGTAATTATTTTACAAGATTATTCTATTAAAAATTAGAAATTTTTATATGCTTAGCCGGAGAAAAATAATTATGGAAGAATTTAAGATTAATTTTGATAATTAAAAAGTTGCTCAGTTAGGGTTTGTGTATAAAGATATTGAAAAACAGGCTAAGATTTTTGAAACACTCTTCAACGTACCTAAATTTGCTGTTTTACCAGAAACTAAGGAGATTGTTAAATATAGAGGGAAAAACGGAGAAGTTAACACTAAAATGGCTTTTAGCAGACAATTTGGGACACAGATTGAATTGATACAGCATATTAGTGGAGAATGTATCTATAAAGAATTTTTAGATCAAGGTAGGGAAGGATTTCATCACATCAGTCTATTCATTGAAAACATTGAAGCATATATCGAGTATTTCGAACAAAAAGGATACGAGATGATTTATTATGGTGAGATTGGAAAACAAGTTTATGCTTACTTTGATACGGAAGAAACGCTAGGAATGCTCCTTGAGGTTCAAGAAACTAGAAAAAGAAGAAAAAAAAAGTCTTAAAACCTTAAATTTTCATTTTTTCTATTCTTGTACATGATTTTTTATTAGAATGATTCAATTGTTAAAATTCACCACCATGAAAGCTAAATATATTTTAGGGTTCGATATTGGAGGAGCAAATACTAAGGCTACATTACTTGAAATTGAAAACGATAACATACATAGAAGTTTTTCTTATATCGAATATTTTCCTTTCTGGGAGAAAACATTGCATGATATTCCTGCTATGTTCGTGAGAGTTGTAGAAAAATTAATTATACAAAATAATTTAGTATTAAGAGATGTAACCTTTATATCAATAACGATTACTGCTGAACTCTCAGATGCTTTTCAGACTAAGCGAGAAGGGATTTTAACGATAATAAGCGCCTTAGGACAAATTTTTGAAAAGGAAAAATTATTTTTTATTAATAACAAAAATAAATTCTACAGCTTTGATCAGGTTAAATCAGATCCAATTTCAGTGGCGGCAGCAAATTGGGTATCAACTTCATTATTTTTAGGTAAATTTGTTCCCAAATGCATTCTTATTGATGCTGGGTCAACTACTATTGATGTAATTCCAATTTTAAATTCCGTTCCTGTTTCAAGAGGAAAAAATGATGTAGAAAGATTAATGAATCGCGAATTGATTTACACGGGGGGTTTAAGAGCAACAATTCCATCAATTACGCATTTTTTACCTTATAAGGATAAGATGGTTAGAATCTCGTTCGAGAAATTCGCTCTCGTCTCAGATGTACATAGGATACTAAAAAATATTTCTGAAACAGAATATATTAACGACACAGCCGATAATCGTTCAAAATCTTTAAATGATTGTTATGCCCGCTTAGCAAGAGTAATATGTATGGATTTAAACTCCGTTTCGATTGAAGATTTAGATGTTATCGCTAAATTTATATGTGATAAGCAAATTGAGATTATTTCCAACGAAATTCAAGAATTCTTAAGTAATCTAACCAAAAGATTGCCTGAATTTAAGGACAACCCAAGCTTTGTTCTTACCGGATTATCAGCAGATTTCCTTATTAGAAATACATTACAAAAATTGGGATTTAGGAATATTTTGAATTATGAAGATATAACAAATATTCCTAATCATATTTGTTCTTCAGCATATGCTGTGGCGGGAGCATTATATTTTCAATTATGAATTTTGAGAGTCATCATGGATATTAACCAGGCCATCTTCAAAATTGGAGGGAAAATTTTAGAGAATAGTAATAATATTGAATCAGTAATATCTCAACTCACCCAATTATACAAAGAAGGCATATTTCAGAAAATTATTATTATCCCAGGTGGAGGTTCATACGCTAATTTTGTTCGAAAATTAGATGAAGAACTGCAATTTGGAGACGACCTCGCCCATTGGATGGCAGTTTATTCCATGAATTATAACGGAATGATCTTAAATAGAAAATATCCTGCTCTGGAAACTATAGAAAAATTAACGACATTTCAAGATGCTAAACAAATGTTTTGTATCTTCCTACCATATAGTTTTCTCCGCAAAGACGATACTCTCCCACATAATTGGGACGTTACTTCAGATTCTATAGCACTCTATGTTGCTAATAAGCTAAAGTTAAGTCAATGTTTCTTAATCAAAAATATAGATGGAATCTTCAATAGTGATAAGGAACTAATTAAATCTATTTCCACTTTCAAATATAATGAGTTAAAAAGTAGCAATCAATTAGATAATATAATAGACGATGATACTAATATTAAGAAATCGAAACCTATAGATTCACATTTGTTGAAATTAATAGAAAAGTACAAAACTCCTTGCTATATATTAAATGGAGGACCTAACAACCAACGCATAATTGAATTCTTTAATTCTGACATACCTGATGAGAAAAAAATATTTACCAAAATTGGCTGTCAAATTGAACTCTAAAGCTATGAATAACCTAAAATATTAGGTTAATTTAAACAGAATTAAACTAAATAAAATAATTAATGAAAATTTAAATTACGAAGTGAAATCATGATGGATATCGAAGAAATGAAAAAAAATGCTGATTTTCTGATAAAAAACGTTAAAGGCGTAGACATTCCTGGATCAGTTAGAGTTAATATTAGATATAAAACTTTAGTAAATTTTGCTAAAGTGTATGGGATAGCTGACCCAAAATACATTGGTTCTGAAGAAGATGGTGTAGTAGCCTGCCATGCATTTGCCAATCATTTCACGATCAAAGCTGTATATAAATTACTCATAGGTTTTAATGTAGTTCAGGATGGTAAAACGAGGGGAATAATGCTCGATCCTGGTAAATTATTACACACCGGAAATATCTACAATTGGGAAGGTTGTGTTGATGTCAAACCGGGTGATAAATTACAGATTAATGGCTTATGTGAAGATGTATGGTTAAATGAGAAAAACATGATGTTGTTTTATAAATTCTTAGTTAAGGTAAAAAATCAAAATGAAGAACCCGTTTGCGATGTGGTAATTACTGCAGGGGTTCGGAAAGGAGGGTATTAAAATGCTAAAGATATCTGATTATAAGGTTGGGGATGTCGTAAAAGATCAGTTTGAGGGCGTCACTAGGGATTTACTGAGGGCATACGCAAAAGCATCCGGTGATACTAACCCAATCCATACTAATGATGTTGTTGCTGAAAGAGCGGGGCTAAAAGGGATAATCGCACATGGCTTGTTTTCTACAGGCTTAATCACAAAATTATTTGAAGACCATTTGGAGCAAGGCAAGACAGGAAAATTAATAGAGGTCAATATAGAAATGCGAGGAATGGTAAGGTGTGGAGATCTAATCATTACTGAAGCTACTGTCAAAAAAATTGAAAGAAAGAGGGTGTTTTTTAAAGTTGAACAACGGACGATAACAAAAGTAGACATTAAAGATACAAATGGAAATCTTGTTGAGCAATTCGAAGCAGGCGAGAGAGGTTATATCTCTGAAAAAGATATTGAAAGAGGACTTGTTAAAACCAAGGAAGCTCCAGGCGGAATTCTTACGTATAGGGAGAGGGTTTCTACTCCTGGAACAGCAATTATTGAGTTATTCGAGTGAATATCTAAAAACTAAATTATAATTATTTTACTTAATTTTTTTGTATCTCATCTCATTAATTTTAAAAATCCTAATTTTATTGTTTTATTGAAAAACATTTTTAAGGTTTAACATCAAAAGAATAATTGGTTTAATACTAGAATTATAAACTTGTAAGCACTTGACGATTTAGACTTTGGATGAAAAAAAGATTGAAGATCTAATTTTAAGTGGTAGCTACGAAAAAGCAGCTGATGAGTTATTTAAAGTAATTGAAAATTCTGCGATTTCTGACAAAGAACTAATCTATGACAGCTTAACATTATTAAATAAAATATGTGACAAATCTCCGACAATTTCCTTAAGAACAGTTAGAAATTTAAACAACACCATAAACGACATGAATTCTTGGGTTAGGTTGGTGTCTTTAGAAATACTTTACCAAATAACTATGTATCGACCGAATCTACTGATTGATCTAATCGATAAGGTTCGATCACGGTTATTTGACCAAGAATCGTCAATTCGACGCTTAGCTGTAAAAATTATGGGAAATTTAATTCTTTCTTTACATATCGATAGGGAGCAACTACAAACCATTATTGAGGAATTTCTTGAAAAATTGATGGATCCGGATTGGAAAGTGAAGCTTCAAGTAATTAAAACGCTGAAAAAAATCTTGAACCAGGATTATACAAAGATTCGAGAATTCGAACCTTTGCTATCGATTGTTATTGTAAATATGAGAGACGAAGATGATGATGTTGCTAGATCAGCGGCAGAGCTGTTAAAAATACTTGGTACTTATTTTCTCTCGAAAGAAAAAATCACCTATGTCCTACTTAACCTACTCTACAACGAAAAACCACGAGTAAAAGAGTTAATCATATGGCTTTTCGGAGAAATAGGAAAAGAAAAATCGTCAGAAATCATCCCTATTATTCCTAAGCTTATAAATTTATTAAAAGAAAATAATTATCGAATTCAATTAAGAGTAATTGATTCACTAGTAACAATAGCGGAAAATAATTTTGATCAAATTTGGGCTAATTTAATAACCGCACTCTATACTGGAGATTCTGAGTTTAGAAATGTGGTTATAAACGCATTATATCATCTATGTCAAAACAATATCACGGAAATTTTTAGTTATATATTTGAGGAATTTGAAAATCCATCAGAAAACGTTCGGGATGGAGTTTCGCTGGTTTTTAAACGTCTATACGAAGAATTTTTAGTCGAAATAGAAAACGAGATTACTAAAATACTTTATACTTTAGAATCAAAATACTGGCGAGAGAGAAAAAAAACAATAAACCTATTACAAAATATCTGCAATATTTTGGAGAGTAAGAAAATAGCAGTCTGGCTTTTCATCGAGCTGGAGAAAAATTTAAAAACTGAAAATGATCCGGATGTAAATAAAGAGATTCTTTATACAATAAAAAACATTAAAACGACATTTCACGATATTGACGAAACAATTCAAGAAGTTAATGAAGATTTAGATATGTTTCTTAAAAAAATTAGTGAATTTCAGAAAATCCCCGCTCAATTCCGGGAAAAGATGAGTTCCTACATAAAAGAATTCAAATTTCAGCAAACAGAAATAGAATTAGATAAAATCTATCGTAAAATATTACATAAGATTAAGAAGTTTAATAAAAGATTAAACAAGTTTGAGTACAAAAGGCTAGCGTTCAATTTAATTGAAGACTGGGAAGAAACTAAAGTAACCATCATTGACGAACTAAGCATTATTAAAGGATTCATTTCCGAGGTCTTTGAAGAAAAGAAGGAGGAATTTACATCAGATTTAAAATCGAAGATTAAGCTTTTAGAAGATCGTATCAATATATTAAAAGCCCAATATGAATATGCAAGAGATTCTAAATTTTTGGAAACACTCGATGAACAAAGCTTAGAGAATATTGGAAATTCGGATGTCGAAGAAAAATTTACTGAAATCACGCAGCTTAGAAATTACATGTTTAAATTGGATGACGACATTCGGGAAATTCTCGTACATAATGTTGAATTTAACGAAATTTTTAAGTCCTTGCTAAGCAAATGGGTCGGATTGAAAATTGAACTACAAGAATTTTTAAGCGAGCTAGATCGAAAAATTAAAAGCTTGAAAGATAGAATTTTAATAGAAATTCAGGAATCTGACGGAAATCCTGATGAACAAAAATTACATCTCATTTCATCCGTATTATTTCAAGGTCACATTCAATCAATAATTTCGCAAGGTATTGAAGGATTAAAAAAGTTCAATACCAATTTTGATAGTTTAAAAATTAAGTTGGATACTTTACTAAAAAGAAGTGAGTTTTCTGACGCAAGAAAACTTATAGAAATGAACACTAACCAAATTCAAATTTTTATTGTAGAATACGAGAATCAGATTGATAATATAATAGGGAAACTCACAGAAGATGATGATGTATTTAACCTGTGGGCAAGACCAACCGTAACTAAATTTGTTTCGTTTAAAGAAGTTCTGATAAACAAATTGAAAAACTTCAATCAGAAGAGTAATGACGAACTTACTCTGAGTCAAATAAAATATTATCTTGATGTGATGAACCCTATCAAATTAGAAAGTCTCGCTTCCTATATTGATATGGATATCGATGTACTAAAGGAAAAGATTGTAAAGTTTGTAAATAAGAATAAAATTAACGCTCGAATTATAAAAGATGACCTATATTCACCAAAAATAGAAGATATTGTGGAACCAAGAGATATTCTTTTGTTTAAGAATTTAAAAACAATTGGGAACAAGCTCTATTTTAACTTTAAATTGAATAATCCTACAAATTTACTTTTTTCAGATTTACAAATATCTCTTAAGACTCCTGATTATTTAACTTTTCTTCGAAGCGAAAGTTTTCCTAAATATCTGTATCTCAACAAATTAAAGCCGGGAAATGTTTTTAAATTCAATTATGTCTTAAAAATACAACATGACATCAAAAAAGACATAGGAGATCCATCAGTTGACGAAGTAAATCTAAATATTTATTATAAAGATCCATTCGACATCACACGAAAAATTACAAAAAAAATGTCGCTCCTTTTACCTTAATATTTTATACGACTTTTCTTCTGGACAGATAAAAAACCCAGCTTATTTATCGAAAAATAAATAACTTATAGCAAAAAAATTAAAATATCCGACTTCTTATTTTATCGATAACTAATTAAGGAAAAAAATAAATTTTTTCAAATCAAGTCGTGAGGTGAATGCTACAAGAAGAAGAGAGTTATCGACTGACGCTCCAAACGAAATTATTCGGATGAAACTGTAAATTAGACTCCAAAAAGTTAAATGAACTTCTAAATAACGCTGGTTTAGTTGGAGATATAGAGGATTCAGCAATAATACCTGTCCCAAATACTGACTTAGTAATGGTAAAAAATATTGATGTTTTTACCCCAATTATCGACGAACCAGAAATAATGGGGGAAATAGCTGCAGCTAACGTAACCAACGACGTATTTGCGTTAAATGTTCCAGAAATCTCAGGTATGCTTGTTTTTCTCGGGATCAAAAAAAATACTCCTATGTACATCGCAGAAGGGATATTGATAGGAATTAGAAACTTTATCGAAAACAAAATTGACTCAAAAATACTTGGTGGCCATACAATCTACTCTGGATGGCCTCTTATTGGCGGAGAAGCTTCTGGATTTGTTAACAAAGATAAAATAATTAAAAAGAATTACGTAGAAGATGGGGATACATTAATACTAACCAAGCCCGTAGGAAATCAAGCAATCATGGCCGCCTATCGATTACAGAAAAATAACCCAGACCTTTTAAAGGCTTTTTCTAAAGAAGAAATTGATAGGTCAATAGATTTAGCCGTAGAGTATATGACTATGCCTCTCCAAAGCGTTGTAAAAGCTATCCACTCTTATGAAGATGTATCATTCGTACATTCAATGACAGACGTTAGTGGATTTGGGTTGGCCGGGCATTTAAAGGAGATGCTTCAAAATTCAAATCTATCCGCTATTATTAAGAGGGTTCCGATATTTAAACTAGCTAAGGAATTAGCGTACGAATTTGGATACAGATTTGACGAATGTGAAATGCCTGAAACTGCTGGTGGAATGCTACTATCCGTGGATTACGAATATGCTGTAGAGTTTTCAGAACGACTCGACAACGAATTTCATGTGTCTAATTGGATTATTGGATCAATCGATAACAAAGATGAACCTCGGCGTGTCCGCGTTTCAAAAAATGTTGAACATGTCGAAATAACTGAAATATAACGATGTTAATGAAATAAGCTAAAACACGCTAAGTGGTTGCTTATTGAAAATTTCCGTTGCAATACGGCATCGATAATATCATCTGTTTTTATTTATTATTCTAAAATTGTTTAATTCTTCTTAAGTTTAGAATTGGACAAATTTCTATACTTCCACTCTTTTAAGTACCATTTCAAAAAATTAGTTGTAACCCCTAAAGAATTTCTCTTTTGATAAAAAAAATCTTCAATTTTTTTTTGTTTTACCCGGAAATTAAACATAAAATAGATTTACTTAAGAGGTTCTTAGTTAATCTCAACAGCTAATTTTGAATTAAAGATCATATAACATGGGTGTAACACTTATCCTAAAATTGAGTAACTATATTTATCGAAGAAATTGATAAATAATATCGAAAACATTAATAAATCTCTATTATTAATTAGATTAGCTTTAAAATAGAAAATGTTTATGGTTAAAAAAAAATGATTGAAGAAAAACCGGATTGGTATCCAATGTGGAGAGCATTGGGTATAGATATTGAAAAACATGACCAATTACTAGCAGTACTTCCTGATGCGTTTAAATCAATATATATTGACTCGCAAATAAATAGACCGAAAAATATGGCATTTTGGGATTTCGTTGTTGGAGATATTCATGGATTGCGTGTAAGTGAATTGAAGAAAGCAAAAGAAGAAGGAAAGAAGGTAATCGGTACTTTTTGCCTTTATATACCTGATGAAATAATCGTTGCTTTGGATGCAATCGGAATTGGATTATGTGGTGGTACGAATTTTTCAAATTTTGCATCAGAAGATCTTTTACCAACAAATATCTGTGCTTTGATTAAGTCAGCATTAGGTTTTGGTATTGGAAATGTCTGTCCGTATTTTGCAATAACTGATTTATTAATTGGAGAAACTACATGTGATGGAAAGAAAAAAGCGTGGGAGATTTTAAATGACTATAAACCAGTTTATATTATGGAAACTCCTCAATGCAAAACAAGACCACAAGCGCGAACGCATTTTATTGAGGAACTTAAAGCACTTATTATTAAACTTGAAGAGGTCACTGGAAATAAACTTACTACTGATAAATTAAAAGATGCCATGGAAAAAATTTCTAAAAAGAGAAAACAATTAAAGCGAGTATATGATGCTCGAAAAGCTGATCTTGTTCCAATTTCAGGAAAAGATGGATTATTGGTTTCGCAAATAGCTTTTTATGATGACCCCGATAGACAAATTGAAATGATTGGAAAGTTAGCTGATGAGTTAGAACAACGAGTTAAAAATGGTGTAGGAATTGCTGATAAGGATACAAAAAGAATTTTATTAAGTGGGACACCCATGGCAATTCCCAATTGGAAAATCCATCACTTAGTTGAGACAAAAGGAGCAGTAATTGTTGCTGAAGAAACATGTACAGGAACACGATATTTTCAATCAGAATTTGAAGAAATAACAGGAGAAACTATTGATGATCTTGTTGAACTTTTAGCCGATCGATATTTAGGAATCAATTGTGCCTGTTTTACTCCAAACAATGGACGAAAGGAAGATATCTTAAGACTTGCTAAAGAATACAAAGCAGATGGGATAATTCTTTATACATTAAATTTCTGCCAACCATATGATATTGAAGCAGTTGGATTAGAAAAAGAATTAAAAAAAGAAGGATTTCCCGTTCTTTCAATACATACTGATTATTCTTCAGATGATGAAGGACAGCTTAATACAAGAATTGAAGCGTTCCTTGAGATGCTAAAATAAATGGATTTTTCAGAGCTAATTCAAACTATTAGAATTATAATGTGATTATTATATTTGATGTATACCAAAAATTATATTTTTCCAAGATTTTAATAGATATTAATAAAGCATTTAATGTGAGGTGAAAATGGAAAAAATACCAGAATATCGATTGACAAAGCAAGTTAAAATCTATGGATGATCGTGCAAACTTGGTGCAAATCAATTAGACGAATTACTGGAGAAAGCTGGTTTAAAAGGATTTATTGAAGATGCTGCTATTGTGCCCGTTCCAAATTCCGATATGGTTCAAGTGAAAAGTATAGACATTTTTACTCCTATTATCGACGAACCAGAAATAACAGGCGAAATTGCCGCATGTAATGTTACAAACGATATATTTGCGATGAATGTTCCGGAGGTTTCAGGAATGCTTATATTCTTGGCTATCAATAAAGACACTCCAATGTTGATCGCAGAAGGAATTCTCAAGGGAATCAGAACGTTTATGGAGCAGAAAATAAATTCCAAAGTGGTTGGAGGTCATACAATTTATAACGAGTGGCCTCTTATTGGTGGAGAGGCATCTGGGTTTGTAGATAAAAACAATTTAATCAAGAAATACGGCGTGAAACTGGGCGATAAAATACTTTTAACAAAACCTATTGGATTACAAGCGATAATGGCCGCGTATAGGTTGCAAAAAGATTCCCCCGATCTATTGGAAGAATTTTCCTCGAACGAGCTTAATAATTCTATTAAACTGGCAATCGACCTTATGACAACATCTAATCAAGGCGTAGTAAAAACCATTTACACATATGACAATTTCTCTTTTATTCACGCTATGACGGATGTCACAGGCTTCGGCCTCGCCGGTTCTCTAAAGGAGATGCTTCAAAATTCGGGATTATCTGCGATTATTGAAACAATTCCTTCAATTAATCTATCGAAAAACCTCTCTGAAGAATTAGGGTACGCTTTTGACGGTTGTCTGTGTTCTGAAACGGCTGGAGGTATGCTATTAGCTATCGATCCGAGCAAAGTAGAAGACTTTTCTAACGCGCTCTCCAGTAATGGCATTTCTAATTGGACTGTTGGAACTATTGATAGCAAAGAAGCTGAACTTGTAAGGATATCGGATAAAGTTAAACAGATTGAAATCACGAAAATATAAAGATGTCAATGAAATAAGCTAAAACACATATGTGGGTGCTTATCGAGAATACCGTTGCTCCACGGCATCTATTTTTTACCAAATAATCTTTTTCTATCTTTTTACTCGTAGTAAGATGTAAACTTTCCCTATTAATTTTTTAAAAAGAAATATGTGAAAATACCTTTAGATTTAAAATTATAAGAGGAAATATTCGATATTAACTCGTACTTAAGTTTATATTTCCTCGTTTTCTCTTACTACAAAAGAAAAGAAAAATATCTAAAATGGCAAAGAATAAGGATTACTATAAAATTCTCGAAATCGAAAAAGACGCTTCTGAAGAAGAAATTAAATTGGCTTATCGGAAATTAGCGAAAAAATTTCATCCTGACCTTAATAAAACCGATCCCGAAGCCAAGGAGAAATTTATAGAACTACATGAAGCTTATGACACGTTAATAAATCCAGTAAGAAGAAAAATCTACGATGAAGCAGGATATAATCCAAGAAACATAGATTTAAGTGATTTGTTCTGGCGAAATAATTTTAGGGGATTTAGAGATATCCTAAGGCAAATTTACTCTACTAACAATAGAACACCCAAAGTAAAACCTCCACCTGAAGGAATGTACACATAGCATTCTTTCTAAGAATGTAAAATGCTAATTTTTATTATGATTTTTTGCTAAGTCTTCTAAATGATAAACGCACTTCCGTCGAACACTAAGTTTTAGGAATAGAACTTTTTTATAATATGTTTTTATTAATATAGTTAGATTACAAAATATAAGGGATTTTTCGAAAAATGAGACCTCGATGTGAAAAATGTGGAAAACGGATCTATCGAATTCAGAAAACGTTCAGCCACCCTATTCCGGCTTATTGTCCTTCATGTGGAGCAGAAATTAGCTTAAAACAAAAAAGTGATTTAAATTATTATGAAACTATTATTTGCGTAATAGTTTTTATTATAATTGTTATAGTACTGATTATTTTTGTATAAATTCCTTTTACGAAATTTTTATTTTTAATCAAAATAATTTTTTAATATGTCTCATACTTATTTAGGACCGGCATATCGCATCGAATCTGAACGATTGGTAATTAGGTGTTATGATCCAAAAGATGCCCTTTTATTACAAAAATCAGTTCAAGAAAGTCTTGAACATCTTCGACCGTGGATGCCGTGGGTAAAAACCGAACCTGAAGAACTGAAGGTTAAAATAGAACGCCTTAGGATGTTCCGTGCCGACTTTGATTTAAGTAAAAATTATATATACGCTGTATTCGATCCTAAAGAGACTGAATTAGTAGGAGGGACCGGTCTCCATCCAAGAGTTGGATCAAACGCGTTTGAAATCGGGTATTGGATCCATGTGAACCATGTCAATAAAGGATATGCTACCGAAATCTCTGCTGCTCTCACTAAAGTAGCATTTGAGATAGAACACGTTAATCGAGTAGAAATTCACTGTGATCCAAAAAATATTAAAAGTGAAGCGATTCCTAAAAAATTAGGATATGTATATGAAGCCACTTTACGTAACAGAACTGAAAATACTGAGGGCGAATCAATAGATTCAATGATTTGGTCAATACTGAGAGAAGAATACTTAAGATCTCCATGTGCTAAAGCAAAAATAGTAGCTTATGATGCCTTCGGTAATCAAATTATCTAATAATTCGAAAAAATTCTTGCGAAGAACTAACTTCAACTTATTTTCCTAATAGTGACTTCATGCTCTTTAGTATTATTTCAATTTCACTATCGAAAGCTTTAACCCTATCAAAATTAAATTTATTAACTTGAAGTAGTTGTGAAACTGCAAACTCAGGAGATTTGTTAATTTCTTTTGCCATTTTAATCGATTCATCAAGGACTTGATCAGTGTTAACAACTTTATTTATTAGGTTCAACTTCAAAGCTTCCTCTGCTTTAAGAAATGTTTCTTTAGATCCCGTATTTAGACAGATTTCAAGCGCTTTACCACGACCTACTAGATTCATATATGGGAAGAATAATGGACACGCACCAAATCTTATTTCAGGATGACCAAATAAAGCGCCTTTCGATGCAATTCTAAGGTGACATATCACTGCGAGATCAAACGCACCTGCAAGAGCGTATCCGTTAATTGCAGCTATCAATACTTTAGGAAAATCAAATAAAGTTTGATGGAAAAGATGATTAGACTCTACAAAAGCTTCGTAATCCCCTTCTCCCTGCACAACTTTTTGTACCTCGTCTCTATCAAAACCAGCGGAAAAAAAATCTCTCCCTCCATAAAAAATAATGACTCTTACTCTTTTATTCTCTTTAAGATCGTTGAGCGCATCAATGATTTCTGAACGCATATCCGTACTAAGAGCATTTTTTTTATCGTAGCGTGTGAAATTAAGAACGCAAATGCCTCGTTTAAACTCTAAATTTATGTATTTATAATTTTTCGATTCCATAGAATCTATAACGTAAAATCATTAATAACGCTAATTTCTTTCCCTTATCTTACCATCTAAACTTAAGATGACTTCTCTCATTTCATCTAACGCATTTTCCGCTAATTCTTCTCCGTTCTCAAGGTTAAAACCAGTTATAGAAAGTTCAACTTCCAATGAGAATCCGATTCTCGGATGGGTTTTAATCCAGAGCCGGGGGTATTTATTCTCTATTTTAGTAACATACGGAGCTATCTGCGACTCGCCAATACCCATAAAGAACAAACCTTTCTCTACAAATTTTCCCCTTTTTTCTTTTAAGATTGGTTTAACGACATTTTGGAAGATTGCTTTCATCTCTGATGGAACACCCGGGAGTATAAAAATAGTAGTATCTCCCTCTGTTAATTTAACTCCTGGAGCAGTCCCTCTAATATTTGGTAAGGGTATTGATCCTTGAGGAAGATAACTCATCTTCTCTCTTTCTTTCGTCATACCTTCAAGCTTCAGAATTCCTTTCTTGTAAGCGTGTTCATAAGCTTTTTTTACGGAATTGTATGCGTGTTCATTGAGTAGTAATTCTCGATTCAAACCCTTCGCTACTCCAGCTAATGTCATATCATCAAAAGTTGGTCCAAGACCTCCAGTTGTAATTATGATGTCGGGTTTGCGTTCTAAAATAGTTTGCAGGGTTGTTGAAATAATCTCAATATCGTCTTCAATAGCAGTGATCCTTTTTAGTCTATGTCCATACTTAGCAATTCTTTTAGCTAACCAATTTGAATTAGTGTCTTGAGTTTTTCCAATAAGAATTTCGTTCCCGATGACTAAAATTTCAACTTCCATTTTTCACTATCTTAGAACTATTTATTATTACTAACTAGGAATCTTTTAATGTTCAAAGGAATTTTAAATTATTCTTAATATCATAAGATAAACACTAGTTTTTAGAAAAAGTTTTGAATACAGAACAATGACGATTGAAATAGACGATAGTGGTACTGGAGATTTAGTTGGAGATGCATTTATAGGTTTTTATCGGAAAAAACCTGAAAAAACTATTTTTAAAACTCTCTCTGTAGACTTGTTTAAAGGAGAGAACTGGAAAAACAAAATGCCAGTAAAGAAAACTGTTGATTTAGTAAAAGAGGGCTTAATGGAGCTAAACTTCGATAAAGATAAAGAAAAAGTTCTACTATGTCGAGGTAATATCTTCGATGAAGTAAGAGCATATTTCATTGAAGAAGGCATATTATACGAAGATGCTATTATTGAGGGAAAACTTCAAGACGCAGTTGAAATGAGACTTGTAGATCACTTACGGAACGATTTAGGAATTAGGTCAAAAAGGTTAACAATTAAAAGCGGTGCAAAGAGGTACTTTGTTCTTTTTAATTGGGTCTCGTACGACTTCTATAGAAGAGAAAAGTACGTCAAATCTGGATTCAAAAAATGGAATACTGTGTGGCGGGAACGAGCAATTGAAAAGTACGAAGAAATAAAATATAATAGAAGGCAAAATAACCGATATTAAGAGTAAATTATGAAGATCGTTGTATTTGCTCCTCACCCAGACGATGAGATATTTTCATGCGCAGGATCAATATTAAAATGGCTGAAAGAGGGTCATAATGTTCATATAGTTTATGTAACAGACAATCGTGCTTTAATCACATGGGGAAAAAAGAATGATCAAATTATAATAAAAGAAGCACAGAATTATATTAATTTAAGCGATGATCAAGTTGGTGAAATCGGGCTTAAAGAAGCTAAATTGGTTGCAAAAGCTTTTGGTTTTCCGGAAGACTCTGTTCATTTGTTTAAATTCCACGATCAAGACGCTTTGAATCAAGTCAGCAGGGGAATAACTCTTGCTAAAGCGATTATCTACGATGCGGATCGAATAGTGATACCTAGTAACAACAATAACCATCCAGATCATCAAGCAACACATACCATTGCGAAAGAAGCGGCCATAGAACTAAATCTGGTAAACACTGAATTTTACGTGTACGCAATTTACAATATAATGAAAGCTCCTATGGAAAAACAGATAAAAATTCGCATAGCAGAATATCGTGATCAAATATATAATATAATGGCTCTTTATAAGACTCAATTAACTCTTAAAGACACAAGAATGGGGTGGATTACCTTGAAGAGAAAGAGATCTGAGAGATTTGGTGTTTTTAATTTAGGTGATGCGGGAAAATCCTATAACTTCTAACAACAACATAAACATACTCTATTTTAAATCAGTACCACAAGTGGGGCATTTCTTAGATTTAGAAGATATTTCGCTCCCACAGGCGAAACAAATAATATTTGAGGCATTAATGGGTGGATCTGGCTCAATTCTTTTTGGGAGCGGTAAATCCTTCTTTTCCTTTTTAGAAAAGTCCAAGCTGTGATCTTGCTCTTGGATCTTTTTAATATGGTCTTTATCGTGAGGAGTTATGATTTTAAACTCTTCAGTCGTTTCAATTTCTGTGAATCCAATAGGCAGATTTTTAATATCGCTATTTTTCACAGCTTTAACTTCTTTAATATCATCCGATGTAATAATTGTTTCAGATTCATGCGAGTTTTCGGATTCTGAATTTGACGCGGGTTTGAGTATAGTCTCGTTTTGAGTTGGTTCTGTTTTTATTTCTGAATCTATACTTTGACGAAAGGGTTTCTGCTCTGTACGTTGAACAACTCTTCTCTGGCTTATGAGTTTTTGTTTAAGGTTTTTAATATGGTTTATCATTTGTTTAGTCTTATCAATAAGCATTGATTTGTAAGAAAATTCGAGATTTGGCGTTTTTGAGACTCTTAAAGTCATGTCACAAATTTCTAACCATAAATCTACAGCTTCTTGAACTTTATTGTGCTTTTCTAAGCCATTTGCTTTGTTTATTTTGTAGCTTAGTTCTTTATTGAAATCTGCGATATCCATCCTACTCAGACTAAAATTTTAATTTCTTTTCAAGAAGATCAAGTAAATTATTGTTAATATATGGATATGTATAAAAATTAATAATCTGAATTTATATTTCTTTATTAGAATAATAACTTTCAACATAAATTTATGTCGTTTCGACCTTTTTCGTCTAGTGAACTTGAAAATTTAAAACAGGCAATCGAGAAGAATGGATTCAATATAGACGGTACTATAGAAAATTATTTTAGATACAGTGTAAAAAAGGATAAATTAATACTATTCACAATTAAATTTCCAGTATCGTTGCCTCTACGACTTAATTTTCCGTTTGAAGTAGTAAGTTTTCGAATTAGCCTTGCTTTTAAATTGTGGGATTTGAATCAAAATACAAACAAAGTAATCATATTCATCGTGAAAATGCTCAGAGATTTAGCTCTTCAAATTTCACTGGAGCACAACTTTCCCATCAAAGGTAAGGAGATTCCTCTCCTTGAATTATTGAATAAAATAATTCCTGAAACAATCAACGAAGAAAACGACAGTAGATGGTTAAACCGTATACGTATATCACTTATGAATAAACACCATGAGTTCGAGAATTACGATAAGATTTACACTGATAAAATCGTAAGTGTTTTAGATCGAGTTAGGTTAAAACCAACATTCAGTTTGCCATGGGAACTAAAAGAAGGTGTACCAAAGCTTCGAACATCAGAAACATTATTTTTTTCTAACGATGAACCCTTTGACGAGTTCTTTATTTTAGAAAAAGGGTTTTTTACATTTTTTAAAGATTTAGAATACAATAAGTTTTACATTAGATCATCATTTGACTCCTATACTCCATATATTGTAAGTTCTTTATTTAACGACGCTGAGTTTCGCCTTGAAACTTATGTAGAGAATTGGATTAAATTTTCGCGTATGATGTTGAACTCAATAATAGAAATAATTAATTTAGCAAAAATCAATCAAAACGATTTTATCAAATTTAATCCAGAAAAAGAATTAGATTCGAACGATTTTGAATCAGGTATGAATAATTTCCCTTTTTCGGCCTTACATTACGAAAGCACACTGTCAAAGGGAGAATTATATCATATCCATAACGATCTTTTTAATACACCCCCTACTAATTTTGAGGTTATTAAATCAATTAATTCCTATATTGACGCCGAAGTTCTAATTAAGAATTATCGATTTGATGAAGCAACTCAGCTCCTAAATAGCTCATTAAAAATATTTAACAAAAATCGCCAAAAAAAAGTAGTTGTTTCGATATTATTAAAATTGAGAGAGATTGCTACATTACTCAATCAAGAAGATATAGCTGTAAACTATTTACGAAGTGCCTTAGGAGTCGCTAAATCAGGAGAGGTTCCGATTGATTATATTATTAAAATTCATTATTATTTAGGAAAATGGCTTTATGAAAAGGAAGAATACGATAAAGCAATAGAACACTTTAATGTCATCGTAAAATTCCTAGAAAACGAGGAAACATCTATTAATAAGGACGAATTCCTAGGAATGGCTTATCTATATACAGGTTTAATTCATTTAGAGCAAAATCAATTAGCAAACGTTAAAATGGATTTTAGAAAGTCCCTCCAGTTAGGTAATAACTCAATTAAAGTAAAGCTTAATTACCATCTCATGCGAGCAAAAAAGTACAAATCTAAAGGTAATCTTTCTCAAGCCCAAAAACTTTTGAGAGCTGGAATAGAATCAGTCGGGATAAATTTTGATGATGATAAAGAATTCGCTCCAATACTCCTTGATTTGGTTTTAGAATTAGCTGAGTTTTATATTCATCATAGAGTAGATTCAAAGAAAGCACTTTATCTAATGAAAAATATTGAAAAAAAAATCTCGCTTAATTTAAAAGAAATTTCAGGCATTCGCAGAGCGATACGTTGGAACTTATTGATGTGTGATTATTATGATATATTAGCGAGAGACAGTAATAATTCTACACATTATTACCAGCAAAGCCAGATTTTAATAAATCAGCTGAAAAAAATTGGAGTTATAGCGTAATTATTTAAAAAAGAGTTATCGTTTATAGCTCGCTCGCTTAGCACCGAGAGAATCTTTTTGTCCGCCATACTTACCTTTCTGTATTCGGTTCTCGTAAAGAAAACGATATCTCATCCGAGGTGGTTTTTTCTTTCTCGAATTAACTCCAGTTCTTTGTATTTTGGGTGTTTGTTGTTTAACTTTCCCAGCTTTTGTTAAACTACCATGAGATCCGGGCATTTTTTATAAATCTCTTAAATTTTTTATTTTTTAGTAATAGAACTTTAAAGTATCTATTATACTTCTCTAAAATAATGAATAACTCTTAAATTTTATTCTAAGCTAATAAAAATTGGACTCCAAATTTTTTATTTATTACAAAAGTATTTAGATATTAGTAATTTAACCTTGAATTTACTATGCCAGATAATAAAACACAAGAAAATACCGAAAAAGAGCTAAAAGTAATCGAAAAAAAAATCCAATTTGGGGATAATGAATATTTATGCTTCGCTTGTGGTGAAAAGATTGCTATTGATACATTGATCTGCCCTTATTGTAAAACAGTCCAAGATAAAAAAGAATTATATTAAAATGATAAAGCCTTTACTAGTTATAGAATCAATGTACATGTAGAACAAATTTTCCCAAATGAGCGTTCGAGATTACAACAAAAAAAGTTTCTCAACAGTAATTGGTTTAGTTGTTTTCTTAGTCATATGTTTCCTCACTATAGGACTCTTTTTTGTTGAAATGATTATTCTACTAGTGATTATAATTCCAATATTAGTTCTTACAATAATTGGTCTCATCGTTTATCGATATTCTGGGGAATCTAAAAAACATTGTCCACGCTGCAATATTCCCATTAGCATATACACAGAATTTTGCCGTAATTGTGGTTTAAAACTAATAAACAAGTGTCCGAATTGTAACATTTACATGGATGGAAATATTAATTATTGCGACAGTTGCGGATTTGAATTCCCCAAATACGAGGGAGATAAATTACCCTTTGAGTATAAAGTATATGAACAGGGAGAACATGTTCCAGAAAAACCTAATTTTTGTCAAACTTGCGGGGCATCCTTTAAAAATGCTAAAAACCTCAGATTTTGCGAATTCTGTGGTTCAAAAATTGTCTAATAGTGAGAGTTCAAAAATTTTTTTAATCCTAAATTATTTAGCCTATTCATAAAACTGAAATAAAATAAGTAATTTGTAAAGTTATAAGTTAGTAGTTATTTCAAACAAATTATTTTGCGCCACGATTTATTTACCTAAAACATGGGGGCGTGGCGAAGCTCGGTATCGCGGCAGGCTCCAGACTTGTTGGTCACCGGTTCAAATCCGGTCGCTCCCACTTTTTTTGAAAAATTATAAGACACTTAGCATTAAATTAAAAAATCATTTTTATGTGTTATGCATTCTATTTTTGGCACTTCTTTTAAGTAGGCTGCCTTACTATCTAAATTTAAAATAAAGAAACTTTAATTGAAAGTAAATTATGATAAAACCTCCTTATGATTTAAGATGTGAATATCTTCTTAATCCTATTTGTATCGATATACGAAAACCACGGTTTTCATGGCTTTTAACACATGATGAGAGAAATCAAACCCAAAGCGCTTATCAGATAATCGTCTCTTCTGATATGAATCTTTCTAAAAGTGAAAATGGAGATGTATGGGAAAGTGGTAAAATAATTTTAGAAAATAATGTTAATATCATATATGAGGGTAACACTTTAGAAAGCGATAAATCATATTTCTGGCGAGTGAAATGGTGGGACAAAAATGGTGAAGAAAGTGAATATAGCCAAATTAATCACTTCGGAACGGCAGTCATTGAAGAATCTTATTGGAAAGCGAAATGGATAAGTAGAAGGGAATTTGTTGATAAAAAAGTTAGAAGACAGTTCCAATATAAATCTGGTAAGAGAGGATTAACAGGACGATTAAAGGAAGTTCACGCTGTTTATTTGAGAAAGGAATTTTCGATTTCAAAAGAAATAGAATATGCAAAGGCCTATGTTTGTGGTGTAGGTTATTATGAATTTAGGTTAAATGGTAAAAAGGTTGGAGATCGCGTTTTAGAACCGGCTCAAACAGACTATAATAAAATAGCATTATATTCTACATATGATATTACTGATTGTTTGAAAAAATCAAATGCAATTGGCGTTATATTAGGAAATGGACGTTGTATAGAATTATTTGGATACAATTATCCAAAACTCATATTACAGATAAATGTTCATTATAAAGATGGAACGAGTGAAATTATATGCACCGACAATTCTTGGAAGATCTCAAACGGACCAATTCAAGAAAACGGAATTTATTATGGCGAAATTTACGATGCTCGACTAGAGTTGCCAGGATGGGACGAACCAAATTTTAACGACGCAAACTGGAAAGGAGTTGTTATAGTAGATGGATACAAATTAGCGTCTCAAATGATGCAACCCATTCAAATCACCAAATCAATAAAACCGATAGAATTATCTAGTCCTAAACCAGGAACTTATGTTTATGATTTTGGTCAAAATTTTACTGGGTATGTCAGATTAAATGTATCTGGTCCGAGAGGTTCAGAAGTAAAGTTACGATTTACGGAATTGATTTACGAAGATGGAAATATTAACACCGCTACAATTCGTAGTGCTCCTGTAACTGATACATATATTTTAAAAGGGGAAGGAATTGAAACTTTTGAACCCCATTTTACATACCACGGATTTAGGTTCGTAGAGATGACTGGATTTCCGGGAGTTCCTTCTCTAAATACTTTAGAAGGCTTATTTTTCCATTCTAATGTTCCTAAAGTTGGAAATTTCTTTTGTTCAAATAAGTTAATTAACCAAATACACACTAACATTATCTGGGGTCAATTAAGCAATCTTATGAGCATTCCTACTGATTGTCCGCAAAGAGATGAGCGACATGGATGGATGGGTGATGCCCAATTAACAGTAGAGGAGGCAATCTTTAACTTTCATATGAATAATTTTTATGCGAAATACTTGCAAGATATCAAAATGTGTCAAAGGGAAGATGGCAGTCTTTCTGATGTAGTCCCCCCCTACTGGAGATTTTACCCTGCAGATCCCGCTTGGGGCACAGCCTATATAACTATTGCGTGGTATCTTTTTTGGTATTATGGTGACATCAGAATTCTTGAAGAACATTATGAGGGAATGAAAAAATACGTTGAATATTTATCATCTATTGCAAAAGAAAACTTAATCCATTTTGGAAAATATGGCGATTGGTGTCCTCCAAGCAATATCGTGTCAAGAAAAACCCCTATTGAGTTAACTTCTTCTTGGTATTACTATCACGATGTTCATTTTTTAGCTAAGATTGCAGAAGCCATTGGAAGAAAAGAAGATCATGAATATTTTATAAAAAAAGCTAAAGAAATCAAAGAGTCTTTTAATGCCAAATTTCTAAAGGGCGTTTATGATGTTGTAAAACATTCTCCTACTGATGAAACAATTAGCCAGACATCAAATATTCTACCACTTTATTTAGATATGGTTCCACAGGGAAAAAAGAAAAATGTCCTCTCCACGTTAGTTAAGAGTATTAAAGAAGAATATAGTTACCACTTTGATACAGGTATTATAGGAACGCGATATATCTTTGAAGTGTTAACCGAAAATGGGTATCCTGATGTGATATACAAGATGATCAACCAAAAGAGCTTCCCGGGATATGGATATATGATTAAAGAAGGAGCAACAACCTTATGGGAACGATGGGAAAAATTGGAGGCAGGTGGTATGAATTCGCATAACCACATAATGCTAGGAACCGTTGATACATGGTTTTACAATACATTGGCGGGAATAAAATCATTAGAACCAAGTTGGAAGTTATTGAAAATAAACCCATTTATTCCCCCTACGATGAATTACGCTAGTGCTAGTATTAAAACAATCAAAGGATTTATCTCTAGTTCTTGGGAAAAGTTAGAAAATGATTTAAAACTTACTATAAAGATTCCCGTTGGATGCAATGCTGAGGTTTGGATACCAACTGAAGACGAAAGCTGTGTTATCACGGAAGGAGATGTTGTAATATGGAGTAACAATGAAAACATGATACATTCTGATGACATAAAATTTTCAAAATTAGACGATAAACATGTTATTTTCAACATCGGTTCAGGATTTTATCAATTTGTTGTTCCACATAAATAACCTTTTTTATATCGTTTCTACTTCCGAAAAAGACGCAAATACCGATTATTATAGAAATTTAAGGTTCTATTATTCTTAAGTAAGAATCATAAGCCTTTTCCCACATGTTTGTATTTTTTGGAAGAAATTCTCTTATTGGAAATGAGGATCTTACGATTGTTTGTAGTTCAGAAACATTATCAATTTTATCAAGTGTTATAGCTTGAACCAGAATATTACTTATAGCTGTTGCTTCAATTGGTCCCACGCTTACTATAAGATTCAAAGCATTAGAAGTAAACTGATTTAACAACGAATTTTGGCTTCCTCCACCTATAATATATAGGATATTAACTTCTTTCTGTATAATATCTTCTATGATATTTAACACGTGCTTATAACTCAAAGCCAGACTTTCAAAAATAGTTCGAGAAATCTCGCCAATAGTTTTTGGAACCTTATTATATCGGCTTTTACAGTATTGCCGTATTGCTTTAATCATATTCGGCGGGTTAAGAAAAAGTTTATCGTCTGGATTAATAAAAAATTGAAATGGTTGAGCTTCCAAAGTTAGTTCTTCAATTAAATCCCAACTCATGTTGAAGTTTTCTTTATCCCATATCTTTTTACATTCTTGGATTAACCACAGTCCCGTAATATTTTTAAGAAACCTAAAAGTTCCCCCAATGCCCCCTTCGATTGTAAAATTGTACTTTAAAGCTTTCTCACTAATTATTGGTTTTTTTAATTCCACACCAAAGAAGCTCCAAGCACCTAAATCAAAAACCGAAACCGTTAAATCAGTATTATCCATGATTGTAATAAATCTATGTTATAAAAACTAATAGTTTGCTGAGTAAATAAGAATTTTATTATAATTATTCATATTGATAAAATGCTATTAAAATCTCTTTATGAAGATAATAATTGATTATTTTAGAATGATCCTTGAGATTCTATTCTTAATAATTTAAATTCAAAACTATAGTATTACGAATACTAAAACTAAATTGAATTTAATCAAATTAACTAAAAACAATTTAAGAGAAAGATAAATGAGTTCTAAATTTTTAGAGAGAATAATTTAGCCTACAACTTTCTTAAAAAATCTTAAGAAGTTGTCACCAGCAAGTTTCTTTATTTCTTGATTGCTATAACCTCTCGAAATAAGTTAAACAGATTTTAAAATGTTTCTAAATTGACATATTAGAGTGATATGTTTGTGCGTGAAAGACTTGTTTCACGATCATAAATGTCGGAATTTCTCGATTTTTTCCTAAAAATCAGCACCCCCTCTTTAATTTATAGCGTAAAAGATTATTTAGATTTATGCTCGAAGCTCGAGTAGACAATTCTTCTGTTGAAAAGAAATTAGCTGAAACAGCGTATCGCTCCCATAACTTTAATGTCATACCTCCGGTTATCGGTACTATTATCTCAGATCAATATGGGAACACTATTACGGTCTTTGAATACGATTCGAATGACGATGAAGATTATGGTCCCATTAAATCTTTTCTATCTGAGGATCACAATAATTTATTAGAAATTGACTTGATTTCAATGTATTTGAGCTCATTTAAAATCTTTGCCGGGCAAGCTAACATAAAGAACCTTTCTCACCTCGAAATTTATGGTTCCAATATTAAAGCTCAAATATACTTTTTACTTGAGAAATATATGGTTATCATATTTCTTAATTCGAATACAGATTTAAATTCAAAACAGAGGGCTCAAGTTATCAAATATTGCGAAGATAAGCTAATTAAATATGAGTACGAATTTAGCAATTTTAATAACACAAGTTCTAGAGAAATCTTATCGATACTGGAACAAAAAGGTAAACGATGGTTAAAAAAGTTCAATATCCGGTATATTCAGACTTACAAGAATATTTACTTAAGGAAACACGAAACTACCGAAGAATTAATGAAACAATTAGGGTTGATAATTCAAAGCGAAATAGACGAATACTTAAACTATGTTCCGGAAGAAATAATTAATAATTTTTCTAAGGAATTGAAGAACAAAATTCAAGATAAACTCTTTGAAATAAATTTAAATGTGCCTGAAAACTTTAAAAAAGAGTAAAATTTAGAAATTATGATCATGGGCTATGATTCTTTACGATTAACTCCAGCGAAACAAAATTAAATAAAAAAAAGTAATTATTCTTTAAGTTTGAATAAAATAATAGTAGCCAGAGCTCTAAGTATATCTTGAAATCTTTCATCCTCAATTGTTTCTATTTGGCCATAGCTCGCTCCCATTTCGCTTGCCAGAGATAGAATTTCATCATAAGGGATTAAGAGTTTGTTTCCTATGCCTATAAGTGATAAAGGCAAAGATATTTCTTTTTTAAACTTTCTTCTGACTTTAAATTTTAAATCTGTACTTTCCCTAAGTTCGATAAAGTATTTCTTAATCATTTCAAAAGAATCCCTATCCTCAGTGTTAAACACTAAAAGAACTCCTGCCACCCCTTTATAAAATTGGGGTATTATAGATGCGAACCGTTCTTTTTTAGAAATATCCCAGATACTAAGGCTAGTCAGGGATTTATCATAATTTTCAGTTAATTTTGTGTAAAATGAAACACCAATTATATCCCTTTCTGGGCCTGTTCCATGCTTATTAAGAATACTGGGGAGATAGTCAGATTGTTCTTCTGTTAAACCAAGAATTATTATCTTTAATTGATGATCATACTTTCTTCCCCATTCTCTAAAACTAGTTAAAAACTTTTCATATCTATAGATTTTTTTCCGTAAATCGTATAATTGGCTGCGTTCTTTGGTTGAAAGTGGAGTGCCCCCAATAACTCGGCGCATAACTGCCTCTGCTTGCCCTGGGCTAATCGTTTTTTCATATTTCTCACTTATTTGAAACGAAACATCTTTTATATTAAACTCTTTAGATAAGTTTTCTGTAAGAAATTCAATTTTCTTCAAAAACTTCTTTAAATCATTTATTTGTTTATCTTTAAGAAAAATATTTTTAGAATTCATATTTACACTCTTCTTTTTTTAAAATTCTCGTTATGTTCTAGAATGGACG
This sequence comes from Promethearchaeota archaeon, assembly GCA_004375715.1. Classification (GTDB taxonomy): domain Archaea; phylum Asgardarchaeota; class Lokiarchaeia; order Sigyniarchaeales; family SOKP01; genus SOKP01. The sequence goes on along the minus strand of SOKP01000249.1, from coordinate 118 downwards.
TCCATAATTATAATGGACTTTTACACATTTAAATCTTTGTATAAATTTTTTTTTCACCTCACCATTAGGAAAAAGAAAGGTTTTTTATAATTGCAAATCATAATTAAAAAATAATAAA
>SOKP01000092.1 GCA_004375715.1 Promethearchaeota archaeon | reverse complement strand
CTTCAAAAATCAAATTTACCGAAACATCGTGAGCAAATCTAATGTCAATATTACACTCTGCCTTGTTAGCTACCATATTTTTTACTCCATTTTCCAGATAACCAGATTTTAAAGTAGAGATGTTGAAAGTTGGATTAAATAAGTAATCAATAAAATTCAACTTAGGATCATCTATAAGAGTTTGTCTAATTCCTGCTTTTTCTTTTATTATCCCTAAATCAATACTTGCCATTAAATCCTCTATAATTTTGTTTTCTTTTTCTGTCATCTTGTAAGGAACGCTGAGTGAATTAATTTTAAACTTATTTTCAGAATAAATCCTATTAAGTACGAATATCAAATCTTGGGCAGGATTAGGTATCATAGCGCTGAATGCTGAATGTAATTCCTTGTTTGTTGTCGAAGCTTTAATAGTGAAAGATAAAATACCTTTATAACCAAGCTTTAGAATTGAAATACCGTTTAAATCTTGCTTTATAGAAGGATAATAAGCGTCTGTACACGCAGTAAACATGTTCTTCTTTTTTTTAAGAGTGTTTAATAGTGTAGGTGACCCTAGTTCTTCTTCCCCGTCTAATAAAAAGATTAATGATATTGGAAGCTTTTCTTCTTCTTTTAAAAGTTTTACCACATTTAAAAAGCAGAGTAAAGGAGTTTTTGAATTGTATGCACCTCTAGCAATAATAACCTTGTCTAATTTATCTAACGGTTTAGGTAAATCAGTAATTTCCGCGCCAAAAGGATTCTTCACCCATTCGTTCTCATTATTTACAGGTTGAGTATCGTACATCATATAAATTAATAATCGATCTTTGATATCTCCATCTACTTCAGCTATCAGTAAAGGATTCGTTTCCCCTTCAATTTCTATGATTTTTTCGCAAAAATTAGAAATATACGAGGTGAGAAAATCTTTAGCTTCTTTAATTGCTTCTCTATTTGAAGTGTAGCTTGGAATTTTTAAAAAAGGGATTAAATCTTCTTTAATAAACTTTTCATTGGTTCTACGGATTAATTCCTTTAAATCATTTTTACTGTTAGACAAGCTTTTTTCATTCATATATATTAAAATTTTAACTTTCATTAATTAAATTAAAATAATTTAATTAAAGTTTTCAATAAACTATTGAAAACTGAGTATGAAGTTAAATATGGATGAGTTAGAACTTCCAAAAACTGAAAAAGTTAAAAAATTAACTCAAATTATGAACCAAATTAAAGACAAAGGAAACTTATTAGGTGTATTATTCGCATACCGCGACGGAGGTCTTATTGCGGAAAATTTTAAAGAAGAAATTGATTTTGATAACTTTACATCCATGTGCGCATCGGTCTTAGAAAGTGCGTTAAGTTTAGGCCGTACAATGGGAGATAGAAAAGCAGCTAAAATAATCGCAGAGTTAGGAACTCAGACTATTGTTATTACTGAATGTGACGAGAAAACTTTCTTAGTCTTTAATTTAGATTACCAATCTAATTTTAATGTGATCTTAGAAAAAATGGAAGATTATATTCGTAAATTAATTTTCCTCTACTAAAAAGAAAAAATAACGTAGAAATAATGAAATATATACAGATTTAGCTTTTACTGTCAATAAATTTTAGATACTCGACACAAACTTGCGCAAATTGACCTAGAGCTTCTTTATCAATTACTGCGGGAGTATCGTTTCTAGTATGATAGTAAGGTGCTAGCTCTTCTTTTAAATTCAACCCACCTATTGAGGCAGCAGGAATATTCTTTAAACTAAAGACTGCTCCATCAGTTGCGCCAAATGGGAGCGCTAATAATTTCGGATTAAGATTCAAGTTCTCAGCTATATCTAAGAGTGGTTCAAATACAAGTGGATCGTGTTTAGCACCTATCCCTGATTCTTTATTATGGATTACGATAAAATCTTTTTTAGCTATACTATCCATATTAACAATTGTAGTTTGATTTGATACCAATTCGTTATAATGTGCCTTTACATATCGTTTAGCGCCTCTTAAACCGGCTTCCTCACCAGCGAAAGAAATTAAGTGAACTCTGGTGTATTTTGGGAAGATTTCGTCATTATTTTTATTCTCGGATAAGAATTTTGCGATTCCTAATAGTATTGCAACTCCAGATAGGTTATCGAACGCACCAAGAACAGGTTTATAGCTATGGAAAAAAACATAAACTAAAATGATAGGAATGAAAAAAATAAAGATAATTCCAAAAACCATAAAGAGAATGGGTTGTTCAATCGCTAATAGGAAGAAGATCAACTTTAGTATTATAGCTACAAAGATTATTGCAACCCCTAAATATCCTATATTTATTATAAGCTGCCCAAATCGCTTCAAATAGTAAAATGTATTAAATTCGAATGCTGAATCGTGATGGGCAGAGAAAACAACTGTGTTTTTCACTTCATTCTTTGGATTGATAGTTCCAATGATGTTATTTGATTCGCGCTTTGGAAAAAAAACATCAAAAGTTTCGTGGTATTTCATTACTTCTAGAATGAAATAGCTTATCGTAACTCCGATAAGAATAACTGCTAAAATTAGCAAAAGGATATCAAATACGGGATTTAGATTAATGATACTAAGATCACCTAACAACGATACCCAAAAAAAGACCCCAGCAATAAATACAATAAGTGCTCCGTACCTTATTCCTCCTAAAAAAGCATGAGGACTACTTATGTATGACTCTTGGTGCGTTTCATCGCAAAATTTTTTCAATTCTGATTCTACTTTGTTGCCCGCTAATATTTCCTGTTCTGTTCCTGATTCCCGAGGACCAATGTCATTGCAAATATCTTCAATAAATTTATACATATAATTATTATCAAACATTTTTATCAATACTTCATATTTAAAACAGAGCTATTTAGTCAAAAATCACAATGTTAAATAAAAATTCGCTATGATAAGTATTAAAATTATAATTATATTTTCTTCGAGGAGAAAATTTATTGAAAAATAGATGTAAATTCCAAATATTGAAGCAATATGAGTAGTTCATTCAACCAAAAAATTATTGATAAATTGAGGAAGGGATATGCCCCAGTTGAACAAGGTCCAAAAGCAAATTTAACATCGACCTATAAAAATATATTCAAACCTCTGGTTAATAGAAAAGATTTCACTCTCTTGTTCGAGCTTTTTGATACTAACGAAGTAGTTTTAAGAGCGTGGAGTTTTCTAGGTTTGCATCATGTTTTGGAGGAAACTTCGGTATATGAAGAGGAGAGAATAACAAAAATTCAGAAGATAATATTAGATGTTCTAAATGATAGTAGAGAAATTAGCTATTATGGTGATTCAATTGAACTTCGAACCTCACTGCGTGAACACCATGTTAGAAGGATATGTGAATTAAACAAAAAATTAAACTTCAAACCCGCTTTTGACTATTGTCTATCTTTTGATAAAGTGACAGACAGTGTGGTTTCTGATCTGATTGAAAATGTGGTTTCAAAAACTACTACCCCAAATGTAGAATCGTTAATTTTAAGACTCGCAAACAACACAAGTATAAGGGACTTTCATCTCAAAAATCAAATGGTTAAATCATTCGAAAACCTTTCTCAAGAAGGAGATGTTATCAAAGTAAATGAAATTGCGAGTCTCTTTAAATCCTACATAACTCAAATAAATGAAGACAAGATTACAGACCAAGAATTCTTAAAAAATGTAAAATCGCTTCAAGAAAATATATTCAGGGTTGGTGCGATATTAGGACTATCACTTGAAGAAGAAACTCTCGAATTTGTGGATTCCTTAAGATATCCATATGGTTCATTATATCTCATTGCGAAGAGATATTACAATAACGACAGGTTAGTATCAATTATCTTGAAAAAATTGGAGGAAAGCAAAAACCCTAATTTCATAGCAGAAATTTTAAAGGCAGTTTTGGTACTAAAGGATAAAATTGAGAACTGGGAAAAGATAATCATTGAAAATGTAAGAAATTTTCAGATCGTTGATGGGAGTCTCATTAATGACATGCAGGAATCAAATCTCATCGACCAAGAATTGATCGTGAATTTACTAAATGAGGGGGATAAGTGGTCATTGGAATTTATTCGGGAGTCCCTCAATGATAACCCAGAAATGCTTGAACAGTGGCAAGATGTTAAAAATGAATTCATAAAAATTCTAAAACTTACTACAACCAAAACCTCTGATGAAAAAAATGCTCTTTTAAAAAAGAAAGAGATGATCCTCAAGGTAACTATTGATTTACAAGTCGAAGAACTAGTAAATATTTGCTTAGAAAATCTCCAGAGTTTCGAGGATAAAAATCTAAAAAAACTTGCAGTTTTTTCCATTCTTAAATTCGCAGAAGAAAGCCTTTTGTTGGAATTGAAAGAACTTATGAAGAAAGATGCCGATTTAGCAAAAGTAGTCTTAAATTTAATAGATATATTGGACAGAAATGAATGGAAATTCTTCTATTGAGTTATTAAAATAATAATTCTTTATGTTAATTATTAAAGTTATAATCATTTGAAATTTTAGGTGTGATTTTTTGTATAAGTTAAATATTAGAAAAGGTATGACGGAAGAAGAAATTGATGTTGCTGTTAATCAAGCATTAAACATGATGACGCTAAAAGAAAAAGTTGCAACTATGTCAGGAAACAATTTTTATTTGCTTTTGTTGAAAGATCATAAATTTGGGGTACGTGCATATCCTGGTGGAGGGGTCAAACGTTTAAATATTCCTCCATTTTTATTTACTGACGGACCAAAGGGAGTAAGTATACCAGGATCTACTTGTTTTCCAGTACCGATGGCTCGAGGTGCATCATGGGACATATTACTTGAAGAAAAGATTGGTGAAATTATGGGAAAGGAAGCCCGTGCTCAAGGAGCTAATCTTTTTGGTGGTGTTTGCATAAATCTTTTACGCCATCCCGCTTGGGGAAGAGCTCAAGAAACATTCGGAGAAGACCCATTTCACATTGGCGAATTTGGAGCTGCAATAATTCGTGGAGTTCAAAAACACAACGTAATGGCCACCGTTAAACATTATGCAGCAAACAGCATAGAATATTCGCGTTTTAAAGTAAATGTCCAGATTAGTGAAAGGACATTGAGAGAAGTTTATTTACCTCATTTTAAACGTTGTATTGAAGACGGGTGTGCGACCGTTATGTCTGCTTATAACAAAGTACGTGGTGAATATTGTGGTCACAACTCATATTTATTAAGAGATATTTTAAAGGGTGAATGGGGATTTGATGGTTTTGTCCATTCAGATTGGATGAATGGCCTTAGAGACACTATTAAGGGTATCTCGGGAGGTTTAGATGTTGAAATGCCCCGTGCTAAATATTATGGAAGAAAGTTAGAAAAAGCAGTAAAGTTAGGAAAAGTTCCTCTAAACCTCGTTGACGATTCCGTAAGAAGAATACTACGAACGACATTAAAGTTCACCACTAAAGAAGATCCTCTAAAATATGACTCAGATGTAATTGGATGTGATGATCACGTTAAATTAGCTCGCGAAGTTGCTGAAAAGAGCATGGTTCTACTTAAAAATCAAGACAAACTTTTACCATTCAATATGGATGAAATAGATACTATAGCAGTGTTAGGACATTTAGCTGATAAGAAAAATACAGGTGATCATGGAAGTAGCCATGTTCGCCAAAAAAATATTATTACTCCACTGCAAGGGATAAAAAACAGTGTTGGGAATAAAGTAAATGTAATTCATAACGAAGGTAATGATATTGATATTGCTCAACAGATTGCCCAAAGCGTGGATTCTGTAGTAGTAATTGTTGGATACACGTCTAAAGATGAGGGAGAATATATTCCTCACATTTCAAAAGGATTAGGGGATCGAACTAACCTTACACTAAAAGAGGATGACATTAAACTAATCGATGCTGTCACAAAAGTAAACAAAAAATGTGTCGTTGTGCTGGTTGGAGGGAGTGCTATCATAATGGAAGAGTGGAAAGGAAAAGTTCCTTCAATACTAATGGCTTGGTATTCCGGTATGGAAGGAGGGAACGCATTAGCAAACATTCTCTTCGGAAAAGTTAATCCAAGTGGAAAATTACCATTTACAATTCCTAAAGATCAAGCTCATTTACCCTATTTTGATATTTACATTGATGAAATTGAATACGGTTATTATCACGGATATACTTTGATGGAAAAAGAAAATATCGACCCAGCATTCCCTTTTGGATTTGGGCTGAGTTATACTGAATATTCTTATAAAAATATCCGAGTAGAATCGACTGACGAGAAAATTATTGTTAATGTGGATGTTTCGAATATTGGAGCTATTGCTGGTGAAGAGATTGTACAGTTATATGTAGGGTTTGAGAATTCAAGCGTTGATCGTCCCATAAAACTGTTACGTGGATTTAAAAGAGTTTCTTTAAATCCGAACGAAACAAAAACTGTATCCATTGAGGTGAAGAAAAAAGATTTTGCATGGTATAATCCTGATAATAGAGTATGGGAAGTCGAGAATATCGAGTATGCTATTTATATTGGATCTTCTTCAAAAAATGAAGATTTACTCACTACACAGATTTCTTTATAAAATACTCAATTAATTTTAACTCATTTAATTTTAAGAGATTCACGATGTGGCTCCCAGTCTAGACTTTGATGCTCAAAATATTGTTTATACAGCGTGGCGTATTTTCCTCCTTGTGTAAGCAAAGAATTATGAGTACCCGCTTCAACAATTTGCCCCTTCTCCATCACGATTATCCGATCGGCATTCACAATAGTTGAGAGCCTATGCGCAATTATAATAGAGGTTCGATTAGATAACAGTTCCTCTAGAGCTTCTTGAATAATTGCTTCAGTATACGCGTCAACGCTCGATGTGGCTTCGTCAAGTATAAGAATCCGAGGATCAGTCAATATTGCTCGAGCAAAACTTACTAGTTGCTGCTGGCCTGCCGACAGTCCTTTACCCCTCTCACCGATCTGAGTTTGCAGCCCTTCCGGTAAGTATTCAATTAGTTCTTCGAGGTGTACAGTTTTAATTACATTTCGGAGATCTTCTTCTGACGCTTCTTGTCTGCCATATCGAATATTTTCTTCTATAGAACCTGAAAACAAAAAAACATCTTGCTGTACATTTCCTAGATTTCTTCTATAAGAGTGTAAAGACATATCTCTAATGTTGATTCCATCAATTTCAATAGATCCTCCTTGAAATTCATAATATCGAGCTAAAAGTGATACTAATGAAGTTTTCCCAGCCCCTGTGTGGCCTACAATAGCTAATTTTTCTCCTTTTTTTATGTGCAGATTTAAACCTTTGAATACCCATTCACTCTCTCTATAGCAGAAGTCGACATCCTTGAAAATAATCTCTCCTTCCAAAGTATCGATATTAATTGCGTTTGGATTTTGTCTTACATTTGGTTCAGAATCGATAACATCTAAAATTCGCTCATAAGCAGCCATTCCTGAGCT
>SOKP01000026.1 GCA_004375715.1 Promethearchaeota archaeon | reverse complement strand
TAAGCTTTAAAGCCCTGAATTTTATCTAAGCGTGGATGAACCGGATAAATATCCTCAACTCCTCCTCCAGCAATGATATTTCGAAGCTGCATCGAACCCATCGTGGTTAGTAAGTTGTTATTTGCGCCAAATATTGCGATGCTACGTGGATTAAGAAATGGATATAAAAAATGATCCTTGTTCAGCTCTATTTCATCGTTTTCAGTCAAATTTGAACCCAATTATTAGAAGGATTAGTGTGTAAAATCTATTATTTCATAAAATTACCCATGAAATATGAGTTTTATTTAATCCTCCTAATCAACAATTAAAAGTAAATTTAAAAGGACGAATTTTATTATTAATAAAGTTATCAATAAAAAGAAAATAAAGGGGTTAAGCATGCATGCTATTGCCATATTTGGAATCTTACTATTAATTTCCTTGCGTGTAGTTGGGTTAATTATCGCTATTGAATTTCTACGTGATCTAAAAGAATCGAAATTTAAAATTTTAATTATTGGATGGTTCATTTGGATATTAGCCGGATGTTCCGCCTTACTTTCTGGTGTTTATGAAAATCAGCTTTTTTCAGACATTTTTCTTCTTATTAACGGTATAACAACATCAATTGCAGGATTATTTGTTATGATGGGCTTATTTTCTTATTTCCAGGAATTACCCGGAAAAATTCTAGCAATATTAAGCATTCTATTCATATCTGTCCCCTTGATTTCTTTCCTTTTGGGATTTTATAATATCGCTTCTAATTTATCTTCCATGTTCCTTTTCTTAATTATAGTAGTTTTTAGTATTGTACCACTAAGAAGGAAAGAAACTTTTAAAAACAATATTTCAATCAAATCATATTATTGGTACTTAATTGTATTATTGGCTTTTTATTCACTTACCATAAGCTATGTGATATTCATTTTCCAGGGATATTCTTTCGGTTTTTATTCTGATGAATTTAGCATCCCGATGTTTGTTAATTATTTTTTAGGGAATGCAAGTACAATTGCTCTCATTATTTATTCTATTCATATAGAATATGATATCTCCAAAATTCAAAAATTTAAATTAACTGATAAGTATTCCCACGATTTGGGGAATCTTATCCAAGTAATCTCTAGTGCGGCAATTTTAACAAATGTAAATAAAGATTTAAAGAAAGAAAAGGTTGAAAATTTAGATTTAATTCAAAAAAAATGTGAAGAAGCCGCTAAATTAATCAAAGATATTAGAAAAAATCAATAATCCTGAGAGGCTTAAAAATGGCTACAATATTCCTTATTGACGATGATTTAAGTATAATCAAACTCTTCGATAAGTTTTTAACAATTTTAGGTCACGTTATAGTAGCTAAAGCTTATGATGGGGAAGAAGCAGTAAAATTATTTCATGAATTTCGAAAAATTCCTGATCTTATATTAATGGATCATCGAATGCCGAAAAAAGATGGTTTAACCGCAGCAAAAGAAATCTTAAATTTTAACAATAAAAGTAAGATCATTTTTTTAAGCGCCGATTATACTGTAAAGGATGAAGCCTTGGCCTTAGGAGCTAAATATTTTTTAGAGAAACCATTTAAATTAGATAAGCTCTCACAAATTATTGAAAAAGTAAGTATGGAAACCTAGTTTTTACCAATTAGCTCAATTTCAGCCGAATAATCGGGGATAACTCCCTCGTAACTGACAATCTGTTTTTCCTTTAAATTTTCAAGATTAACCTAACACCTTCAAATTCCTCCTGACATAATATTTGGAGTTCCTTGTAATTGAGCCTTCCGCCGTTTTCTTCTAACTTTTTGATAATAAATTCTTCTTCTATTAATAATTCTGACATAATATTAATTCAAATTTCAAGCATTTAAGTTTAAAGTTATGTTAGATTTTTCCCGTCGAACCAAATCCACCTAATCCTCTTTCAGAATCAGGTAGCGTATCTGTTTCAACAACTTCAAAACCGTAAATTTTACCAAGAATTATTTGACATATGCGATCTCCTCTCTTCAAGACCACATCTTTATTTGAAAGATTTATGACAATAGCCATCCATTCGTTTCTATAACCAGAATCTATGGTCCCAGGAGTGTTGA
>SOKP01000188.1 GCA_004375715.1 Promethearchaeota archaeon | reverse complement strand
TTTGTTTTGGATACAAGCGAAAAGGGTTATATTAGTTCGATTTCATACGATGCTGCTTTAGAAACCTCCCAACTTTTAAAATCAATAATGCTCAATATTCCTGATAGAGGGTCTTTATCGTCACTTATCACGCAGATAAAAGGAGCAGACGTTAAGTTAACCGTTACAGGGGGAAAAACAATAGTGGGTACGATCATTGGAATAGAAGAAATAGAAAAGATGAACAAAAATGAAAAAACCATAGAAAAATTGCTTATTTTACTCCAAGAAAATGACGAAATATCTAAATTCAATTTTTCTGACTTCAAATCTTTTGATATTCTGAACGAGGACATTAAAAAAGATCTTAAATTCTTTTTAGATACCGTTATATCAGGGAAGAAAAAAGACGCAAAAAAAATCAAAATTAATTGCGAATCGGGAGGGGACGACGAAGTTGAAAGGATCGTTTTTGTATACTATATCCGAGAAAGTCCAATTTGGAAAACATCTTATCGCTTAATAATGAGCAAAGAACAAGCTCAAGAAGAAAAATGTCTACTTTCGGGATGGAGCCTTATAGAAAACACAACTAATCAAGATTGGGAGAATGTAGAGTTATCGCTCGTAGCTGGAATGCCTGTCTCTTTTAAATACGAATTTTATCGCCCAATTTTTATACAACGCCCCGTAATACGACCTCCGAGAGTCTTAAGCGTAAAACCAACTGAAATCGAAGAAGGTTTAAAAATGGAGGATTATGGAGAGTACGAAATGGATGCTCTTGAAGAAGCACCTAGAGAGATGATGAAAAAGGCAAAAATGGGACGGAGGGGAATGCCTCAACCCGCACCTGCTGCAGCTGCTGGATTTGGTGGGCGGATGATGGGTATTATGTCTGATGATGCTCTTTTAGAAAAGGTAAAATCCCAAACGCAAGTACAAACTAAAGATTTAGGAGAACTCTTTGAATACAATATTTCTAACCCAGTAACCATAAAAAGGAAACAATCTGCGTTAGTCCCAATTTTAACAGAGGTGATTAAAGCGAGGCGAGTGTTGTTGTACAACAAAAATGAATACGGCAAAAATCCAAACGCATGCCTTGAAATCACTAATAATACGAATCTAACGCTTGAGAGAGGACCTGTGACAATTATTTACGACGATAATTTAGCAGGCGAAGCAATAGTTCCATTTCTCAACAAAGAGGACACGCGCTTATTAAACTACGCTGTAGAGCAAGCAGTTTTAATTATGCACGAAGCTAAAACCGAAAGCTTAAGCGTACATAAAGTTACTATAGGAAGCGGCTATTCTTACGAATATTACTACACGAACATGATGACTACATATAAAATACAAAATAAAACTAGTGAAGCGAAGGAACTCTATCTAGATCACCCTAAAACCCATGGTTATAAATTTATTGAAAAACCTGTAGATCCCGAAGAAACCTCTAATTATTGGCGTTTTAAAATCACATTGAAGCCCAAAGATGCTATAACTTTTAAATTGAAAGAACAGAGAGAGGATTACTCTAGCAACTACTTAAGAAATTGGTCTAGAGATGATTTATTTAAGAGGGTAGGATTTTATGTTAAACAAAAATTTATTAATGAAAAGTTGGAAAACCAATTAAAAGAGATCGCAGAATCTATCCAAGATTTAAATCAAAAGAAACAAAAAAAATCTAAATTGGTTGAAGAGAGAAACCAAATGTCTGACGAACAATCAAGGCTTAGAGAGAATATATCTGTATTAGGAGAGGATACCCAATCTATCGCTTTGAAGGAGCGTTATATCAAAAAATTTAACGATCAAGAGACTAGGTTTGAGAAAATTTCTGTAGAATCAAAAAAATTAACACAAGAGATTGACTCACTCAACAAAAAGATCGAGACCAAAATGAACAAACTAAAAACTTAATAAAAAGGTTTAAAACTTCATTTTTTCTTTTTTATTACAGAAATTATTTTTGTTATAACTTGACAAAAAAATAAATATGATACAAAAAATAAGATTTAATGTTATTATTACGATAGGTGTAAAAAATGAGTATTGATGATCTTCAAGAACAAGTAGAAAAATTTAAGGGTGAAATGGACA
>SOKP01000106.1 GCA_004375715.1 Promethearchaeota archaeon | reverse complement strand
TAGTAGTTCCAAAAATTCAGAACCTTATGCAGAACGCTAAAGATAGTTCCAAGGTTGGAAGGACCATTGACGAAAACAAGTACGAAATAGCTCACCAGATTATTGAAACAATGGAAGAAGAAACATTATATTTATTAGGGCCTGGTACGACTGTTAAATCGATTACTGACCAATTGAAGCTGCATAAATCTTTGCTTGGTGTTGATGCTATTTGTAATAAATCTCTAGTTGGTGAAGATTTAAATGAAAGTGGTATTGTTGAACTGCTAGATAAATATCAGAAAGTTAAAATCATTGTAACTCCTATAGGAGGACAAGGATTCGTATTTGGAAGAGGCAACAAACAGTTCACACCAAAAATCTTAAGAAGAGTAGGTAAAAATAATATTATAATCATAGGAACTGAAGATAAAATAAAGAGTCTAAAATGTTTGAGATTAGATACGGGCGACGATGAAACTGATAAGATGCTAGAAGGACTTACTAAAGTAATTATCGGATACAAAGAAGAATTAATTTGTTCTATTGAATGATAACTAAATTATAAATAAAAATAAAAAAAAAAGAAAAAATAAGTAAAATCTAATTAAATATTTAGTTCTTCAAGTTTTTCTTTTGTTGGCCAACCGGTCTCCCAATCCCATCCTCGTATTTTATAGTATTTCTTTAAGTTTGGGGTTAAATCTAACTTAATGCCTTCGGTTTTTCCAGATTTTAGCACTTTATTAAGGTGTTCTGGAAGTCTGTCGTCGTCTCGTGTGATTCCAAGATTACAACTTATCAATCTTTTAAGAGTATTTATACGCTCTCCTACGAGTAATAAAGATTTTCTACTGTAATCAGAACCCGTTGCTGCGTTTATATGTTTAATTATGTGATCAAATGTAGGGTTAATAAAATTACAATTAACAGCAGAATCGTCAATAGCCCTCAAATTTTGTAAATTAATAACTCCTTTTTCCTTGCCTTTTATGGTAGTCCTATCACCAGATTTTATTCTGAGATTGGTATAAGAGAATAGTCCCATTTCTGCGCTGAACCAGTCGCACTTTTCGTGAGAAGCTCCCATGTAACAAGTGATATAACTTAAAGCTTGTCCCGCAAAAGCTCTTGGATCGTGCATAGGCATTTCTAAACCTTTTACATGTGCTGCTAGTTCGGGATCGACTTGAAACTCTTTTGCCATTGCTCTTACTCCTTCAGCAAGAATGTTTCCAATGCCTTCTCTTTTCGCTATTTTATCAATTAGTTTCAGAAGTAAATCTTTATTTCCCCATCTAATTTCTCCAATTTCGATATCCTTTAGGTGCGACTTGATGTTCTCAATCCCTAAATTATTTTCTACTAAATAAATTAAAAAAGCGATTGATACACCTCCGGAGATGGTGTCGAAACCATAAACATTACACATATGGTGCGAGAGAATCACTTCTTTAGAATCAAACACACCGCATAAAGTTCCGAATGCGGCAACTGATTCGTATTCAGGTCCATCTACACGAATTTCTTTATCTTCGTGTTCGATAATCGTAACTTTCCCACATCTCATCGTGCATCCCGCACATCCGTAATCCAGGACAGGATATTCTTCTCTTAACGTTTTTCCAGTCAGTTTTGCAGCAAAAAATTCGTTTTTTGTAAAATAATAACCAGGGGTATCGCCGAGAGCCATACCAATATCTAAGTAGCAGTTTGTACCATACAATGTGAAAAGGAAGGGTGTTATAGATTTGAGTAAATCGCCTCTCTTTGCATCTTCTGCTTCCTTTAACAATTCTTTGCCTATTTTATTATCTGCAATTTGAACTCTATGAGTTCCGTGGATAGCAATCGCCTTTAAGTTTTTTGAACCCATCACAGCACCTAAACCAGCACGACCAATGTAGCGGCCTTCGTCGTTCATGATTCCAGCGTATTTCACTAAATTTTCACCTGCAATACCGATAGTAGCAACCCGGACTTTGTCGTTGTTTAGTTCTTTTTTCAGATAAGATTGGGTATCGTATGTATTCTTGCCCCAAATATCACTTGCATCTTTAAATTCGATGGCTTGGTCGTGAATGTATAAATAAATGGGAGTTTTTGCTTTTCCAGTTAAGACTATAGCATCAAAACCACTATTACGAAGTGAAATACAGAAATATCCGCCTGAAGTTCCTTCAGCCCAAATCCCTGTAAGGGGAGAGATCGCTGTTACTGAATATCTACCTGAAGATGGTCTTAATGTTCCTGTTACAGGCCCCGTTGCAAATATTAGGGGATTTATTTCTGAAAAAGGGTCATTTTTTAGAGTATCGTAACCATCTTTAGATAGAAGATCGTGAGTTATTTTTGCGCTTAAGCCAGTGCCACCCAGATAATCTTTCGCTATTTGGGCATCTAAATCTTTAACATCGACCGTTTGATCAGTTAAATTAACATGTGCTATTTTTCCATTATAACCAATTAAATTTTCGCTCATTTTTTTCCCTCATCCTCGTTAAAAGTCAATATCCCTACCATCCCATGCATATTCAAAAATCTTTTTGTATAATTTTCTATTAACCGTACGATAAGAAGTTAGAGAGACTGCGTCATCGTCAGCATATTCAGCCAATAAATCTAATTTTGAAAAATATTCTTCTTTGTTTATTACAGGATCCTTCAAGTCCTTAACGCAGATAGGTGCATCAAGAGAGAGTATAAAATCTTTAACGCTTTGGAGAAATTCCTTGTATAATTCATCTCTACTTTTATTTTCAATTTCAATATTGAAAATTGGCAATAATAATTTCCATCTATCAGTAACCTTTACTTGAAAGTCAATAGAAATAGGCGAAAATAATCCTACGCTAAGTCCGTGATGTACGCCAAAAATTTTACCAAAACTATGTCCCAGTGAATGGTCAATTCCTGGTACTGTATTACCAAATCCAATTCCTGCCATTAAAGAAGCCATTTGCATGTGATCCCTTGCTTCTATATCTTTTGCACCGTACTTATACGCACGTGGAAGGAATTTTACTATTTCTTTTATAGCGGTCGAATTCATAGCATCAATATATGGACTACCCCAATTAGAGACAAAACTCCCAATAGCGTGAGAAAATGCATCTAAACCAGTTGCCATCGTTAGGAACGGCGGCATATCTTTGACGAAATCAGTGTAGAGAATAGTAATATCGGCACACAACTCGTCAGCTATCACTTCAAGTTTTTTGGGAGGATCTCTATCTGTATCAGTAATCACCGCAACTTGTGTGACTTCGGAGCCAGTTCCTGATGTAGTAGGTATTGCAATAAAGAATTTCATCTTCTTTCGTAATCCTAATGATCCGAAATAAGGCAAAATCATCATTAGATTAACTTCTGGCTTTTCATATTTTACCATTACCATTTTTGTAGTGTCCATTACGCTACCCCCACCTAAAGCAAATAAGACTTGAGGTTTAAATTCTTCGCATACTTTTACTCCTTCATAGATGGTATCGATTGGTACCTCAGATTTTGCTCCTGACCATATTCTATATTCCATCTCAATTAAATCCAGGTAGTCAGTTAGTTTTTTAGCGAATTTTTGAGTAAATGAGTCTGTTATTATTAACGCTCGTCTTTCTGGTTTGTCCAACATAGCTTCTAGATAACGCGTAACTCTAAGAAGCGCAGCTTTTCCAACATAAATTTTAGACGATAAATAAGCTGCCATAACGCCTCTTAAAGCTCTGCCTCCCATTAACGCCATCATATCTTTAATTACGGGTGCTTCATACCAAGCAGGTTTTTCTTGTGTCATTTTATTTTAATCTCCTTGTGAAACCTATTATTTTATTTTCGATTGAATTTTCATAGAAAGAATTTTTGTTGATTATTATTCATTGGAGTTAAACTTGAATATATACTTATGTCGCAATTAAATTAATTTGATAAATTTATAAATCTATTTGCTCGAAGTATTAGATACGTTTAAAAGAGGTTAATTTTTCAAGAAATTCAAGTTGGCGCAAATAAAGTCTGTCTCGCATTTTCAGTATCTCTTCTTCGCTTTTTCCATGATAATCGTAAAGCCCTTTCCCAGTTTTAGCTCCAAGGTGATTATTATCTACTTTATCTTGGAGTAAACCTAAGGTTCCTCCTTTAGATTTTATAATATCTAATACTAAATCAAGTCCAGTAAAGTCTTGAGATTGTGCAATACCCACAATAGGTAATCTAATACCTAAAGTCGATTTAATGGCAAGATCAATTTGTTCTGGTGTTGCTATTTTCCTAGCTAATAATTCATACATAGCCCCATATAATGCGTTTTGAATGCGGTTCACTATATATGAGGGAATAAATTTCTTAATTACAATTGGTTTTTTTCCTATTTTTTGAATTAAATTAACAGAAAAATCAACAACTTCTTGAGATGTTTTTCTACCTGGTACTACTTCTACAACGGGGATTATATGTGGTGGCGAAAACCAATGATGAGCTATTACTCGGCTTCTATTTTTAACACCTCTAGTAATTTGAAAGATATCTAAAGAGGAGGTATTACTTGCGAGAATTGCATTCTCAGGACAAAATTCAGATAATTGTTCAAAAATTTTCTTTTTTAGTTCTACAACTTCATTTACTGCTTCCAATACAAAAAGTTTGTCGCTTGCAGCCTCTTTAATGTTAGTTTTAGGGTGAATCCTTGAGATAATTGAAGGAATCTGTTCCGTTTTAACCCGATTAAATTCTGCTAAAACATCAAGGTTTGATTTAATTAATTTTAGAGCGTGATCAATTTTCTTTTGATCTGTATCCACGAGATCTACTTCAAAACCAGCTTGAGCATATACTTGGGCTATTGAATGCCCCATTGTACCCGCTCCTATTATTAAAACACTATCTAAATCGTCTATTTCTATCAATCTAAATCACAAGTTCAATTTTAGTTTCATTAAATTATTATATGATCTCGTTCAAAATAAAATTATCAAAACTAATTTAAATAATGATTATCGATGAGTAAAGAAATAAAAATTGTTTCTATAATAGGCACTGGATATTTAGGCAAACAAATAGCTGAGAAGACAGCATTAAAAGAATATACCATACATCTTTACGATACAAATGTAGAAGATTTAGAAAATTTCTCCAGAAATTTAAAAAGAAAAAAAAAAACACCGGGAGAAATTACTTCACATACAACAATCAAAGACGCTGTAAATGACGCAGACTTAATTATTGAAGCTGTTCCAGAAATACTAGACCTAAAACGAGAAATATTTAAGGAAATTGATGAAGCAGCTCAACCTAATGCCATTATAGTTACGAATAGTTCATCAATCCCCGTCTCTAAGTTAGAGGATGAGGTAGAACGAAAAGATAAATTGTTAAATATCCATTTTTATGATCTTTTTACCATGCCAATGGCAGACATCATGAGAGGGACTAAAACTAGCGATGAGACCTTTGAAAAAGGTAAAAAATGGGTTGAAAGTATTGATATAACACCTTTAATAGTTAAAAAGGAATGCTATGGGTTTGTGTTTAATAGAGTGTGGCGCGCTATTAAAAAAGAATGTTTGAAAATCTGGGCAGGAGGATATGCTGATTTAGAAGAAGTTGATAAAGCGTGGAAGATATTCGTGAGTATGGGTTTAAGTCCCTTCGAATTTATGGATCAAATCGGGTTGGATGTGGTTTACCATATTGAAATGTCCTATTATAAAAGTAGTGGTTTAGAAGATGATAAACCGCCACAAGCCCTTAAAGATATGGTTGATAAAGGTAATCTTGGACAAAAAACGAAGAAAGGATTTTATACCTACTAATTACTTCTTATCTTTTTTTTTTTAAAAATAAAAACCCATGAAACCTTGCTAGGTTCGTCGTCGGGAGTCTAAAATTTTCACTCACGATTCATTCTCATGGGGAACTAAATTTTATCGTCTATGATGTCTGTCATCATTTTTATAGAAGGCCTGTCGGTTTTATCTTTGCCAATGTATGTCCATAAGATTTTTCTTTCCTTATTTATCAGAAATTTGCTTGGCACTGCTTGCTTAACGTTCAATGTTCCTCCTCCACCGGGAGCAAACCAGTAAACATCGTAATCTTTTGCGATTTTTGCTCCACGATCAGAGATCATATCAACAGCAAAATTATTTTCTTCCTTAAATTTTGTTAAAAGTCTTTCACTATCGCTTGCGATTGATATTAACTTGATATTTCTGCTCTCAAATTCGGTCATGTTTTCCGTTAATAGATATAAATGTTTTTTGCAATGACTTCACCAGTTTCCCCTAAAAAAATCAATCAACACTCCGTCGTACTTTTCAAGCAAGTTTTCTAGATTCATTTCTTTTCCGTAGATGTCTTTAGTATCAAAGATAGGTGCTATAGAACCCGCGGGTAATCCACTAGGCCTTGGCGGTTCTTCGTTCATAATATTCAATAAAATGATTTCAAATTTAAAGTGATTGACTAAAAAATATTAATTCTTAAAGAAAGATATGTCTTAATGATGTAATACGATTTTAAAAAAAAGAAATAAAAAATTTAAGAACTTAGATTAATGCGGTCCATGGGATATTAACAGTTATATTTAAATTAATGAGTATTGCAGCATAAAGTGTAGCAAATGAGATTTTCAGCGCTAAAGTTGCATCTGTAGTAGCCAATCCTTCTATATAAGTGGGGTCCATTACAAGCGTTATGGTATTATTAATATTATTTGTGAAGGAATGAAATGTGCTAAAATAAGTATTTGATGAACCTCCTACTTTGACTCCTACTGGGAGTGCTGATTCATTCGCGCTAGTCACTGTACGAAATTCTGCGTCGATATAAACATCGTAAATCGCGTATAGTCCTTGGTTGTCGAGATCAAAAGTAATAGTAATGTTAATGCTATCATCACTTGGATCTAAAGGTAGAACGCCTGGATCGTGATCTACACCAAAAGTGGGATGAAATTGAAAACCAAGGTTCATCCCACTGTAAGCGATGCTCCCCAGATACCCAAATATAACTAGACCAAGTATCGTCCCTAATACTTTAAAAAAATTACTTAGCTTAAATTTATTTTTTACTCGATATTCCTTATTTTTCCGTAACTCAACTGCTTCGATTAAATACTTTAACCCTCGTAATCCTGAAGAACCTAACAATAACCAAGCAATTACCTGCAAACCTAGGAGTACTTGAAGTCCTTGAGTGGGCAAATTTATTGAATAATTTCCTAATTGAACTCCTGGCGTAAAGCCACCGAAAAGATAAAACAGATAGATACCAGAATAAACAGTTGATCCGAATGCAATAAGGCGATTTGCTGATGTATCCTTAGGATATGCGTGGCGTAGCATTGAAAAAACGACACCTACAATCCCTATTATTATTATAGTCGTTTTAAACTCTTGAGTAAAAGACATAAGGCCCATCATTGAGATTACTTCAAAGAGAACCAAAGGTAAAGCGATGTAGAGAACAGCGTTTAGAATGCCGTGCATGATCATTTTAGTTAATTGTATAGCCATAGGTTTCGACCAATTTAGTAATATGTTTTTTTAGA
>SOKP01000240.1 GCA_004375715.1 Promethearchaeota archaeon | reverse complement strand
GACTCTCGATGATCGCCTATGTGGTAGCATCTCTCCCTATGCTCTTTATATCTTCGTATATACCAGCACTTATAACTGCGATGTTTATGGGCATCGGTTTTGGAGGGATGTTGTATTTTATCTGGTACATCGTTGCAGATTGCATTGATGACGACGAGTTAAAAACAGGTGTTAGAAGAGAAGGAAGTTATTTTGGTATCGCTAATTTCTTTATGCGACTTTCAATGGTTCTTTCGATCACTACAATAAGCCTTGTCTTTACCGAAACTGGGTGGGAAGAATATATTCCAAATCCTGGAGTTGATGTAGTCACTGGATTACGCTTTTTGTTTGTTGTTGTGCCTGCGATTGCTTTAGGGCTTTCTTTAGTCGCTCTTTATTTCTATCCCTTTTCAAAGAATAAAGTATTAGAGATGAAAGTAAAACTTGCCGAATTACATAAAGATAAACTCGAGAAGGTAAGATATTCTTAATTTATCTCTTTTTTTTATATTTTTTTTAATGCTTGTTCTAAATCGTTAATTAAGTCATCAGGATCTTCTAATCCTATTGAAAATCTGAAGTGTGTATTTGACAAGTTCATTCTTCGTTTTTCCCACGATGCGAGATCGATTCCAGTCATAACTGATGTATATTCAATTAAAGACGTAGTATCTCCGAGGGAAACACCAACTTTAATTAGTTTTAATAAATCTATAAACTTGTAGCATTTCTCTACTGACTCCAATTCGAAACCGATCATACCTCCGAATGCTTTCATTTGCTTCTTAGCTAATTCATGGTTCGGGTGAGATTTTAAACCCGGATATATCACTTTTGCGATTTTTGGATGCGATTCTAAATAGTTGGCAATTTTCATGGCGTTTGAACAATGGCGATCCATCCTTAAACTAAGCGTTCTACAACCCCTCAAAATAAGCCAGGCGCTAAAAGGATTCATTACAGCTCCTTGCGTTTCTAACCAAAAATATCTAATGTTTTGCAATTCTATTTTTGGACCAATAATCACACCACCTAAAGTATCGCCATGTCCATTGACATATTTCGTTAAACTTTCTACTACTAAATCAGCTCCGAACTTCAACGGCTTCGTCAACGCAGGAGATGCAAATGTGTTATCAACGATACATTTTCCATTTACTTCGTGAATTAGATCAGCGCATCCTCGAATGTCTAATACGTCCAAATTTGGATTAGAAGGAGTTTCTACAAAAACTAATTTTGTGTTTTCATCAATAGCGTTTTCTAATTCTGCCAGATTTCTTAGATCAACGATTTTAGTCATTACTCCGATTTGAGAATAGATTTTTGTCAACAGTCGATACACTCCTGTGTATTGATTATTATGGATAATGACATTTGGAATATAATCGGGATTGGTTTGAGGTAGTAATGCTTTTAATTTTTTTGGTCTTGCTCTATCTACGCGTTGTTGTAATACACTCGAGCAGGCCAAGTGTACTGCAGCCATTCCAGACGCTACAGAGACAGCTGAATCACCACCGTGAAGAGTAGCAAGCTTCTGATCTAATGCATATAATGTTGGATTTTCTGTTCTTGAGTAAAAGTAATGGCTTTTTAACAATTCTGTTAAGGAAGAATAAGCGAATGATTTCGTTGCGTATATTGGGATTCTTAAGCTCTCTGATGCTGAGGGATATGGATCTTCACCAGCTCTTCCTTGTTGTGAATCAAAATGCAATTTATCCCATTTTTCTCGTAGTTCTTTATTTTTTTCATCCATTGTTTTCTGATTGTTTTTGTCTGCCATTGTTCATTCCTCCAATATATTTATTGTTTTTGAAGCATTTATGAAAAACTTTTTTTCTCAATGATTATACTATAATACTAAAAATATAATTTACCTGTTGTAAAGAAAGTGTCTATTAAGGATAAAATAAAAGAACTAATTGTTGAATGGGAGACTGAGAGATTAAAAGAATATTGTCAATCAATCCTAAAGAATAACGAAGCAACGGCTTCAAGTTTGTTGAAAATCATAGGAGACATCATGAAATTTGTAGGAAATCAATTCGAAGAGGAAGAAATATTTCTTCCAGAACTCATAGGCTCTGCTGAAACTGTAAAAGTAGTAATAGATGACATTTTAGATCCTGCAATTAGAGCTGCTGGAGAGGAAAAGGAGACGATGGGAAAAGTTGTTATAGGTACGGTAGAAAGCGATGTGCATAGTATTGGAAAGGATTTGGTTGGT
Organism: Promethearchaeota archaeon; assembly: GCA_004375715.1. GTDB lineage: Archaea > Asgardarchaeota > Lokiarchaeia > Sigyniarchaeales > SOKP01 > SOKP01. The sequence goes on along the minus strand of SOKP01000240.1, from coordinate 5,424 downwards.
TCATTTTTATTTTCGAATGGATTTGAAGTATATAATTTAGGAGTCGAGGTAACAGCTGATCAATTCATATCAAAAGCAGAAGAAATTGGTGCTGATGTAATCGGACTATCCTCTCTTTTAACAATGTCCATGCACTTTCAGAAGCAAGTTATCGATGAGCTAAAGAAGAGAGGGTTAAGAAATAAATATAAAGTGATCGTTGGGGGGTCTCCTACATCAGAAGATTGGGGGGTTCAAATTGGCGCTGATGGATGGGCTGATGATGCGATTGAAACGATTACTTTAGTAAAGAAATTATTAAATATTTCAGAATAATCTAAGAGAAGAGAATAATATGAAGTTAAAAAAGTTGGAAGTTCTTTCTAAAGAAGAAATTGAGACAATAACTAGCTCAGCTCTAAGAATCCTCGAAACTATCGGTATTAAAATAGATGATGAAAAAACCCGTAAGAGATGTGAAGAAAAAGGAGCCATTATTGATGGGATATCATCTTTTGTAAAGTTTCCCGAGAATATTACCAAAGACTTACTAAAATTAGTACCAGACTCATTTAAATTACATGGTCCCGATGGATCATTTAATTTTGAAGTCAATACTAAAACGACTCAATTTGCCACGATTGGAACTCCAGTTAGAATCTATGATCCAAAATTAGAAAAAAATAAATTAAAGAAGTCAGTTTTGGCTGATACAATACAGCAGATACGTGTAGTAGATAGTCTTGAGAATGTTAATTGCTCCCATATTGATGTGTGGCCTAGTGATGTTAAGTTTACAGCGGTTCACGCACATTGTTTATATCAATGGGCTAAGAATACTAAGAAACCTTATGGATTGGGCTGCCTAGGGAGGTTGGCAAGCCAAGATATGGTGAATATTACATCACTTATAGTTGGGAGTGAAGAAGACTTGATAAAACGACCTCGATTAGTTGGCTTTATGAATCCTACCAGTCCTTTACAATTGCCTAAACTTATGACAAATGGATTAGAAGTCTTTGCAAAATATAAGCAACCTACAATAGTTGCTCCAGAAGCTCTTGCAGGAACAACTGCTCCAGTTACATTAGCCGGTTTATTAGCTCAAACATGTGCCGAGATAATTGGTGGTATAATTTTAGCTCAAGTTTTCAGTCCAATAAGTCCAGTATTTTTTGGAACGGTTTCATGTGCTACTGATATGCGCTCTGGAAATTCTGCCTTAGGGGCTATAGAATCAAGCTTGATTACGATTGCCATTGCTCAAATTGCGCGTTATTATAATATTCCTTCACGTGGTCCTGGAGGCGTTACTGAATCTAAATGTTTTGATGTACAAAATGGTTTTGAGCGTTTTTCCACTATGTCACTGGCAGCACAAGCCGGAATTAATTATATAACTTGTGCGGGTACTTATGAATCATCTTTAGCAGAAGCGTTAGAATTATTAGTAATTGACGACGAACTTGTTGGTTTAGTAAGACGAGCAATGGAAGGTATTAATGTTAATGAAGATACAATTGCGATTGATGTAATAAAAAAGGTGGCAACTAGCGAACAAAAAGGGACGAATTTTCTCGCAGAATCTCATACTAGAAAATATATGTATAAAGAACTTTATATCCCTAAATTAATTGACCGAGGAAGACGATCTACTTGGAAAAAGAAAGGGTCGAAAGATATTATTGAGCGAGCTAGGGCGAAAGTTGATCAAGTGTTAGCCGATTTTCAACCCTATGAACTTACTAAAGATTTAGATACTCAATTATTGGCCATTATTAAAGAAATTGAAGCACGGCCTATAGAACTATATATGAATGCTGAGGGTATTAGTGGTGGCTCAGTGAATATTACTGGTACTGAAATTTCATTTGAAAAAAGTTGAAGATAGAACTTTTAACGATTACAGAAAAGCAGAAGGATTAATGGTTGATGGCGTTACTTTATCTGATGGTATTGAAATTAGCTTTTCTCCCTTATTTTACGAACTTTCTCTACAAGTTTGTTATAAGATTCCAACAAGTCTATTTTTATCATTAGATATAGTAGAATCGTTATCAAATACATCGAAACAATACTTAAAATCCAATTTTCCCCTCCTAAAAGACTGCAAATGTTTACGACATTAAATGAAAAAACTAACATCAAACTCAACTTGCCAAGCCAACACCAAAAAACTGTCTTAAATAAGCTATATTTTAAAATTCCGAGAGGTATTGTTATGAAATCGTCATTTAAAGGCGTAAAACCGAATATAAAAATCATGAAAGGAGCAGTTTTTGGATGTTCAAATAAGAACTTTTGATATTTCTTCAAATTCTGACTTCGTTCCTCAGAAATAAATGCAGAAGCGCCTCTTCCTACAAAATATCCCGCTAGTTCTCCAATTAAAGATCCTAAACTAGCGATAAGTGCTACAATTATAGGAATGAAAGGATTCATTTGTAAGAAGGGCAATGAACTAAAACATACTACAAATGTATATGGACTAGGAATGGGTAATACGTTTCCAATCAAACACACTAAAAATGTGATTATTAACCCAGAAGCGAGATCTTGAAATGGAGGGATATTTGCTATATTTTCAATAAAAGCGCGATGAGATTCATTTAGTATAAAATCTATAGAGATTATTGTAATTATCCCTAAAATAATAAAGAATATTAAATCCATTCGTTTTATTTTCATTTTTCAAGAAAAAATAATTTAGAGTGCTTTAATTAATCTACGAATGTAAGTAATAATTACTAACAAAAATTAAGGTAATGCGATAAGTGTTACGATGATACTTATAATAACGCTAAAAAATAAAATAAATATTAACAATAATGAATTCCTCGTAAGTTTTTTTCGCCTTTTTCTTACGTAGGTTCTACGTTTAAGGTTTGCACTCATTTTCAAGCATCTAAATCTTTCATTGATTTCTTTTGTATACTATCATCTATTTCGATTGGTTCTAATAACTCTGTTAAAACTACATTGTTGTACGAAAAATGCATCCGAGGGATATAATTATCAGCCAAATAAGTTCCATCCTCAATCTCTTCTTTTAAAGGGAAAAGTTGCCTTTCTTTAATTACTGAGCCTAAGTAATTTCGATCGTATTCCCGATATCCATAGATTTGATTTTTAACGATAACAATTTTTCGTTCGAATCCTTCCGGAACTCCGGCTTTTTCGAGACGTAAAAGTATTTTTTCGCGAGACATGGTTTTCAGAAATTCAAGATCTTCTGCCGTGCCTTCATATTCAGGTCCAGTTTGGACTTGATCGTAATCTATTTCTTCTTCTAACCCTACCATAACTAAGAAACCATGTGTTTCGTTATCTTGGTCGACAGCGGTAATTTTAAAGGCAAATCCATGTTTATCTCTTATGGGTGGAGCCATCTTTGCTGCTATAAATTTCATTCGAGTTGTCGTGTTAAATCCATGCCACAACCAGACTCTATAATGCTTGGGATCAACAAACAAAAGGATAAAATCATCGTCCAATAAATCTTTCAATTTTAAATCAGGATCGATTATAAGTTCTTCAAAATCTCCTAATACATCATTAAATTGGTAAACAGTAATTGTCTGAACCCTTCTTAGAGGTATGCCTTCTTTATCTTTGTCTTTGTCTTTGTCTTTATCTTTGTCATTTGACATTTTTCTAACTTGAAATCGCTTTTTTCCTATACTTTAAATTAAGAATAATATAATATTATAATTTCTGGTATAAAAATTAGTAGTATTCTATTTAATAGAGACATTATTGGAGGAATTCAACTATTGCTTGAATTACTGCATCGGGTTCTTCCACATAAGGAGCATGGGCGCTTTCAGCAAACATCTTTATATGGGCGTTAGAGATTAAGTCAGCGAGAATTTTAACGTTTTGTGGGGGTACCAATACATCTTTCGCGCCGTGCATGATTAAAGTTGGAACTTTCATAATATTTAATCTGTCGTATGTTTTAAAGGATTTAATTGCGTTCCTTTGCCATTCGTAATTTCTTGAAAGCATTTGACTCTTCACCATGTTCTGAACAGCATAATCAATGATTCTAGGGTTATTTTTCATAAATTTAGGTGAATAAAATAATTTTAAGCTTTCCTTGGCAAGTTCAGCTGGATCTCTCCCCGATCTCGTTTTATTAATCATTTGTAAAACTTCTGGAGACGCTAAGATAGATTTAGATCCCCCGCAAGAAGAACTACATAAAATCAGTTTAGTCACTCCACTATACTGAAAGACTAATTCCTGAGCAATATATCCTCCCATTGAATGCCCGAATACAAACGTATTTTCAATATTCAAAGCTTTCAATAAACCGTGCGCATCATCTGCTAATGTTTTGACGGTATATTGTGATTTGGGGCTGCTAGATTGCCCCGTTCCCCTATTATCAAAGATAATCACTTTGAAATAATTTGCTAATCCTTTTATGAAATACTTCCCCCACCAAGTAATGTTAGCTCCTAAACCAAGGATCATTAATAAAGGGTGTCCAGTACCATAAATCTCATAATAAATATTCATGGCATTTACTTTAACTTTCGGCATAATTAATAAACCTTCGATCAACTACCGAAGTAAAAAATTCCAATATATATGAACCTTAGGGTTTTTCGTATTTTAAAATAGCAATAAAAGGCTAAAGGAAGGTAAAAAGTTCACAATGTATCAAAATTTCATACAATTACATTTTTTAATCTTTAAATTTAGGTATAATTATAAGATTTAACCATTGTATGAATGCGGGAATCGCCAAGTTTGGTCAAAGGTGCTGGACTCAGAATCCAGTCTCGTAGGAGTTCGGGGGTTCGAATCCCCCTTCCCGCATTTAAAGCTATATTCTGATGTCATAATTAATAAAAAATTTAAAAGAATAAACTAATATTCAGTTAAAAAAAGTTAAAAGAAGGATATAAAAATTGAAAAAAAGAAAATGACATAGATAACTTGAGAAAACAAATTGTATTATATTTAAAATTGTAATTGACTTAATTACTTAATATATTAATTGTATTTTTAAAGGATAAAACCAAATCTTTCAAATCTGTAACCTATGGATGATTGCATGTCCTATTCAGAACCTAAGGAATTAATTCGAGCAAAACAACTCATTGATGAATATAAGCTTGATGAAGCAGAGCAATTAATAAAGAGCTTTGAGGAAAAAGGAGGACACACTCTTCACGATATAGTTTTATGTTGTCTCCTCAAATGTGAGCTCTTATGTGAGCGAGGTTTACTTGAAGATAGTGTAAAACTTGCCGAACAAACATATAAAGAGAGTTTAGGATTAGGAAATAACCTTCTATCAGTTGATATCTTACTAATAATGGCTTTAGCTCTATTACGTATGGGTCAAGGTCATACGGATAAAGCTCACGATATCATTGAGCAGGGAGAAGAACTGCTAAAAACTTTAACACTAGAATTACCAGCAGAGTACAA
>SOKP01000166.1 GCA_004375715.1 Promethearchaeota archaeon | reverse complement strand
ATAATATAAATAGCTCCTTTTCCATATTGTTGATATAAATGATCTGATATATCCTTATCTAAGTGAATACCTGAATTTTGTAAAATATCTAGCCATTCCTCTTTTTCTAGAGAAATGATAAATGGTTGTCGCGACCAATATTTCTCTTTTTTTATTTTGGGGAAAATATTCTTTTCTTCAATATGTTTAAATAAATCCTCTGCCATTTCACGCCATTCTGTTAGTTTTCCCCCTGTTATTGTTAGTAATCCATCAGGTGAGAAAAAAATGATATGCTTTCTAGACACTTCACTCTCAGGTTTTCCTTTTTGCATTACTAACGGTCTAATACCTGCATAAGTAGATAAGATGTTTTTATAATCTAACTTTGCATTTGGGTAATAGATTTTCATTGACTCAATTAAATAATCAGCATCTTCCTTGGTACAAAAGGGGTTTTCTAAATCATCATGATAATCTGTATCAGTTGTTCCCAGAAGAGTATATTTTTTATTTCTTGGAATAACAAAAAAAAATCTATTATCAACACTTGAATAAAGACCACTTGCCATTTTATTACCTATATATTCGCGCTTGTATAAAAGATGAACTCCCTTAGTTGGTCTAATTAAAGGCTTTGGAATCGTATCGGGATAAGTTTCTATAAGATTATCTACCCAAATACCAGTTGCATTTATAATTAAACTTGCTTCAATTTCAAAAACTGAGCTATTCTCTAGATTTATACATTTTATACCAACAATGTTATCTTTGTTTTTAACATATCCAGTAACCTTACAATAATTTAAAGCATCTGCTCCTCTAATTATAGCTTCCTTAAGTATCTCGATTGTTAAACGTGCATCATCAATATTAGTATCATAATAAACAACGCCACCTTGAAGACCATCCCTATTAAGATTAGGTTCAAGCTCATATAATTCTTCAGCTTTATATGATTTACTTGTCTTATAATTTTTAAAATCTGACTTGTTATCACTCAGAAAATCATAAATTTTAGTAAGTCCAATAAAATCACGTATTTTGTATTTGGTTCCTTCATTTATATGTAAAAGAAATGGGAGAGGTCTAACTAAATGGGGTATCTGAACCCTCATCCAATTTCTTTCACGAGTAGCACTTTTAACTAAAGCCGTTTCGTGAAGAGGTATATACCGAATCCCACCATGAGCCATTTTTGTGCTTCTCGATGATGTTCCTGCAGAAAAATCTTGCATATCTACTACAGCAACACTTAAATTTCTCATTGCTGCTTCTCTTGCAATACCAGCCCCTGTTATACCTGCACCTATGATTACAACATCATATTGACTACTTTGCATTTTATTAATGATCTTTTCTCTATTTTTGAAGGTCCAAGATTGATCAAATAATTTTTTTTCCAAATCTTCCATTTTAACCATGTCTAAAAAATTCTGGACTATAAATAAGGTTTCTTAATGTTTCTATTATCAATATATTTGATATATATGGGATAAATAAATTGATATAGATGTAATCTATATTTTTTTCATATATTATAAGATGATAAAAATGGTAAATTCAGAATTATTAAATGAAATAAAATTAAAACTATCTGATGGCAGTGCTATACCTGAAGATTGTCTCAAACTTTTTGAAATATATAAACAGACTTCATTGGAACTTCATGGATTAAAAGAAGAGTTCGAAGATATGGGCATGTTAGATATGGACTTCTTAGGACAAATAATTATATCAGATGAAAACAAGAAATTTTGGCTTAAATTCAAAGAGGGAAAAGTGGATTATGGAGAGGGTGATGTCGATAATCCCTCATTAGCCTTTACAACCAATATGGCGACTTTTACAGGAATTCTTTTTGGAACAATTGAAATTTCTGCAGCACATGAATCCGGAGATGTCAGCTTTGATGGTGGCAGTGAAGCTCTAATGGATCTTCAAGCTATTACATCCGTTTTGAATGATTTCTTACAAAATATTTAACGTACTCCCCATAACTGCCCAGATGCTCGTTGTGCTCTATCCAATTGAGAATCTTTTTTATTCAATCGAGCTCTTCCTGTTCTGGTATCCCTTCGGAAAGTTACATCGATTTCTTTTAGAAAAAGGTTCATCCCTTCGCGTTTATTTAAGGGTCCAATGGTTTTTCCATGAACTCCTGGCTTTCCAGTGAAAAGTAGAAGTCGGTCAATTAAAGAATCAGCGATTTGAATATCATGTTCTATACAAATAGCAACAGCATTATTTCTTTTTGTAATAGTTCGAATTATTCGACCTATATGAATCCGTTCTTCTACATCAAGATATGCTGATGGCTCATCGAGAATATATAGATCTGCGCTCTTAGCAAGGCAGGAACATATAAATACACGTTGAAGTTCACCCCCTGAGAGTGCTGATATTTGTAAATCGAATAATTTATCGACACCTAAAGGTCTATATAATATCCGTAAAAGTTCCTCAGAAAAATTGTAGGTTAAAGCCCGCTCTATGATGAAATCTCTTACAGTTTGAGAAAATTCTTGTGTGATGTATTGTGGTTTGTAAGAGACGATAGCTTGAATACCTTCAAATTCTGTTCCAAAGTCAGGTTGAAGCTCACCCGCGAGGATCTTTGCAAAGGTGGATTTACCACATCCATTTTCACCGACAACACCCAGAATTTCAGAAGCGTAAATCGTTCCAGGGTTCATAGATAAACGAAATGACTCAAATGTCTTAGAAATTTTTCCATAATTAGCAAAAATCTTCGCGTTGCTCCATGTACGACCGCTTGCAGAGCGTTTAAAGGTATATTCTTTTTCTCTGAACTCTATGTTTTCTGTCTTTAAAAAACCAGTTAAATATGCGTTAATACCCTTCTTTGTTGTTAAAGGCCTTGAAATAATTCCAAATTGATGGGGTACGCCATAAAATAGTTGGACTGTATCTGAAAGATAATCTAATATCGCCAAATCGTGTTCAACTACTAATATAGGACATGGTTTCTCGTTATCAACCCCTTGAGCACGCTCACGCAATAATTGGGCTAATTTAATTCGTTTTTTCACATCTAGAAAAGTACATGGTTCATCAATAATGTAAATATCTGCTTCTTTAATAAGAACGGAAGCAATAGCAAATCTCTGCAACTCCCCTCCAGAACATTGGTCTAGGATTCGATTAGCAATAGCATTAATATCTAAATACTTTTTAATCTTCTTGAAAAATGTTGAACTTACTTCATTTTCTGCGTTTAAAATATCTAAAATTTTCTTTCCCTGATACTTCTCAAACAAAATGCGCAGAACTTGTTGTTTGTACGCAATTTTTCTATCATTTTGGGATAAGTCAGTGAAATGATTTCGCATTTCACTTTCTTTTACTTTTTTTATGACATCTTTCCATTGGATTTGATTAGATTCTAAATTAGAATTTCCAAAATTTGGTTTTAATTTTCCTGAAATGATATTTAAGACTGTGGTCTTTCCTATTCCGTTTGGACCGCATAATCCAGAGACCTTTCCCGAGATAAGAGTTGGTAAATTATATAGACGAAAACCTTCCGCTTCTTCTACATTGGGATATTTGTGAGTAGGGACCAGTTCAGTTGGCTCTTCTAAAATACCTTTTACATAAATTGCTTTTGTGGGACAAACATTGGCACACACACCACATTTCAAGCAACTATTACTATTGATTTTAATTTGATTTGTAGATTTTTGAACCCAAATTGGGACTTCTTGCTTTTTCTTATTTGGTTTTAATGTAGCGTTTGAAAGCGTTATGGGGCATTTCTTAATGCATTGTCGGCCACAAAACCGAAGATTACAAGAATCGTAATCAACCAAATATACTTTTTTCATTCTATTTTAGTGAAAATTTGGATTATCATTATCAATAAATTACTCATTTTATAGATTTAATAATAGTAAAGAATGATATAAAGAGAAATCTATCTAAAATCTATCCGTTCTTTTGAAAAACAAAAACTATCATATATTCAATTCCAAATTCCTTGGAATTTTGTGTTTCACGATATATTTGGAGTTTTTTTAATCCCAGAGGAATAAATATCTCTTGAACTTCTCCTTCCGTGTAGGCGCGTGAATACATTTTTTCTCCCATTATTTCACAAATCACATCTTCATCCAAATCTGTTGTTTTTACGCTAGGTTCGTTTAAAGAAAGATAAAAAAAGCCATTAGACTTTAAAGATTTAAGAATCTTTCTTGCAACATCTTTAAACATATCTGGATTAAGTAGAAGCATAGTGAAATGTGAAAAGACACCATCAAATTCTTCATTAAAATCTAAATCGGTCATTGATAATTCCTTGAAATTAGCTAAAGGAACATTTTTTTTTGCAATTTTAATCATTTGAGATGAAATATCAATGCCTAAATAGTTAAATCCTTTTTCTAAAAATAGTTTAGCAAATGGTAAGCCCGTTCCAGAGCCTACATCTAGAATGGAGCCACCTTCAGGGATTTGCTTGCAAAAAAATTGAAATGCGGGATTAATTTTACTATATTTCGCATTATCGTATTTTTCCGCTACATTATTCCATGCTTTTCGGTTTAATGAAATAATATCTAATTTTTTGTCCATTTATGGTTTTTAATTTCAATAAAGATATAAAATTAATCTTCTAATAATTTTTGAAGAATTAAAGGCATAGAATAAATATCCCAATAATTATGCTCAATAACCTCTTTTACTAAACCAACATATCTTAATGGAGCTTCCAAATATTTTTTATAGCATAATCCTACTAAACCGCTGGGTAGTTCGTTTTCTCTTTTCATGTTCAATAAATTTTCTTCCATTTCAGTAAGTGTAAATTTTTCGAAGCTTCCTTTATATTTCCGGCGGCAATTATGGTACAAATCTATATGGTGATATTTACTATTAAATCTCTCGTAAGGCTCTTCTTCTTCGGAAATCATCGGATTTTCGTCAAAAAAATACATAAACCGGTTAGCAATGTAAGGAATATCAAAACTTTTGCCATTATAAGTAATAAAACATTTATGATTTGGCAGTATTTCTGTTTTGAGATGCTCACACATCGCAATTTCTTCTTCTAAATCTCTAGCAAAAAGAATTCGAATTTCAAAATTATTGTTTTTGAAATATCCTAAACCTACCATGATTATGGGACTATCATATAACCCTAACGTTTCAATATCAAGAAAAAGTAATTCTTCTATATCAAAACAAAATGAGACGTCCAAGTCGTAGATATTTTTATTTCTACACAAACTCTTGTATTCTTTGTTTTCTATAAGATCCAATACATGATGTGCAGAAAGGTTGTACTTCAAATTAATTCTTAAATCGTATAATGACTTAACACCCTTTTTATTAAGCTCTCTTTCTATGTTTTCTCCAATGTAATAAATTGTTTTTAAATTTCGTAGTATTTTCTTCTTTGAGTGCGGCAATTTTAAGTCGCATTGGAAAGCTTCTTCTTTCCACTTAATTTCCATAAACTCTCCCATATCATTGCGCACTATGTCATGGTTGCTAAATAAATCTTCGATTTTTTTATCCTTGTATTGATCTGCTATGTGAGTAATATCAAATGTTTCGAAATTGATGTAGTCCATTGTCTATATTAAAAAAGTTATTCTTTTTAATAACTTGATCGGTGTTAAATTATAGTAAAACTAATTGCTTGAAGAGCAAAGTTTAATTATTGTTCTTTAGGAACCATTTGTAAAAATTTAAAATTATAAAAGGATAAAAAAACTAATAATCAATTTTAGGGATAGTATCCTCAATTTCTCTACGCGGGGGTTTATATTTAAAAAATCTTCGAGATTCGCTATCTTCCAGTACGTAATTGCTCCCACCGCCGTGTATCATGCAAAACGGATCGAATAAGCCGATTTCATTGGCGTATTGTCTAGTAAAGCCTCGTCCACCCATAGTTCTAAAACAATGAATAGAGCTCTCAAACCCAAGTTCCGTGGCACTTATTTTTAAACCCATGGTATTAGCAGCCATTAATTTTGAACCCGCCAATTCGGGATGTTTGTCTAACTGTCGTACATATTGGATCATAGCAGAAATTAACAAATTCAGTTCGCGGATTTTTCGAGAAATTGGAAATCGAATTACTTGATATTGATGTAATCTTTTCTCAAACTGTCTTCTTTGGAGCGCATATGCATGAGAGTAAAGTAATTTTTTCATAGTGTCACCTAATGCTTCAGCACTTATAACTAACCGTTCTTCTGTTAATTGATGAAAAGCAATGTCTAATCCATGACCCATAAGTAAATTCTCTTTAGGGAGCTCTACTCTATCAAATATTAATCGACTAACGAAGGCATCAGTCATACCATAGGTTCTTACCCGAGTGCTTCGAAAGTTCTTTAATTGTTGATTTTTTGTATCCACAACTGCTGCAGCTAATTGTCCGTTGTTTAACCTTCCATATAAAATTATATAATCAGCAATCATCCCATTCGTTATGAATAATTTCTTGCCTTTTGCAACAATCATATCGTCCCTTTCTTGTAGAGCTAATTCCATCCTAAAAATATCAGACCCCGCGTTAAATTCTGTCATGGCAGAAGCTCCAATTTTACCCTCTCTTGCTACTGGAATCAAAAAATTTTCTTTCTGTACTTCATTAGACGCATAATTAACGGGATTACAATAAAGTGTTCCCCCAGAAAGTCGACCCATTTCAACACTATAATTTCCAGCAATATATCTCTCGCTGTACTCACTCCATCGGCCACCACATATTGCATATGCTATTAAAGCGTTTCTAGTAATTCTTCCTACATCGTAGTCTTCTGTATTAAGTATTGTGGAGTAATATCCTTTAGAAGACAGCTGCTTCATGATACCAATTACAATTTCTCTCTTTTTGTCTTGAGTAGGCTCTTCTACGAGATAATTCAAATCTTCTAACTTCATAAATTCAGGATCGAGTTCCTTCTCCATAAACTCATATATTTCTGCTAAGAATTCTTTTTCTTGAGCGTTAAGAACGGGATTGTTTAGTAAATCCAATTCTGGAACATATTTTTGAATTTTGATTTTTTCGAACTCTCTAATTCTTGTATCCATAATTATCATACTATCTTCTTAAAATATTAAAATTATCTTCAACAATCCAAATAGGAATCTTTTCCCATTATTTTAAGAAAAAAATAATTAGAAATCTTTTAATCAAAGTGAGATTAACATATCATATCTATTAGATGATTAAAATCATAAAATAAACCAAGAAATTGAACATAGGAGTGATTAAATAATGATAAAATTTAGCGATAAACAACTAAAAATTCCCAAATTAATGAGACCGGTATATTTAGCTACAGTAGGGATGTCTAAATTTGATCGAGCGTTCCCAGAAACTCGAACTGAAGAGCTTTGTATTCAAGCATTTACAGCTGCTGCTGACTTTGTCAATATGACCCCCTCTGAATTAAAACAATACATTCATACATGCTATTACGGTCATTTTGCCGATCATTTTGGCGACCAGCTCTTAGGAGAATCAATAATCCACGATAGACTCGGATTGGATCCCCTTGGAAACATCGGAGTAAAAACGGGTGGAGCTACTGGAGGATCCACGATGTGGGAAGCCGTAAAAGCAGTTGCGTCAGGATATAGTGATTGTACTCTAGCATTAGGCTGGGAGAGAATGGATGAGGTGCCCACAGATGAGGGAAACC
>SOKP01000149.1 GCA_004375715.1 Promethearchaeota archaeon | reverse complement strand
ATATTTTTGGAAACCTGATTTTATTGAAATCCATCTTGGATAACCTTTCATGTTTCCAAGAATTATTGCTATGATCGCTTCAATTTTTGCAGTCAAGACTGATTCTCTAAAATCATTAATTTCAATTTCTTTTTTCTCTCGTTCTTCTTTAGAAATATTGTTTTCAGAATCAAGTTCAAATTGTTTTTGCTTTCCAAATTTTAAAACATCCTCTTTATCTAACAAAAGCGAAATAACACCAACCGTTTCAGATGATATCCCAAAATAATCTACTCTGAGCCAATTATCTATATAATTAAAATTTGGTTTCTCGAATTTGACTTTTAATTCGACTGCTTCTTCTATATAATTTAAAAATATATTCATTTTAATAGAAATCTGGCGTTTATCAATTTTAGCCAATCTTTTAATATTAATTTTATCCTTATGTAATATATCATTGAAAAACCATGAAACCTGATTGAATATCCAATCGCTATCTTTATCTGAAAAATTTCCTATGAGAATGTGTATAACTCCATTTTTCTCAAAAAAACGAGCGATTAACTTTTTTTCTTCTACTTCGTCCTCGTTTCCTAAAATTATCAACATTTTGTCAAGCGTTCCAGATAAAGTACTCTTAGAAATAAAATCTAAATTATTTGTTAACTCTAAAATATACTTAGATTTTTTATCGTTATAATATATAGGAATTCTCTCTTTTGACACAATTCCGTAAAAAAATAGGTTCTTGGGAATCTTTTTCTTTTTTGTTCTACTAATATTTTTATTCAATAAGATTTTAAGAGCTTTAGGTTCTACTTTTGGAATCTTTTTCTTTTTTGTTCTATTAATATTTTTTTTCGATTCGATTTTAAGATCTTTAGGTCCTACTTTAGTAAATAAATTGTACTTTCCGTACATAAATTGAAAAATTTTTATCGAAAAAAGGTTACAATTTCTACAGATACAATCTTTTTGATAAGGCGCTACAAAAATATATCCACAATGTTCACATTTTAACATATTATAAATTTTATCTTCATGTTCCATTTTCTATTCTCTTTTTTCAACCACTTTAACTATAAATAAAATCAAATTCTACAAATATTTACTTTTGTGTTTATTCATTAAAAATAAAATATATGAAATAATCAATTAACCAAAGTAGAAAAAAAAAGAAAAGAGATTACATGAATACTATTGTACCTTCTCCCGAAGTTACAACTTCATCATTCTGATTTTTTACAATTGTTTCAGCAATGATAAATTTTAATTTTCCATCTTTTTTAGTAAATTTTTCTTTTACTGTAGCAATCGCGGTTAGTGTATCACCAAAAAACACGGGTTTTATGAACTTAACAGTTTGTCCACCATATAATATGCCCGGACCAAATAATTTAGTTCCTAAAACTGCTGAGATTAATCCCGAGCTCAAAGCTCCATGAGCAACTTGTTTCCCAAACATTTGAGTCTTTGCATATTCAGGATTTACATGAATAGGATTGAAATCCCCAGTAACTTCAGCAAATTTCATTACATCTTCTTCTGTAATAGTTTTTGTGAATTTTGCAGAGTCGCCAATTTTATAATCTTCAAATTTTACGGGTTCTAAGGACATAAATTCAAATAATGAATGGATAGATAAAAATTTTGATGCTGGAAATACTGGTAATTATTAAAAGTTAATATCGACCCATTCTAGGTATTTTAGAGCATCTATATTTATCACAAATATGTAAAGGAAACAACTAGAACTTAAACCAAAACATTCTTGAGATACAAGATATTATAGAAATTTAGTTACAGGGATTAATGATTATTTTTGAATGAATTAAATACTTCTGAAGGAACCTCAAGAGTTAAAAGTAGAAATATCTTAGCGTTATGCATCGCTAAACTAATCCATGGATTTGGAGCAAGTATGTTTAACGTTGTGTATCAACCATTTCTACTAGACCTTACAAATTCACTATTTATTACTGGAGTTTTAGTTACTTTAGGTAGCGTTATGCAATTTCTTCCTATGCCTTTAGTAGGTAAGTTATCTGATCGAATAGGGCATAAAACCACAATTATCATGAGCATTCCACTCTATATTTTAGGATTAGTGTTAATTTTCATATCAGATTCAAATAAGATCCTTTACCTAATTTT
>SOKP01000223.1 GCA_004375715.1 Promethearchaeota archaeon | reverse complement strand
AATAAGAGTAAGTCTTTTTGCATTTATGCCTATAAAAGGGACATTACTTGAAAACTTAAAACAACCCGATTTACTTAATTTTAGAAAAATACAATTAGGCAGATATCTGCTAGTGAGCAATAATAAAACTCTTAAAGACTTTACTTTTAATAATTTTGGTGAAATTGTTAAGTTTAATTTAAATGAGAAGGAGTTGTGGCAAATAATTTGCAATTCGGATGCGTTTTTAACTTCGGGTTGTCCTGGTTGCAACCGTCCTTACTATACATCAAGACCTTCGGGTCCTATTTACAATTATCCTAGAACATTATTTACACATGAGAGGGATGATATTTTTAAAAGTTTGAAGAATACTGTTCATAAATAATAGTGGTAATAGGTTTGAGAGAGTGGAGATTTCTTCCCTTAGAAACTAGAAATGGATATTGGAATATGGCTTTAGATGAAGCAATACTAAATGCAGCTATTGAAAAAAAAATTCCTAACACTCTAAGATTTTTCAAATGGGAGCCATCAACTGTATCTATTGGAAGAAATCAAAGTCTTTCTAACGAAGTAGATCTTAATGCTGTTAGAGAAAACGGTTTTAACGTTATAAGGAGAATAACAGGAGGAGGTGCTGTATTCCACGATAGTACTCGTGAAATTACTTATTCTATTGTGTGTCCCTTGAAATTTCTAGAAAAACTTAAAGCTAAGAATGTAATTGAGCAATTTGAAATTATAGAGGCGGGTATTGTTAATGCTTTAACGCGATATGGCTTACAGCCTCAAAAAGGAGTTATTCATTGCCCTGCTATTTTTTTAGATGGAAAGAAATTTTCAGGAAATGCACAGATAAGAAAGAAGGGGTATCTCCTTCAACATGGAACAATTTTATTGGAACTTGACCCTAACCTTATGTATTCCGTTTTAAAAGCACCTTATAATGTTGGGAAAACTAAAATGGTGAAATCTGTATTTGCGAAGTGTATCGGCATCAAAGAACGATTAGCCCAGTATGACGAAACGAAATTCTTGTTCTACCTTAAAGCTGGTTTCGAGGTGACATTAGGAATTAAATTAATAGACGGAAATTTCACAGATTATGAATTGAATTTAGCAGATAAACTTGTATATGAAAAATATTCTAATAAGAATTGGCTGGAAAAATATGAATGATGTTAAGGATTTAGTTAAGAGATTTGAATTAGGTAATCAAACATGGTCAGATTATGAAAAATTGTTAAAACTTGATAATAGAGAATTAGAACCGATTTTAAATCTTGCTTATAAGTTGAAGAAGAGAAAATTTGGAAATCTAATAAAAGTTTATATTCCCAATAAACGGTTTCCAGCCATCAGCATTACTGGAAGTGAATGTTCATTGCACTGCGAACATTGTAATAAAAAATATTTAGATGGAATGAAACCAATCGGGAGTAATTCCGAATTAAAATCCTACTTACTAGAATTATACAAAAATGGTGGGATTGGTGTTTTACTTTCTGGAGGATGTCTTCCCGATGGTTCAGTACCCTTATTAAATTTTCTAGATACCATTAAAGAAATCAAAAAGAAAACGAATTTAATAATCAACGCTCATACTGGGTTGCTTAATGAAGAAACTGCAAAACAATTAGCACTTGCGGGAGTTGATATCGTTTCGTTTGATGTTACAATGGATAAAGATGTGATAAACAATATTTACCATTTAAATAAAGATATTGACGATTATAAAAAAGCAATCAGTCTCATGCAAAAATATGGGATAAATATAGTTCCTCATATATGCATAGGGTTATTCTATGGTAAGATTCACAAAGAATTGGAAACAATTAAGTTTTTGAAAGAATCGGGATTAGATCCCTCTTTAATAGTATTGATTGCGTTAATCCCTCCAAATAATTCAGTAAATAATTTTGTTAGACCTCAACCAGGTGATATCGCAAAAATTATTGCGACTACTAGATTTGTCTACCCAGATACAGAAATTTCCTTAGGATGTATGAGACCAAGAGGGGACGTTAAATTAGATATAGAAAAATATGCAATTAAAGCTGGGATAAATAGGATTGAAATACCTTCAAAAAATACATTAAAGTGGATAAAGAAAAATGATCCTGATGTTGTCTTCAATTTCTTCTCAGCGTGTTGTGCGATTCCAGATAAATTTGAAAAATAC
>SOKP01000039.1 GCA_004375715.1 Promethearchaeota archaeon | reverse complement strand
TTGAAGAAGAGATTAATTCTAATTTTGCTGCAATATCTGCTAGTATTTTATCAATGGCAGAAAGAGGAATTGAAATTATAAATGCAAATAAATTATTAGAACAAATTAAAATTGACGCAGGTTTAGATCAAAACCTTGAGGCAGATTTTACGATTTTAATTACTAGGATATATTCTAATGTACTGTTACAAATAATTTTCTCAAAAAGAATAAACCTGGGTCTAATTCATTTTGAAACGAATAAAATCATTAAGCAAATAAGAGATATCATACAAAAAGATGCTTCAAGATCACTTTTTACAAGTTTAGGATCTTTAACATAAACTTAAATACATATCATTAGATAATTGAAAAATTAAAATAATTTTGAATGGTTTTAAAAATGCCAAATAATGAAAATCGTGAAGATAATAATAAAGAAAGTATAATTGAAAAGGATTATCAAGATCTGGATGAGATATCTTTAGATTCAGGAGAAGACGAGAAAAATGATAAAGAGGAAGGTAAAAGTTCTGATATCGAACGCGTTTTCGATGAAACATTTGCGGCAATTACGAAAAATGATAAGTTGGATAAAGATATGATAAATATGGTGGAAAATTTTAACATGGATGTCGATTTTGAACCAGTATTGAATAATACATTAGACGACTCCTCAATAGAAGTTGATGAAGAGGATTATGATACTTTTAAACATAAGTCAAAGCTAGTAAAAGAATTAGAACTTTTTCATCAGAATAAAATAAAAGAACTAGAAGAAAAAATTAAAGAATATAACGATAAATATCAGAAATTAGAGGAAAAGATTCAGGAAACCCAGAAATATAATGATAGTCTAATAGAAAAGAGATTGGAATATGGAGATACACTAAAAGATTTTGAAGAAAAAACCAAACAGTTGGAAGAAAGTAGAACGGAATTTAGAGAAAAAACCGAAGAATTAGAGGGAAGTAAAAGAGAGTTCGCTAACCGAAGTACGAAATTACAAGAAGCAAGAGACCAATTTATGGAATTAAGTAAAAAATTAGAAGAGAAAAAAATAACTCTCAATACGAGAGAAAATTCTCTTGAAAAAATGCAAAGAGTTTTAGAAAATAAAAAATTTGAGATTGAAAAGAATAAAATTGAATTTGAAAAAACCAAGTTAGATTATGAAATAGAAAAAGCTAATTTTGAATCCAGATCACCAAAATTAGCTTTTGAAGATTATCAAGAAAAACAAAAAGATGGCGAAGAAAGCGAAATTATCGTCGAAGAAAAGAAAGAAATTAAGGGTAAGGCAGAAATTTTAAAAGATTTATTACAACATCTAATGGATGAAGGTGGATTTAATTCCTGTTATTTAATTGATGGGAAGGGAATGTTAATTTCTGAATGTTCTAAAACTAAGTTTGATACAGTAGCAATCGGGGCGATGTTTTCATTGATGAATACAAATTTGTTAAGGACAGTAAACAGTTTAAACTTACTCGAATTAAAACATTCTAAATTTTCTTCAACAAATGGTGAATTCATGCTTAAAAATATTAGTATTTTGAATTATGAGAGAAATTTTATACTTTTAGCATATTGTGACGAATCTAACTTGTCTATACCTAAACTTGAACAAACGCTTGATAGCAAAACCTTAAAAAGAATCATAAAAAGTGTGGAAAAGGATTTTAATAGCTATGGAGATGGACAAAAAATTTCTTGGATACTTGATAGCTTAGTAGAAAAGGTTAGTTTTTTAAAACAAAAAAGCCAAATGGTGGAAAGAGATGTTGAAGCCATAAGGTTAGATGCTTTAAACACTACTTCAAACAAAATAAAAGGATTATTTGAAATTTAATTAGTTGAATAAAATAATACTTTATAAACTAAATTTTTTTCAATAAAATAATAAAAACAATTATTTGTTTAATTGGGTTTCATATTCCAATAATGTATTTTAAAATTTATCTATGTTTTGGTGAAAAAAATTATAGGGGACGGGAAATTGACTGAAGAAATGATGAGATTTGAAAAAGAGACTGGAAAAAAAGCCCTATGGAAAGGTGTGGTAACTGAAAAATTTAAAAAATGGCAAAGAGGAGAAAAAATCTATAATCAAGATAAAGAACGGATTGGGATACTTGTTTCTGAAGAAACTAAAACTAGATGGCAAGATTTTGCCAATAATAATAATA
>SOKP01000155.1 GCA_004375715.1 Promethearchaeota archaeon | reverse complement strand
TATCAGATAAATGAAATAGATACCTTTTGGCTGGAATTATATTATAATTCTACATTGGTCAATTCTAGCACCATTCAAAATCCTAATCAAATCTATTCAATTATTCATAATGTCGCCCCTAATAAAAGAGGAATCTATGATGTTTATGTTAAATATCATAAAAAAAGTAATACTGCTCCAGCCTTTTCTTTCAACATGTCTATGTCATTTTTTCCCGAATCTTATTATGAGAACTATAACCATTTTAATGGAATCGCTAACGCTACTAAAATTCTGAGTTATAGAGTTGTAAATAGTTCAGGACAAGGGTACGTATCAGATCTGATATCGGCAATGGCAAGCGTAATTCAAAACAGAACAACTTATCAAATAATTTCCGTATGTTTAAGCATCGGAACAATAGGAGAGGATGTAACTGCTATTAATTCGGTAATTGATCAAGTCATTAAAAATCATATCATAGTAGTTATTGCTGCTGGGAATAATGGAATAGAAGGTACTAAGCCGTTTAACAGTTTAGGCATAAATAAAAATGCAATTGTTGTTGGTGCGATCAACGATGAGGACATGATAACATCTTATAGTAGTATGGGGAGAAATGTCGGAGAAAACGTTCTGAAACCTGATATTGTTGCACCAGGAGGTAGTATAATTCCAGGTCATCGCTCAATTGTAAGTGCAGATGGAAAAACTAATGATACAACCACTTTGATCGGCACTTCAATATCCACCGCTATCGTTTCTGCGGTAATAAATATTTTAATAGATGCGAAATGGGGGAGTTGGGCTGAATGGAATAACCAGAATCTTACAAAGTGGGTAAAAATGCTAAAAGCTATATTACTCATGACTGCATCAGAAACAAATCTCGAAAGAGAGGACGATCCTAATACAGAAATAGATGAGAGTGATTATTCGCCAAATCTTTTTACGGGATTATTAAATAACCTGAAGGATGTCCATGAAGGGTATGGAAGAATGAATGTTCAAGCTGCTATTGATGCTTTAACTAAAGGAATTGAGATAAATGAATCCATTAATTATGAATTGACAAGTTCAGAATTGAATCCCTTGGGAAATCATGTGTTTGCAAGAAAGATACATTTACTTGAAGACACTCAATATAGTTTCAATCTATCAAATGTAGATGATAACGCAGATTTAGACTTATTTCTATATGCAAATGAATCAAACCGGTTCGGAGAACCGTTGTTATTGCAAGCAGCACAAAAATGGTATGGTGACTCAGATTTCTTCTACTTCACTCCAAAATATAACCAAACAGAATGTATAGTTATAGTTAAAGCTATTTCAGGTAAAAGTAATTTTACTTTAAATGTTTCTAGCGTGAATAATAATTTCACTCCTGAGTTAAAAATGACCGAGATTAATTATTTCGGAGGGTCAAAAAATGATACGGTTATTAGTCTCCAACAATTTTATGGAAATGAGCCCGCTAAAAATTATACTATTGATAATTATTGGTTTTACATCGAATATTTTGATAACGATACTTCAAATGTACCTCCTCAAGAAGTATATTTGTATATTGTAAATACTTCAAAAAAGTATGCAATGACTCAAATATTCGCTTTTGATGAAAATTACACTGATGGAGCTGTTTTTCGAAGCGATTATGTTAAATTTACTAAACCAGGGAAATATTTTTACTATTTTAATGCAAGTGATGGATCCCACCATGCAAGATACCCACTATCTGGGGAATTAAGTATTAATATCGAATTTCCTGATGATAGTGAATCATTTCCATACGTTCACGATTTTAACGATGGTTTTAATGGATGGTCATATAATGGAACAGGTTGGGGATGGTTGAATCAAAGTAATCAGAACGATAATCGTTCCACCTTATATTCTGAGAATTGGTCAGCTTTTTATTTTGGTAGAGATCATGATTTTCCATTAAATTATACCTACCAACCATATATCATAACAAATCCCTTTCCTAACGGGTCGTTAAGAAGTCCCTTGTTTAATATAACCCGCATCAATAAAAACTATACTCAAGTCTATGCTAAATTAGGGCTAAGAACGAGCTTAAATCCTAGTGATTTCATGTATTTACAGATAAATCCTAATTGGACAGGATGGATTACATTGAGAACCTATACAAATGAAGAAAGGGACTGGTTTCTAGAAGAAATAAACATCACTCAATATATTGGAAATTATGTCCAATTTAGGCTTATAGCCGAGTTAGATGAAGATTTCGATCCTGTTAATTATAAAGGATTTACGTTGGCTTATTTCTCGCTAGAGAACTACACGAACTTTCAAACGCCTGAAATAGATTTTAATGTAGATAAAAATATATCCGATATCCAAGGATTTAAATACGACAGAATCGCTTTTTCGGTAAATTACTTCGATTCCGATAACAATTATCCCGATTATGTATATATTGAAATTAATAATCAGAATTACTCTATGATTAATATATATGGCGCTTGGAACGCGAGTTTTAACTCCTTCGACTCTCGTGGAATTAAATTCGTAAAATCATTCGTATTAAACGATCTTACTAATCTGACTTTTAGATTTCATGTATACGATAGTAAGTTTTTAACATCTACTAATTTCTTTAATCAAGATAATAATTTATTTAATTTTCAAAATCCTATTGCTTACGAATTTAACGTAAATCAAAGTGGTAAATTGATTGGGTTCGATTATACGCTTGCGTCTTTATCGGATTATTATATCACTGGAAATCCGATGCAAAAAGAGCTAACGCAATGGTTAAAAGGAGACAATAGTTGGCATCTATATTATCGCTTTGGAAATCCCTTCATATATGGGGGATTAGGCCAAAGCTATGGTAGTCTCTCACAAGGATATGGGACCGATTGGGACGCTAATCTAATAACATATCCCTTACATGTTAGAGGTGACTACGATGTCTTCTTGAACTTTGCATATGAAATTTCTTTACAGAATGAATTCTTTTTGGAACAGGACGAACTGGACAAGTGTACAATTTCGATCTCAAGTAATTACGGAGAAAGTTGGGATTTATTAAAAGAATACTACTTTGATTCCGAAAGCCTTGCAGGAAACGAATCATTGGATATTTCGCAATACTCTAATGAAATTGTTTTAATCAAATTTACTTTATATTCCAACGACATTACAACAGGATTGGGTTATGGGTGGTTACTATCAAATATCTATTTAGGTTATGATAAATCCACAGATTTCATCGCTCCTACTATCGAAATTAGCGCTCCTCTAAGTGATGAAATTGTTAGCTCAATTACTAAAATTGAGGCAAATATCAGCGATAATATTGAAATAGATGATAATCGTATAGATGTTTACATCAACGACAAGATTGTTGATAGAAGTATGCTGAAATTTAATCCTGGTACCGGGGTTTTAAGTTTTGAATGGGATACTACTCTATATAATGATGGAAATTATATAGTAATGGTCGTTGCTTATGATATAGAAGGAAATAGAGCGGAATCCGTTGTTCACGTCGATGTAGAAAATGGGTTAATAAATTTTCAAACTTGGGGAATTTGGTTCCTAATAATTGTGAGTGTTATTATAGTAGGCATTATATCCTATTTTTTAGCGGAAAAATATGGTAAATTTAGTTTCAGACACCGTAGAAACATATTTGCAGAGAAAATAAGGTTAAAAGAACTTGATAAAGAGCAAGTCATCAAAAGAATAGAGATCATAGAAACTCCAGAAGAACATAAGAACCCCTTAATCCTCCACTGCAAATATTGTCAATCTTGGTTTGAATCAAATAAATTTAACTATATGTGTCCAAAGTGCGATCACGATCAAATTTATATTGCTTATAATTGCATAAATTGCGGTAAATGGTATTTTAAAGATAAGCCGGGAGAGAATTTTTACTGTAAAAACAAAAAATGTCGAGGTGTTAGATTAGTTAGGCGAGAAATTGAAGAAATAAAAGAATTATTAAAAGAAAAGGGTATTTTTCTAAGAAAATTCGAATATAAAAATAAAAAATTTAGTATATTAGATAGGTAATTAAAACAATCGTAAGTAAAGCGTGATAGAGTGAGTATACAAAACATATTATATAAACTAAGATTAAAACTCAGAATCCAATTTTTACAACAGTCTTGGTTAAACATAAAAAAGGATCGGGCAAAAGTTTTGTTTGGTTTGAGTGGTATTACAATTTCAATAATACTTTTGACGGCGATCGGCATGATAAACGACTCAATGTCTTATAATTATATGGGGATTATAACGAGTACCACTGGAAGCTCCGATATACTAATATCTAAAGCCGTAAAAACAGATTTAACGTTTGATCCTTTTTTTGATGAAACACTAATAGATAATGAATTGGCAAATATTGAGGGTGTAGATGAGTTATTTCCACGAATTATGATGCTTGTGAAAGTATCTTCTGATAATACTGATGCAAACGGTTCGTTACAAGTTTATGGCATTGATTTCTTAAAAGAAGTTAGTAATGGACAAATGGGAAATTTAAACTTGGTAGATCAGAATGGTACTGAAACGGGAAGTTCTTATATTGAGAAACCAAATATGGGAGAATGTGTTATATTATGGAAGGTTTCAGAGCTCCTAAATGTAAGTATCGGAGATATAATCCACATGAATTATCAACAATATACTTTAGACATTGAGGTTGTTGCTATTTGTAATCAAGACTTAAAATTTACTGAATTAGAAAACGCTCTGGTTATTATAAATCTAGAACAAGCTCAATCCTTTTTGCAGCGTGAAGGAGAAATTAACTTAATAATGGGTATTGTTGAAAATCCACAATCAATTTACGTTGTTAGCGACATTGATTTCACGAAGCGAAAAGTTAGGGAAATTGGTACGCGAATTCAACAAAGGCTAGATCCTAATGATTACACCGTAGCAATGCCGAAATTAGGAGAAATTAGTGCCCAACAGTTTATGCTAATAGGTATGACAATCATTTTTTGGTTTATTACGATTATTTCTATGCTTATTACAGGTATTTTAATAAATTCTATTCTTTCCACATCTACAGAAGAAAGAATTAGAGAATATGGGATCTTAAGAGTTGTAGGAGGAAAAAAAAATTTTCCTGTAAAAATGGTAATTTTTGAAGGAGTAATGATTGGAGTCGTTGGATCTATTATTGGAATAATCTTAGGTCTTATTGGAACACCGCCAATCGTAGACACACTGTTCGTATTAACAGATTTTCCCCTACAGAATATGGATTTTGTTATTCAACCTCAAACTGTTATTTTAGCGTTTTGTATGGGATCTATAGTTTCTTTAGTAGTATCTTTATTTCCTGCATTAAAAACTGCCAAAATTGATATTATTAAGTCAATTACGCCATTTCACAAGAAAGAACAAGGGTGGGAGGTAAAAAAAGAGGGAAGCATGAATGTTAGAATTTTTCTAATTGGTTCTGCGCTTGCTACGATCGGTATGTTAGTATTTATACTATTACCAAGCGTATTTGTATCTGGTGATATGATGCTGATTGCTGGTCTATTTATTGGTCTTATTGCTGCTATATTAATAGGGATGGTCTTCGCATCAGTAGGGATTACACCAATTATACAAAGTCTGTTAATTGTAGCTTTCACTCCATTTATTAAGAAATATGCTCACATTATTAAAATATCGCTAAAAAGAAACAGAAGACGGAATACGAGTACTATTGTAATGTTTGCGATTAGTTTTTCTTTCATCTTCTTTATTACTAGCGTCACAGAAATGGAATCACAGAACTTGTCAACAAATTTAAGATTTCAATATGGATCCGATTTGGTTTTAATTAATCAGGGAATAAATCCCGAAACTAACGCAATTACGCTCGATACGATTCAAGAATTCAATTCAATTGATGGAATAGATGAAATTGCTATAGTTTTATATAATATGTTTGATATAACTTCTGTTTTATCGATTTTATTCGACTTTAGCGAGAGTGGAGGTGGCTTTGACGAGGACTCTATTAATGACGCTTTTTTAAACATATTTGAGTTTTACACTGAACAAGCGGAAGAGAAATATCAAGTAAAAGCGGCAGATCTAGCAAACTTTGACGATCTAGAAGTAGGATTTATTGGTATTGAGAAAAATTATTATAAATTAATGGATGATGATTTAATGATTTGGAGTAGTCCACGAAGTGGATTTAATTATTCATTTAGTCAAATTTTTAGAGAAAATAATACTTGCATCATTGCAAAGTCTCTTGCGACCGTTTTCGGCATTGATGATGTGGGAGAATATATTCGATTGACTTTATACAACCCTCAAATTCCAAACGACCCCGGAAATATAACACTATTCCGTGTTGTTGGAATTTCAGGTGGCATGCCAGGTTTTTTTAACTTCAGAACAACAGAAGCTACTGCTGAAGGCGGAGGTATTATGGTTTCTTTAGAAAACTATATGAGACTGATGAATGTTAAAGATCAATGGAACGCAAAAATGGTTGTTGATAAAGCTTTTATTAAGCTCAAAGATGATTCCGAAGTCATAATTGACGATACTAAAGAGAAAATGCGTGATATAGCTACAGGGAAAGACTACTTTCTTGACGATGCGATAACAAAAGTAAAAATGATGGAATCCATGTTCGAACGACAAAGTAGTTTAATGGAAGTTGTACTTTGGTTTGCAATTGTTATTGCAATTTTTGGTTTAGTAAGCACAATGTACGCAGTAATGTTGGAGAGAAAATTTGAAATTGGTATTCTAAGGTCTATGGGTATGAAAGCAAGAAACGTAAGGAATCTCTTCTTGGTTGAAAGTTTGATTATTATGTTGAGTAGCGGAACGATGGGAACTTTGATCGGCACTTTTTGTGCCTACCTAATGGAAACGAATTTAGGACTTATGACTGAAATGCCTATTGTATTCTCAATACCTGTGGATGTTTTAATTAGGGTGTTCTCTATATCCGTATTTTTCGGGATATTGGGGATGTATTTGATCCTCATTAAACTAAGTAGGCAATCTGTAATGGATATATTTCGTCAAACATTCTAAAATAATTACTGGTGCTTCCTGAGAAAAATTAACATTTTTTGCCAAGCTTTCGCTCTGTGCGAAATAGCATTTTTTTCTTCTATAGATAATTCACCAAAAGTATTGTTAGACAATCCATTAGGAATAAAAATAGGATCATAGCCAAATCCATTTGTACCTTTAATTTCTTTTGAAACTTTACCCTCAACTGATCCTTCAAAGGTAAATATTTTATCTAATGGTTGAAAATAAAGGGCTATTACAGCTTCAAAATGAGCAACAGTGTTCCAATAATCGTTGATGAGTTTCAATATACCTTTATTACCTATAGTGTTTAATACAAACTTAGAATATACTCCAGGGAATCCTTTGAGAGGATCATCAATAAAAAAACCCGCATCCTCAACGAAATAAGAGTTATTAAATTTTGGTTTTATACTATTAAGTTTAAAGAGAGCAACTTCTTTAATATTAGATGCTTGAACTTCAATAGTAGCAGCGGTTTTCTGCTTTAAATAATAATCTATTTCTTCCTTTTGGAACAATTTTTTAATTTCCTTAAACTTATGATTATTCCCAGTAATAAAATAAATTATTTCTTTTTCTTGTTTCATAAGTACAACAATTTCCTATGATATATTTAGATTAATAAGGTTTTAATTATTAAATTCAAAAATTTTAATTTACATGATTCTTTATATTGTTCATTAATAAAATTACAATTATTAAATTATTCATAAACTAGGACGCAAAAAATGGCTCGAATGCACTCAAGAAAGAAAGGGAAATCTGGAAG
>SOKP01000056.1 GCA_004375715.1 Promethearchaeota archaeon | reverse complement strand
TTCTTGCTTCAAAACCTTTACCCAATTATCGTATTGTCCTGAAAATACAAATTCTACACCAATTTTCTCTCCTTCCTTTAAAGGTCGGGGGTCAGAATTAGGGGGTAAAATATCGTATTCTTCACCTTCCTTTAAGAGTTTGTTGCCTGTGCAGTCTCCTTTAAATAATCCAACAAACATTTTTATTTCATGATCCAAATTACCACTAGGTTCAATCACGAACATGAAATCACCCGTCCACCAAGAAGCTGCCGCTTTATAATTGGCATTATCGTTTAACGCTTTGACATAGGCTTCTGCCCATTCATCTGAAAATACTTTCATATCTCACACTCTCTATTTTATAATAAAATTAATATTTAATATGATTAGTATTACTTCTTTTTATTTGAAAGTAATTAAATATAAGATTGAGTGAACTGATAAAAAATAGTTATAGATGGATATTTATCAAGCTAAGTTATAAAAAAGGGGGAGTTATACTCCTACGCCAATGGTATTTCCTATACCAGCAACTATAATCTTTGCTCCTTTCTTAGTGCGCTTCCGAATGCCCATTTTAATATTTTCTACAATAGGATGCACGCTTTTGGTAATAGGTCGCGACATTGTTGTTATTGCATTTTCTAAAGATTGTCTACAGATAACAGCGTCAATAGGAATAGCTTTTTTGCTTGTGGATTCCTCGATATAAAACTTTTCAACTCCAATTCCTCCAATAGCAGCACCTACTCCGATAGCAATTGACCCAGTTTTATCTCCAGAAAATTTAAGACCAGCATCGATCATTATTATCCGAGATATGGATTCTCCATGTTCTTCAAGTAGTTTTTTAATTGCGGTACCTGGTTTTCCAACAGTTCCCCCAGGTCCCTTAGCTCGCACAACGTATATTGTTCTATCTTCAAAGGTAACCTCTTGGTAGATAGTATCTTTTGCGATTTCAATGGCTTCAATATCGTCGCTATTTGAGACATCTCTAACAAAACTTCCTGCAACTAAAGGTCCAAGAGCGTCTCCAATTGGACTACCTTCAGAAAATGATTTTGTAGCGTGGAAGTACGATTTACCCATCGCTAAAATCATATTCATCTGCATGGAAATCTGCATTAAGATAATGTAGGATTTAGATTTTTTTCCTAATATTAAGAAATGTTTGACTAAACGATAAACATAATCAACGGCCATAGCAGCTTCAAGAACATTTTCTAAATTCTGAGCTTCTTTAGTTCCTGGTCCAACATTTGGGGCTAACCCTGCTATTTCTTCTTTGAATCTGTCATCCCTTACATCCATGATGTGGTCAAGTTTTGGAATTATACCATAAGGATCAAGGTCAACTGGTCTAATAGCTATGAAAGTCAAGAAATTTTCAATTTTAAGCATTAAATCCTTATCTGTTTCTTTTTTGTCAGCGTATTTTCTAAAATTCGAAAGCAAAATCTGTTTACACTCGTCATCCCATTTTTTGAGTTTTTCCAAACCAGCTTCGATCTCTCTTGCTGAGCGCCATGCTTGGAGTTTGGTACCATAAAACATTGAAACAAATATTAAACCAAACCATAACAAATTAAAAATTAATCCGAGAGGGTCTGTTTCCGTTTGGCCAGGCTGCATTATTTGTACAATCATTTTTACCTTTTCTCTGTTTTAAATAATATATATAATTGAAATATTAAATCTATTAAGTTTTCATAATAACAAAATTTAATTAATCTTATATTCTTTTCTATTATAGAGTAAAGTTTACAAGATATCAATTAAAATATGGAAAGATACTCATGATTGACGAAGAAGACGATGAAGATATTTTAAATAAAAAGCGTTCTTTGAAGAGCATTCTTAAAAACCTTTTGTTTATTGGACTTATTGTTATAGGAGTTCTTTTTATGTATATCGGAGGGGTTGATCAAGTTTTCAATATGGTTATAGGTTTCACTTTCATTTGTTTAGGGACCACATTATTCCAAATGGGAAAAAATCCCAGTGACCCAATCAGACAGACTTTAACTATCTTAAAATGTAAATCCTGTAGCGCGATTAAAGTAAGAAATTACGAGGATGGGGATTTCGTTTTTAAATCTATGGGATCTTGCGATAAATGTAATAATTCTATGGAAATAGATCAGATTTATAGCGTCAAACTTAAGAAATCCCCTAAAAAAGACGACAAACTGGAAAAAAGCAAAAAGAAGTTACTGGAAACAATTGAAGTTTAAATTTCATTAATTAGGTGTTTCCCTAATTTTAAATAAAATTGGAATGGGCGGAACTTTTGATCATCTTCATGATGGCCATAAATTTTTATTAAAAACAGCTTTAAAATTGTCCAAATCAATAGAGATTGGCTTAACATCTCAAGAATTGCTTAAAAAAAAAAAAGCTTCCTCGAAGTTAGAAGATTACGATACTAGAAAGAACAATTTAAAAACCTTCATTAGCACTTTCACGAACATTGATAGGGTGAACATTGTTGAAATTAGAAATTGGGATGATATGGCTAAATATTCTCAAGATCCAGAGTACGAAGGGCTAATTGTAAGTCAGGAAACTTATACAAATGCTGTTAAATTAAGCGAACAAAGAGAAGCAAAGGGACTAGGCCCACTAATTTTAATTGTTATTCCCCTCCTAAAAGGTAAAAATAATAAAAGAATAAGTTCTACGGCTATTCGAGAAGAATTAGAGTAGATATATTTTTTAGTTAGTACTACTACTACATTATATAATTGAATGACTACTTGAGAAGTGTAGATTTTGAGTTTTTATAGCGTATTAAAATCAACTACTAAAAATTTCAATCGAGTTTCATTTAATTTCAAATTATTTATTCTGCCAAGGGAATAATACAAAGAAATTATAATTTTTCTCTTGGCTGCGGATTTTTATCTGAAGTGTTTAATCTAAAGTGAATTTAAAGCTGTGTTTAGCTGCTAAATATTGTTCTAATTCATGAAAGAGCAATTTTAAACGATATCCTTCACGAAAGATTTAAAAATGTTAGAGATTTAGAAACAATATATTAGAGATAGTAATTAAATTTTGATTTAGAGATATGACTATTAAATTAAAAAAACAAGTTATCGAAATTCTCACTGTATTAAAGAAAAAGAAAACTGAGCAATTGGCAACTCCATTTGCAAAAGAATTGAGTATTGATTATATTGTCCTAATGGCAGCTATTAACGATCTCATAGACATTGAATTAGGAGGGTTCAGAGAAGAAGAAATTAATCAAATTTCTTTAAACGAGGAAGGACGAAATTATTTAAAAAACGGATTACCAGAAAATCAATTACTAGCACTAATGAGAGAATCTAATGTTAAAGAGATTAACATGAAAGATCTTCTTATCAAATCTAAGCTAAATAAACAACTTTTTTACATCGGTCTTTCTAATATGAGGAAAAACTGTTGGATTGCTCAAAGTAAAACTACCGGAGAAAATAAGATTTTTCTTGTAGCTGAAGAATTTCCTGAAACTGATGCTGAAAAATTTATAAACACATTTAAGGCAAATCCTACACGAGATTATTCCAAATTATCAAAAAATGAACAGGTACAATTTGATCTATTGAATAGAAGGAAATTATTTACAAAAGAGAAAAAAACGGAACGCTATATTTTTCTTACAAATAAGGGGAAATCAATCAAAACATCTACCATTAAGGAATTAGAACAGGTAAGTAAAATAACCCCGGAAATGCTTAGTTCTGGTTCTTGGAAGAAGTACAATCTAAAACCTTTTGACGTAACAAAACCGGGTCCCTTATTAAAGGCAGGAAAAACGCATCCACTTGTTAATCTAATTAATAAAATTAGAGAAGTTTTCATTTCAATGGGATTTACTGAAATTAGAGGTCCGATCGTTGAAAGTGCGTTTTTTAATTTTGACGCGTTATTTCAACCACAAGACCATCCTGCACGCGAATTACAAGACACTTTTTATTTAAACAATCCTAAAACTGCGAGGCTACCAGATAAAGATAGGGTGTTAGCTGTTAAAGCAACACATGAGAATGGAGGAGATTCTGGTTCGTTAGGTTGGAGGTATAAATGGGACGAAAACATAGCGAAGCAAACAGTTTTAAGAACTCATACAACATCGACAACTATGAGGAGATTAGCTCAATTCTATAATGATAACGAAAAAACTCCAATAAAAGTATTCTGCATAGATAGAGTATTCCGAAATGAAAGTTTAGATAAAACTCATTTGGCAGAGTTTACGCAGATAGAGGGTATCGTTATTGATGAAAATGTTAACTTATGTGATTTGATAGGATTATTATCCGAGTTTTACAGGAAGGTTGGCTTTAAAAAAATAGTAACAAGACCAGGATTTTTTCCATACACTGAACCCAGTATGGAAGTCGCCGTATATTATGAAAAATTAGGTGAATGGTTAGAAATGGGCGGTTCAGGTATTTTCAGGCCAGAAGTGACATCCCCTTGGGGCATTAAGGATCCAACAAGAGTATTGGCTTGGGGTCAAGGACTGGAACGAATAGCGATGCCGTATTATGGTCGAAAGGATATTAGAGACTTATATATAAATCCAATAAAGTGGTTGCGACAACAACCATATTAAATTGAGGTGAAGCAATTATACCGACCCTAGAATTGAAAATTGATAGGTTAGAAAAGTTAGTAGGAAAGAAACTAAATATCGATGAATTGGAGTACGATCTGCAATGGATTGGTTTAGATTTAGAAGATATTAACAAAGAAGAACAAATACTAAAAGTGGAATATAATCCAAATAGACCTGATTATTCAAGTCCAGAAGGGATTGCAAGAGCATTAAAGGGATACTACGAAATCGAATTAGGAGTACCATCATTCGATTTACAAAGGAGCGAAATCGTAGTTACTGTAGATCCAAGCGTAAAGAAAGTGAGACCTTATATCGTATGCGGTATCGTGAGAAACATTGATTTAGACGAAGAAGAAGTTGCCACTTTAATGACTATCCAAGAACACCTTCACTGGGCAGTAGGTAGAGATAGAAAAAAGGTTGCAATCGGTGTCCACGACTTAGATAAGGTAAAAGCTCCCTATCGATATACCGCTGTTAAGCCAGATTCCGTAAGTTTTATACCATTGCATGGGGATGGATATGCTATGAATTTAGAAGAAATATTACTCCTCCACGATAAAGGAATTGAATACGCTAAGATTTTAGAAGGCAAAGATGTTTATCCTATCATTTTTGATAGTAATAACGAAGTTCTTTCCTTTCCTCCTATAATCAATGGGATTCTAACTACAGTAACGGATGAAACAAAAAATTTATTCCTAGATTTGACTGGAACAGATTTAAACGCCGTTAATCTAGCATTAAATATTTTATCTACAACTCTATCTGACATGGGAGCAAAGATCGAAACTGTAGAAGTCAAATATGAAGGTGGAAAAAATCTAATAACACCAAATCTAAATCAAAATAAATGGGAAATAGAAATTGATTATGTTAATAGTTATATTGGTTTACATTTAACTGCAGCCGAAATGATTAAATGTTTCCAAAAAGTTAGATTAGACGCAAAAGAATCCAAAAAGCCAGGTTATTTAGATGTATATATTCCTGCTTTTAGAGGCGATATTATGCATTCAGTTGACCTTATTGAAGAAGTAGCTATCGGTTATGGGTATTTTAATTTGCCGAAATCGATTCGAGAAGGAGGTATTGGAAAGTACCATCCAATTCAGACATTTTCAAATAAAATTCGAACAATCATGATCGGAGCAGGATATCTGGAAGTTCTTAATTTCATTTTAACCAGTTCAGAAAAACATTACGATTTCATGAGACAAGAGTACGAAGAATCTGATGTAATTCAGATTGCTAACCCAGTGTCAAAAGAATATAATACAACTCGTACTACAATATTACCTAATCTATTAGAAACCATCCGCTTTAATAGATCAGAAGAGAAACCAATTAGAATATTTGAAGTTGGAGACGCCGTTCTGCTCTCCAAAGAAGAAGAAACAGGAGCTAAACGAGAAGTCCATCTTTCTGCGGCATCTTATCACGAGGACGCAAATTTTACAGAAATAAGATCGACCTTAGACTTCGTAATGATGGCATTAGGAAAATTCAATGAATATGAAATAAAAGCTGATAATAACCCTAGTTATATTACTGGTCGCTATGGAGAGATATATATAAAGGATGTTAAGATTGGTGAAATTGGCGAAATTCATCCTGAAGTTTTGCTAAATTTCAAACTTGAGTTTCCTGTAGCAGCGTTAGAACTAAATTTGCAGAAAATTATGTAATCTTATTTTATTATTTGAATAAATAGTGATGTGAATTTAAAGTGAGTGAAGAAGAGAAGTATAAAGAGGAATTGAAGAAGTTAAGAAAAGATCTTGAGGAGATTGACGATAAAATCGTTGAGCTTTTTAATAAAAGAGGAAATTACGCTATATCAATAGGAAATATAAAGAAAAACCTAAAGTTAGATATATATCAACCTAAACGGGAAGAAGAAGTAATCGAAAGAATTAAAAATAAGCAAACGACATTTAAAAAGGAAAGCATGGTAGCAATTTGGAAAGAAATTATGAGTGCGAGTAAGGCAATTCAAGGTATTATTTCGAAAGTTGGATATTTAGGACCTATGGGGACTTTCACCCATCAAGCAGCTCTTGAGTTCTTCGCTAAAGCTGGAACGCAATTTATTCCACATAGTTCTACGCCAGATATTTTCGATAGTATTGAAAAGGGGGAATTAGATTTTGGCGTAGTCCCCTTTGAAAATAGCCTACAAGGGACCGTTAGAGAAACCTTGGATTTGCTGATTGAAAGAGAACTATATATTTATGGAGAAGTTGAAGTTAGAGTAATTCAAAACTTGATTTGTCTGAAAGAAGCGGAACTTTCTGATATAAAAAATGTAATTTCACACCCACAAGCGTTTGCCCAAACTAAAGCTTGGTTAAAAGCTAATTTGCCGAATGCAAATATTCTAGATATAAGTTCAACGGCAGAAGCGGTCAAAAGAGTTCGCAAACTAAAGGATAAATCTTATGCAGCTTTAGGCCCTGAATTTGCTGCTGAAATATACGGTATGAAGGTTCTCAACTCTAAGATTGAAGATGAGAGTTCAAATTTCACAAGGTTTCTTATTATATCGAAAAGCGAAAATCCTATAAAAGGAGAAAAAATGAAAACTTCTATCGTTTTTGTTACTAAACATGTACCAGGATCACTCTATTGGGTTTTAAAAATATTCTCTGATGCGGAAATCAACTTATCAAAAATAGAATCCAGACCACGAAGAAAAGGAAGATGGGAATACATTTTCTTAGTGGATTTTGAAGCAGATAAAAACGATTCTAATGCAAAATTAGCGCTTGAACAGATGAAATCTAATGTGATATGGCAGAAAATATTAGGTAGCTTTCCAGTTATTTAATGGTTTCTATATATATCTATTTTTTCTTCTCCTTATCAATATAATATTGTTTTAATCAATTTCTTTTTTAATAAATTAATATTATAATTATTAATCTTACATAAATCAACAGTTAATTGTATAGATAACACTCTGGTTTTGTTTTTATGCTTGGAAATGCAAGGTTTGACGGAAGAGATTTTGACGAATTAAGGAAAATTACTTTCGAGAGGAATTTTTTGAAATTTCCGGAGGGTTCCGTTTTAGTAACCCAAGGAAATACAAAAGTAATCGTTACCGCCTCAGTAATGGAAAATGTTCCTAGATTTTTGCAGGATTCAGGAACAGGTTGGATTACCGCAGAATATAATATGTTACCAAGGGCTACTCACTCAAGAAATCAAAGAGAAAGAGATCGATTAAGAGTAAAAGGGAGAACTCACGAAA
>SOKP01000205.1 GCA_004375715.1 Promethearchaeota archaeon | reverse complement strand
GATATCCCGTCTTTTTAGCTGGGGGCAACCCTACATCTGCCCCAACCGAGTATCTTGTAAAAATTATTGAATATGTAAGGTTGCGAATGAAAAATGTTCCCAGAATAAGTTGCTATGCAAAAGCATTAGACATTTTGAGAAAAACTGATGAAGAACTAAAATTTTTGGCCGAAGCTGGGTTAGATATTGTGTATATGGGATTAGAAAGTGGAAGTAGTGAAATATTGAGGATAATGCATAAAGGAAATACCCCCAAGTCAATGATTAAAGCGGGAAAAAAGGTACTTAAAGCTGGTATAAAGCTAAGCTTGTATGTTATGTTAGGCTTAGGAGGTAAAAAATTATCAGAGGACCATGTTAAAGAAACCGCAAGAGTGCTCACAGAGATAAATCCGACGATCTTCCGTTTTCGAACTTTAAACGTTATGCCTAACACTCCACTTTGGGAGGATTGGAAGAGTGGGGATTTTGAATTATTATCCCCTATAGAATGCTTAATAGAGGAAAGGGATATTCTAAAAAACTTAGGCGAAAATGTAACTTCTCAAGTCTTTAACGACCATGTTAGTAACTATTGTGGTATTGAATCTTCAAATATTAAAATCGATAGAGCCCCCTTTATAAATACGTTAAATTCCTACATAAACGACCCTAAAATGAAGAACTTATCACGAAAAAATTTGACCCAAATGTAAAGAATTAAGTTTATTTTTCGCTTATTCTACTTAATATCATCTATTTAAAGAGACGCTATATATTTCCCTCAAACTAAATACCTAAAATTTTAAAATTAAATCTAACTTAATTACTAATATTTACGATTTAAAGTAAAAAAAATATTATATCTACGAAACCCATTTTACAACCCAAGAAAATGACAGATTATTACAGAAAGAAAGTTCACTATAACGATTTAATTGCTACATTTGACGATGTCCTCATTCAACCGGGATTTACTAATTTTGAACCAACCGATGTTTCTATGTCTTCCCAATTAGGCCCTCATACATTTAATTTACCTATTATATCAGCCGCAATGGATACCGTAACTGAAGAATTAATGGCGATTAAAATGGCTCTTCTCGGAGGCTTGGGAGTTATACACCGCAATTGTCCTCATGAACGGCAATTAGAAATGGTACGGATAGTGAAAAGAGCAAGGTCCTTCGTTATTGATGATGTTGCTACAATATTACCGGATGAACCAGTAGCAAAAGCAAAATACATGATGGAAAACTATAATATAAGTGGAATTGTTGTAGTTGATGGGAATAATAAGGTATGTGGGATTTTCACGAAAAGAGATATCCCCTTCTCTGAAGATGAAATCAGTAATGGTAAAGTAAAGAATTTTATGACTAAAGAAGTGATTTCTATTGAACCTGGAGCAT
The DNA here is from genome assembly GCA_004375715.1 of Promethearchaeota archaeon. GTDB lineage: Archaea > Asgardarchaeota > Lokiarchaeia > Sigyniarchaeales > SOKP01 > SOKP01. The sequence goes on along the minus strand of SOKP01000205.1, from coordinate 26,162 downwards.
CTAGAGAAAAAGCACTTGATATTCTTTTTGGCTCGAGAAAGGAGAAACTACCTATAATTGACAAAACTGGTTACTTGAAGGGCTTAATAACTAAGAAGGATTTAGCACCTGAGTTTCCATTAGCTTCGATGGATAGTGAAGGACATCTTATATGTGCTCTAGCACTATCCCCGAAATTTCCAGAATCAACACACGCTCAAGAATTATTAAAAGAAATTGAATCCTATGTGGATATCTTTTTCATTGATGTAGCAGATTTCTATAAAACATCAGACATTAAAGGAACTAAAAAACTCATGGATTTTTTAGATTCTGACTTTGTACTAGGGAATATTGGAACTTACGAGGCGGCTGAACACTTAATTACTAAAGGTGATTTTGACGAAGATAAATTTATTGGTATAAAGGTAGGGATGGGCTCTGGTTCAATCTGCACAACCTCTATTCAAACTGGTGTTGGGGCGCCTACACTTTTTGCTACTTCTCAGGTTGCTGATGCTCTAGTTGATTACGACACAAAAATTAGTTTAGTTGCAGATGGGGGTTTTAAAAATCCTGGAGATTTACCTAAAGCTTTCACTGCTGGTGCTGACCTAATTATGTCGGGACACTTTTTCGCGGGTTCAACAGAAAGTCCTGGATATGTTGACACCATCCAAGGGAGAAAAGTTAAAATATATCGAGGAATGGGCTCCAAAGAGGCGAGAACATCCGGGTATGTTTCAGATCGATACACAGAAGGCTCAAAGATGCTTCCTGAAGGAGTAAGTGATTATGTTCCATTTGTCGGAGACCTGGATGGTGTTTTGCTTTCCTTGAAAGAGGGCTTATTAAATGGTATGATATACGCAGGAGCTAAAAGTATCAAAGAAATGAAAAAAGCTAAAATTGGTATAGTATCATTTTCGGGGCAGAGAGAATCAAAGCCCCACAATTTACTAAGCCGGTATTAAATATCCTTGTTTCGTGTGTATCTTCAATTCCAAAGCATTGTAAAATCTTTTATTAAATGCCTATTAATTAACTTAAAACCGAATTTTACTATAATTTGATATATCTCTTGTTGATATTAATAATCTAATTAAATTAATTGATTAAAAATGAAGAAAATTGAACGGGCTATCGTAAGCGTTTTTGATAAAGCGAATATTGTTGATTTTGTGAGATCGTTAACAAAGTTCGGCATTAAAATACTTTCCACAGGAGGAACTGGAAAACTTTTAAAAGAAAATAATATAGAGTTTGAAAGAATCTCCGATTACACTGACTCTCCAGAGATGTTTGATGGAAGAGTAAAAACCCTCCATCCAAAAATTGAGGGGGGTATATTATATCGACGGAATCTTAAAAAAGATGTTGATGATGCTGTGACACATAACATTCCACCTATTGATATGGTAGTTTGTAATTTATATCAATTCAAGGAAGCTATTACAAAGCCAGATATCACTTTAACTGAAGCCCTAGAAATGATTGATATAGGGGGTCCAACGATGATAAGAGCAGCAGCAAAAAATTTTCCGGATGTAGTAGTTGTTGCGAATTCTAAGCATTACGACACAATTCTCACTGAATTAAAGGAAGTAGGGGGAATTAGCGATAAAACTAGAGCAACATTAGCCCAAGAAGTGTTTGCTATAATGGCCGATTATAACGCAGCAATTTCTAATTACTTACAAAGTTATTTCCACCCCGATCAAGTTATGAAACCCTATATCTTCAATGCTTATGAGAAAACACAAGATTGTCGTTACGGAGAAAACTGGGATCAGGCAGCAGCATATTACAGAAATCTCTCATGTAATTACGGGCTACATAATTTAATACAACTTGGAGGAAAGGAGATTTCGTTCAACAATTACTTAGATATTGACGCTTGCATTCAAATGCTAATGGATTTTGATAAACATCAGCATGTAACTGCGATTTTAAAGCATACCAGCCCTAACGGGATTGCGATCGATAAATCGGATCAATTAATGTCTATTAAGATGGCGTTTAAGACAGATCCCCTTTCCGCCTTCGGAGGTATATGGGGTGTAAACACAGAGTTAACCGCAGATGCGGCAGACTTCATCGTGAATAAAGAAAATATTTTCGTTGAAGTTCTAATGGCTCCTTCTTTCGAAACTGAAGCTTTAGAGATATTGAAGCAAAAACAAAACATGAGAATCTTAGAATATGGTGACTTACTAAACAAACGAGATTTAATCTATGAAAACTACGAAATCAGGGGAGTATTGGGGGGAATCTTAGTTCAAGAATATGACTCTAAGCCCATTATCAAAGAATGGAATGTTGTGAGTAAAAAACAAGTAGCTGAGCGAGAAAAAGAAGCTTTAATTTTTGCTTATAAGGTTTCTAAATGGACAAAATCTAATTCTGCTTGTTTTGCTCAAATGTACGATAATGGAGTCTATACTATCGGAATAGGTGCTGGTCAGCAAAGTCGAGTTCATGTAGTAAAATTAGCTGCACAAAAAGCAAAAGAGTTCGGCCATGAAGAGGAATTGAAGAATTCTGTTATGGGAACGGATTCATTCTTCCCTTTTCCTGATGGTTTAGAAGCAGCAGTAAATGTGGGCGCGAATTCTGTAATCAATCCAGGTGGATCTATGAGGGACGCGATGGTTATAAAGCGAGCTGACGAATTAAATTGTGCATTAGTTTTTTGTGGTAAGAGGGTTTTTCGCCACTAGAAAATTTATCAAATTTTATGTATATTTGTTGAGTTCTTTTAAGGACATAATACGCGAACCTATCTGAGCGTTTTTATATCATTAGAAAAAAACTTTTTAAATCCTTAAGAATAAATTAATACACTAATTAGTAAAATACTTTTTTTAGCGAGAGAGGATTCTATGGATTTTTTTTCAAGAAACTTACGGGAAACTCTAGAAGCAATAAATAAATTAATTGATAATAACATCAGCTTAGTTACTACTAAAAGTATTAGAAGATGCAACAATATTAAAGCCTCAAACCGCTCAAAGATTAATTTTATTTGGAGATCTCTTAATTATTTAGAAAAAGAAGGAATTTTAGAGATGAACGGTAGGTATTCTCCTAAAACTTATAAAATTAAATCAGACCAGAAAATAGATATTGACGATTTAATCTCTCAAATTGAAGAGAGCAGGAAATAGCTTTCTATTCTAATTTCAATGTTAAACTAGATGTAATTTTGACAATAATTCTTCTAATTTTTTACGATCTTCTTTATTATCTTCTTTGATTATTAATCTTTTCTGATAGAAAATGATATTTCCATATTTGATCTCTAATTCGTTGAACAATTTAACCCATCTATTGAAATTTGAGATTAAATCTATAACTTCAGGATCCTCCTCAAAAAACTTAATATCATCTCTTTTTTCGGTTGAGATTGAAAGGGATTTATATTTTTTACGCGTAAAACCTTGCTTTTTTAATAGGGTTGAGCTAGCCTTTCTCACGAAACCTTCTAAACCGTTTCTCCAATGAACATATTTTTCATTAATTATGTCTATCCTTTCTTGGATCATCTTAATTTCTTGAGGAAAAATAGTGTTTTGTTTTGTCAGGATTTTTTTTATTTTTTCAAATTCAGTATTGAAGGTTTTAATATATGCTGTTATCCTTTTAGAAAATTGAAATAGTACTGTATTATAATCTTGAGCGAAGATAACATCTGAACTAGCAAATGTTAGGGTTTCTTCATCAAATGCACCATTTAACTTTTTCTTTTTCAGCAATTTCGCAAAAATAGAATTCATTGTTTCAATTTCTTTATCGTTTAAATCCTTCCCGTAAAAAAAATCATGGAACGAAAACAAAAAACTATTATCGAGCATTAAACTTTCGATCCCTAATTCAGTGTAAAAAGTTAATTCCCCATCTTTATTATGGAAAATACCCTTTATTTTTTCATCATTTTGCAATTCTTTTAATAAATTTTCGACAATACTAGAGGTAACATCTATGTCTCCTAATTGTATGATATTTTCAGACTTTGATTTTTCTATAAGCATTGATATGATGTCCTTTTTGGATTCCTCGATTTTATCCTCGTTAAAGATGAGGAGTTCTCCTTTTTTAAAATAGGTTAATCCTAAATCATTGATAAAATTCATAAAAAGATTATATTGCATACCCGTTTTCTCAATGTAATCGTTAATTTTGATTAATTCCTTTCCTTTTATTTCTTCTCCTATTAGTTTTAAATTTTCGTCTAATTTTGTAAGTATGTGACTTCTTTCGATGTTTAATTCTTTTGCCATTAAATTTATTTGTCTCTCTCTCTCTTTTAAATCTATTATTGAGTTTATTTCTTCGATCTTCTTATTTAGAAATTTCGAATAATAAAAAATTTCTTTGTTTCTGTCAAATATTCCACTTCTTATATCGATAAAACTCTCTAAAATTTGAACTAACAATACTTTCTTTATATTTAACTTCTTAGAGAGTATTGGAATTGAATAATAACCAATTAATTGAGAATTTTCAACCTCTTTTTTAACTTTTGGTAACCCTACATTAGTCAACCATTGAGTTCCTGCTCTAAAATGAGTTAAATAACCTTTTGGTAGATTTTTTATTAATTTAATAAAATCAAATTCTAATAAGCGATCTCTATAAGATTTAAGATCAATAGTAGTATTTTTTGCCGCCTGAGTATTAATCTGTTGCTGTATTTTTTTCAACGAGTAGTAGGCCGCGTTGTTTTTTCCTATTAGAAAAACTCGCTTAGTAGAATTCGATATATCTTTAATAATTCCACTAACAAAATCTGGAGGTAAATGATTGTATTTTTTTAAATTCACCATGCCCTTTTCTTGAAATTTTCCAATTATTTCTGATTCTATGTTGTTATAAGTATAGAAATAACCCAATCTGGAATAAAACCCTTTTACATGATTTAATTTTATTAGAGTGTTTAAAAATAACCTGAGCTCCTGTTCAGTATCAATTATGTGAGAAAATATTTTGTGTAATTGTTTCTTCTGCATGTTTTCCTTTTTTAGAAACAATTTTGCCAATTTTTCTTTTTCCAGTTCATAAATATGAATTTTTTTTTCTTGGTGCTTCACAAAAAAATAAATTTTAAGGTCTTTAAGGCTTGAACTCTTTAAATTTCGTAAGAACTCCTTCGGTTTTCCTTCAATTTTAGCAGAATGTGTAAAAAAAATAGTTCTTTTCATAAGGAAAGTATTTTGTATTTCGCTTATGAGCAATTTTTTATCCATTCCTTCTGTTATCAAGTCATTTACTGATGGAAAAACATTTTTTACATAGGATAATAATTCAGAGTAAGTTTTTGTTTGTTCTCTACTATAAAACCTGTTAATTAGTGATATGATAATTGTTCGTAAATCGTGTAAATTCTCAAAACTATAATCGTGACATATATTTAAGAGTTGAATTAAAGCGATTAAATTTTCTTCGTTCTCTTCAACACCGAGAGCATTTATTAATACACTTTTATAATTACATATTAAATCAGAGTGTTCTGTTGCAACTTCATGTAAAAAATAATGTACGTTATCTCGAACATCTCTGTCATTATCAGTCAGGTTTGCCATAAAGTTTGGTAAATAAGTCTTAATACCGTTTTTATTTGTAAGCATAACGAATCCTGTGATAATGAGGGCATTCACTTTTATTTTGGAATTAGTTGAACGAGTTAAATTCTCAAGATTCTTTAAGATGTTTTTCCCTATTAGCGTGGGATATTGCTCTGCTAAAATGCTGAGAACATATGTTATTTGGATTTCAGATTCTTGCTGTTCTAATAAATCATTAAGTTGTTCAACGATAAGTTTTACTTTTTCGGTCTTATTTTTATCAAGCAGCTTATTGAGCTTCTCAACTATGGAATAAAGAACTTGATCTTTTTCAAACTCTTCCAAATTAAACATTATTAACGATGGGTAATGTTTACTCCAATAATAATTTTTTGAAAGGGTCAATCTCTAATATATCCTCAATATCCCGAAGGATTATTGTTGGATTTGCTTTTTCCAAGCTCAATTTAGTACCATGACCAGAAAGTAACGCTATACTCTTAACACCTGCGTTATGCGCACATTCAATATCCGTTGGAAGGTCTCCGATTAAGTATACATTATTTTTTTCAATTGGAGTTCCGACCTCCTTCTTAAGCTGTTGTAAGGCTATAATAATGGGATGACCATGAGGTTTTCTTACAGGAGTATTGTCGCGGGAAATATAAACAGAAAAATACTCGTCTAAGTTTAATCTATTTCTAAATCTTGTTAGCCGGTCACCGCTCGTATTTGACACTATCCCAAATTTGACACCACATTTTTGTAAATCGGTTAAAATTTCTCTCAGTTTTGGTTTTAGAGTTTCGTAAATTTCATATTTAGGATAAAGTCTTCGAAACCTTATAAAAAATAAAATTCTTTTCCATCTACTCGGAATGTAATTCTTGAATACTCTGTAAACATTGATAACAGCCTTAATTTTGTTCTTTGAATCAGATTCCTCAAAAAGTCGTGCTATATCAATTAATCTCAAAGATTCTGTGTTTCTCCAGTTATAAAAGTTTTTTTTAAGGTGAACTAGAGCAGCATACTCGAGAGATTTTTGGGTGATCACGCAACCGTCGAAATCGAACAATAAAATTGGGGGATGTGCCATATGTATTAAAAAAAATATAGCCAAATTCTTAAATGTAATTATAAATAGTAAAAATAATAAAAAAAATAACGGAGTTATTAGATTTTTAATTTGAAATTTATTTTCTGTGGATTTATCCATCCAATTCGTCTGGTTCTATTGAGACATGGCTTAATAAAAAGTCAATCTGATTCTGCTTCTTGTTTATATTAAGTACTGTATTCAAATGTATCACATCTCCGTGGCCAGGCATGAGCGTAATTGAACCTGCGCGTAAGATAAAGAATTCAAACACATCTGGGATCTCTTTTAAGATTCTAAGGCTTTTTGTGGGCATTCTCTCAGCAGAAGAAAATATTCCTTTCTTATGATAAATTTCGTTTCTTTCAATTTTCCAGTAATCAAATCTTGAACTCAAAACAACGACTCCTAAAATAAACGCCATTATTATAGTCATTACTAAATAGAATTGTGCTGTTAAACCTGGATTAAAGCTTCCTCCTGGAATAATAGTAAACAATCCAGGAACCAAAAAAACCAAAAGCAAAACTACAACAACGACAAGCATAATTAACACGAAAAATTTCGAACTACTAAAATCGAAAGCAACGATAAACATGTTGACAAAGAATACGATAAGCCAGATATTACCGAACAATGGAAGAGGTGTTGGGTAAAGCATTTGTAGAAGCCATAGTATAAGCGAAACGAGTGCCATAGGCCAGAAAAAAATAACTTTTGGGTAAGTTCTTAATATAACTTCATTTACATTTTTAGTTGGTGTATCAGGCATTTTATTCACAAATTTTAATTCGATTTATTTTTTTAATTTAAAATTGAGTGATTAACTTCAATATAGAATTTTAGGTTAAAAAATGTTCTTATCAATTAAATATCAAATGATAAGAGAATTAAGATTCTAAAGAGTATTAAAAGATTAATGTAGAGGTGTAAAGTTAATAAAAGATTAGAAAAAGCTTTTCATTGATTGAACCATCTTATATGAATAGTCTACTTGCTGATTACCGTTATCACTTATGTTCATGTGTCCCGGAAGTAGATATTTGACGTCTAACTCATTTACAAACTTAATTGAATTGATTAGAGCATCTAAAGATCCTCCAGGAAAATCGTACCTTCCAAAACTTCCGCCAGTAAATACTAAATCTCCGGGAATCAAAATTTTTTTAGTTTCCTCGTAATAACAAACTGAGCCATGGGAGTGTCCTGGTGTATGAAAAACTTTAAGGGTAAAATTTGACCCAATTCGAATGAGTTCATCCAGTTTCAAATCAACTATGTCTAATGGTATAATTTCTAAATTAAACATTTTTGGGCTAATTCCAAGGTTACCCGGAAAAATTTTTGATTCGTCGCCTTCTCTTAATATTTTCGCCGTTTCACCATAAGCATATAATTTAGGAGGATTGCTTTTTAGAGCTTTTATCAACGGGTACAAGCCAAGAACATGATCTACATGTTCATGAGTTAGAAGTACTTTAGTAATTTTTCGATAATCTAAACCCAAGTTATTCATACCCTCAAATAAACCCTTTAAGGAGACTCCGTTTCCGGAATCAAAAAGCGCTAACTCACCCGTGCTTTTGTCATTGATTATAAACTGATTGCAATCTAACATAGGGGATTCCCCGAAATAATAGACATCTTTAAGAACACTTCTACCTAATTTTACAGAACTGTTAGAATCTGGAAAAAACATAATTAATCAGTGTAAATATTTTACACAAAAAAACACCTCCTACCTTTAATGTTTTTCTCTTTACTCTTATAAAAACAATTAAAATTGAGAAAATCAATTAAATAATATGGAAAAGCATTCTAGCGAAAATTTGAACGAAGAACCTAATATTGAAAATTTGAAGAAGAAAGTTGGATTTGGAGTTAAATTTTGGTTGGAATTTCAAGATAATCAACGCGAAAATATTCTAGGTTCTGGATGGGCAAATCTTCTTGAAAGTATTTCTACGACAAACAATAACGAGCCCAAGTCTTTAACACAAGCAGCGAAAGAATGCGGATATTCGTACAAATATGCGTGGAACATCTTAAACAAGATAAAAGAGAGAACTGGGAAATCACCCGTAGAAACCAAAAGAGGAGGTACTGGCGGGGGAGGATGGGTAGAGTTGAACAATTGGGGAATATATTTGCTTAATACCTATAAAAACCTCTTAGGTGAGTTAAAAGAAGTCGAAAAGAAACTCGAAAAAACCTTCAAAATTGATTAAGAAGTATAGTTTATTTTTATAATAGGTTTTCACAATATAGTAAATGCTTAGTTATTGGTGTTGTTTGGAGACATCAATCATGGAAGGGCTATTTAAATAACTATTTGATTAAACAAACATCTAATATAATATTCTAATTATCTGTCCTCTTTTGGAAAAATTATTTAATTAGGGAAAATCATTTTATTATATTATTGTACTAATACTTAAATTTAGAGATTTATATAGAAGAACATATAATCTTAAAAATTAGATTTGATTACGTATGGCAATACCTCTCCCCGGAACACCAATTATAGTAGATATTGGTTCAGCGTATACTAAAATAGGATTTGCTGGAGAACCAAGCCCAAGATTTGTTTTCCCAACAATTACGGGTAAAGAAAAATATAAAGCTGTCATGGTCGATGTAAGCGCTCGTAATATCTATGTTGGTTTGGACGCGAAAAAAATGAGAGGTGTTCTGAAAATTAAGCATCCAATAGAAAGGGGTGCCATTATGGATTGGAACGATTATTATGAAATTTTGAATTACATCTTCTATTCACTTCTACGAATTGAAAATCTTTCTCATTATCCGGTGTTATATACCGAACCCCCGTTTTTAAACCAAGAAACTAAAGATTACATTGCTCGAGTTTTGTATGAGACGCATAAAGTAAAGAGCTTAATCATGATTCCAACACCCATATTATCCTTATTCGGCGTAGGATTAACAACGGGGATTGTTATAGAAAGTGGCGATGGTACCTCGTGGATATGTCCAATTATCAGTGGGGAGATTGTAGATCAAGCCGTCCAAAAGTTAACCTTAGCAGGAACAGATGTCAATCAACATCTTAAGAATTTATTAATGCGTGAGGGAATCAACATCGAGTCGAGTGCTGTAGATGATATTATTAAAGAAATTAAAGAAAAAAACTGTTTTTTTGCCTTAGATCCTGAAAATCCTCCTAATTTAGATGATACTTTTAGTTTTACTATGCCAGATGGCTCAAATATTAATATTCCTAATTACATATTTCATGAAGCTCCCGAAGTATTATTCAAACCTAATTTGTTAGGGTATAACATATTAAATATTCCACAAGCGGTAATTAATAGTGTTAAAAGCATTGACAAGTATTACTGGAGCGATTTGTTGTCTCATATAATGCTTTCGGGTGGAAATCTATCATATTCTGGCTTTGAAGAACGATTACGATCAGAGCTAGCTCAATTAGTCCCTCAACTAGGAAAAATACCTAAACCAAAACCAGTAAAATCCTCTCGAAACGAGAGGCAAAAAATGAAATCAAAAGAGAGAAGTGTAAAGAAAGAAGATACATGCCCTCATTGTGGGATTTTAGTAGATTTAACTGATGGTAAAGAATATTGTCCTTCATGTAACGGGCGAATTGTCCTACCAACACTTTCAATTGGTAGTACTACGTTAGCTAAGAAACCTAAGTTGGATAAAGGTAATTTAATTTGCCCTAATTGTAAGAAGATGATAGGAGATCCGGAATCAATTTTTTGTCCTTATTGTGGGGGAAGTTTTCAATCAAAGCCATTACCAGAGATACCTTCTGAAATAATAAAACAATCTCCTCCTGCTATGGAATTCTCCGGATTTTATGAGGCTTCTGATGAGGTTGTAAGGTTTTTTGTACCTGAAAATCTTCAATTTGCGATCTTTAATGGTGCTAGTATTCTTGGATCACTCCCATCGTTTCAAAATTTATTTGTTAGCTATGAAGAATTTAAAACTAACAGCGCTGCTTTGTACAAAAATATAAGTGAAATATTTTAACAATACTATTTGGTTCTCAAATTTTTAATTTTATCTTATTTTGCATGATAAACTTAATTTGCATGATAAAATTTTTAATTACAAGTTAAATTTTAAAAATTAAATTTAGTTAAAACCAGATTGGGGTTTGTATTTATTGAAAAACAAACATCGGAATTTATCATTAGGACTAATACTCATTATTACTTTACTTAGTAGCATTACACCTATAGCATTAGCGAAGACCCGGCAGAACCACTTAGTTGAATTTCTTTACGATAACCAGAATGCCGATGGTAGTTTTGGCAGTGCATATCAAGATACAGCGTATGCTATAGAAATTATCCATTATTTCAACGCATATTCTATAGAGGTCTTATTTGAGGCAACTAAAAGCGTAGATATCGAGACACTAAAAACATTTCTAATAGATCAGCTACAAACTATGTTTAATGATGAAAATATTGATTTGTACAAATTATTACATTATCTAGACACTCTTAACAGATTGGAGACTTTAGAAACATCCTTAGATTCAAGTCTACATAATAACATTTATCGGTATTTAAATGAAACGACTCAAATTGAGGGTGGATTTGGTCTCACAAATACATCGACGACAGCAGACATGGTTTCAACTTTCTTCGTATATAATATATATACCATACTACAAGAAACAGTTGTAAACCAGACAGTCCATAAGACCTGGGTTTTGTCGTGTAATAACACTGATGGTGGTTATGGAGGAGATAAATTAATACCTTCCACAATAGTCACGACTTATTTTGCCGTTTATCTTGTCGATGCACTAGGAGATGTAAATGATCTGGTCAACAAAACTAAAACTTTGGAATATTTTAAATCCTTTTACATTGATGATCCAGATAACAAAGAAAATTTTGGCGGCTATGTACCTGAAATTCTCGCCGATAATACTTTGCTAAGTAGTACTTATTACTGTGTTAATGGTATTGCGCTAATAGATGAAAGTGAATTGAATGGAGACGCTACCGTAGACTGGGTTCTAAATCACCAAAACTTTCTCGATGGTGGTTTTGGTGATTGGGTTGAAGGAAATGATCAAAGAAGATCATCAGTCAGTGCCACTTATTACGCGTTTAATCTCTTAGAGACTTTTGACTCCTTAGACTTGTTAAATGAAGATATCTTCCAAATTGAATTAAACTATTTAATGCTAATAATAATTCCTTCAATTATTGCAGTTACTGTTGGAATTATCTACTTCATCATTCGAAGGAGAAGAATATAAACCTTCTCTTACATTTTAATAAGCTTATAATAATAGTTATTTATTTGTTTGAATATCTAAATTAAATTATAGTTAATCTTATTTATCCTTCAATTATTAATATCAAGATATATTATGGGAAAAGTTTTAAACGGAAAAGAACTAGCAGCAAAACTGAATTCAGAATTAAAAAACAAAATTAATTTAGATTATCAAAGAACGGGTGTTAAGCCAAAATTAGCTGCAATATTAGTAGGAGACGATCCCGCATCAAAATTATATATCAGAATTAAAAGAAAGACGTGTGCTGAAATCGGGATCGATTCGATTTTAGTTAATTTAAACGCGGAAGTTACAAATGCCGAACTATTCACAAAAATCAGTGAGTTAAACAAAGATGCTACCATCCACGGTATAATTTTGCAATTACCCTTACCTGTAAAGTTTAAACCCTTTACTCTTGAATTCATTGAAAAAATCGATCCACTTAAAGATGTGGACGGTCTACACCCAATCAATAAAGGAAAATTATTCGATTACAACGAGGAAATCGTACCCGCTACTCCTAAAGGCATAATTACGCTTCTTGAATATTATAACGTCGAATTAAAGGGAAAGCATGTCGTTATTATTAACCGATCAAATTTAGTAGGAAAACCTTTAATATTTATGTTTTTAAAGAGGAATGCAACAGTAACAATATGTCACACTTCGACATCAGACTTAGAGAGCCATATAAAAAAAGCGGATATTTTAGTAGTAGCTATTGGACAACCTGACTTTATAACCAAAGACAAAATTAAGGAAGGCGTTGTAATTATTGATGTAGGCACAAGTAGAGTAAATGGAAAGACTCGAGGAGATGTTAAGTTCGATGATGTTTTTGATAAGTGTTCATGGATAACTCCAAATCCCGGTGGGATAGGCCCTATGACTGTTAGTTTTTTACTTCAAAATACATTTAACGCCTATAAACGCCAAATTAGTGGATAATATTTGCTAACAAATCATGTCGTATTTTGAGAAGAAGTTAAAACAAAAATGATTTCAAATTATCGATTCGTTTTATAAAGTTAAACTTATATATATACTTACAACCTAATAAGGTTAGGATTAAATACATAGAATAATATCGCTTTAAAATGGCTATTCTGGAGCTTGGTATAAATTTAGGTGTACGGAACATAGTAAACAAGAAATACTACGATTCCGATACGGGAGTAGGATTAGATCCCGAATTAAGAGCCGGATTCCTCTCTGCACTCGAAAGCTTCACCTCTGAAGTTTTTGGAGATGACATAAATGTGATTTCCTTAGCCTCTTTCAAACTGGTTTGTTATTGTGATTTAATAGCTTTACCCGACGATGAAAACGATAAGCAACCATTAATCTCTTTTGCCATAACTGAGAAAGAAACAGAATCAGAAGTAGTTAAAAAGCATTTAGAAGAAGTAAATTTCCATTTTCTTAATAGATATTCTCTTAATGATATTTTTATAAAAAAGGCAAAGTTCTTTAAGAAATTTGAAGGAAGAATAGACGATATCATAGGAGATTTGAAGTTAAAAACGGAAGATAGGTTTCGCTCCATATTCTAATTTTTTCTTTAAAGGGCACTTTTCATGAGTTCAAATATAGGATCAGAAGCGTCTGCGGCGTATCAGAAATATCTGGATGCCTCATCCATTGACGAAAAAATAAAGCGTTTAGAGGAATTTATTTCTTTAGTCCCTAAACATAAAGCTACAGAAAAAATTGTTGCTTTAAATAAATCTCGATTAGCTAAGCTTAGAAGAGAACAAGAAGCGGAAAAAATCCGAATTAAAACAACGGGTAAAAAAGTTAGTCCCTTTTCAATAAAAAAAGAAGGAATTCAACTGATTCTAATAAGTGATTATCACTCTCCAGGTGTTGGTAAAACTTCTCTGTTGAATTTATTAACGGGAGCAGCAAAAGATAAAATAGGAAAATTTACTCCCATACCTGAAATTGGTATCTATGAGCATAAAAAAGTTCGTTATCAAATAGTTGACATGCCCTCAATTATGGAGGGTGCTTCAAGCGGAATAGGAAACGGTAGAGAAATTATCTCTCAATTAAGAGCTTGCGATCTAATATGTTTTTGCGTAGATTTATCGCGTGATTATAGAGAGCAAATTGATAAACTTTTGGATGAACTGAAAAAATCACATGTGAGAATTAATGTTCCACACCCACCCATTACAATTGAGAAAACTGGCTCGAATAAAATTCAGGTATTTTATTTAACTAATGAAGCTAGAGAGCTGAATGATGTTGAAGATTTAACTGAAAAAATTAAAGAGATTACTCATGCCGGGGGTGTTCGAAATGGCATAGTTAAGGTTTTCGGTAAGATCGAACTCGATCACGTTGTCGATGCTTTAAATCCTTCCGTAGTTTATAAAAAGGCTATTATTTTGGGGACAAAAGGGGACTTAGAGCTAACTAAAAATACTTTCGACGAATTAGAGAAATCTTATTCCAATTTGTTTCCTTTGGTTATCGGAACGAGCGTGAAAATGAGAAAAATTCCTGGTGATTTTGGAAAAATTGTATTAACATACTTACACAAAATGAAGGTCTACACCATGAATAAAGGAATAGTCGCTGAAAAACCTCTCCTCATCGATTCCACTCCCAATAAACCAACAATACGAGATGTAGCAATAAAAATCCATCGTAGCTTTTATGAATCGTTCGATCACGCAATAGTCATTCGGAAAGATGCTAGACAAGAAAAGAAAAAAGTAGGATTAGAATACGAATTAGAAGAGAATGACATCATTGAGTTACACACTAAATAATCATAAAAAAGAAGTACGATATCGCTCAGCCTAAATAATCATCTATATTAGAACTCATTTTTAACAAGTTTTGGATGATTTCAGATAATTCGTGTTCAGTTAAAGCTTCCTTATCAATCAAACGACTAGCCATATCGCGGTATATTTTCCAATCGTTTTCATTCAATAGTTTTAACTTGGTACTAAAAGAGTAGAGATTGAGATAAGCGTTTTTAAAATCTCCAGATTGGATAGGATTATTACCTAAGTTTTTAACTGCTTCATTTAATGATACTTTTATCTTCTCAAGATAATAATTTACCTTAAACTTCGCATCTCTGATTTCACTATTCAATCTTTTTAGTTCTTTCATGTATTTTAGATAAGTAATCTCATCTTTGAGTTTTTCAGATAGGTTTATAACCGATTTTGCCATAGTTGCTTTTCTTGGGAGATTCACTGTTTTCTCAATTCTGTATATAAAAAGATCACGTTCTTGAATCAGATTATCAATCATTTCTCTTGTTAATTGTTTCCTATGCGCCCAAATTGACCTCAGTATCTGATCTGGTTGTTTGAGTAAGGATTTTCGAACCACTTTTACATTTGCTAATACTAATTCAGTTAAAGGGTGATCTAATATGTCGAATTCTTCTCTATCTCCATCCCAACTAAGAAATAATTGCTCGTAGTTATTTAAGAATTTAACTAATTTTGGAATTAATTTGTTTACAGATTTACTATCTTCCTTATCAGTAATTATGACCAAATCGACTTTAATTGTAGGAAGCGAAGTTATTATAACTATATAATCACTCAGTTCTATGTTTGTTAATTCATTTGATCGATCAAGAGAGCTATCAATAACGATTTCTGATACAAATGTTTTCATGGCTGAAATAAAAGAACTGAACATTTCTGTATTTCTAGCATCTGTATCTTGAAAGGATTTATCGAAAATCAATAATCCCGTGTGCCTCTGATAAAGAAAGATGGTATAGATCATATCGACAAGTTTTTTTTTTAAATTTTTATATCGAACGGAGTTTCATTAGAGTAATTATTTAATTATCGAATAATATTTCCTTTATTAAATTTTTATTATTAATGACTTTAAATTCTCTTTACATTTAATGAAAACATTCATTTTCTAATCCTTTCTATAATATCTGGAATATTCGAAATCTCCTCGTTATAGATAGGATCTAAATTAGGTACACCTTTAGAAATGTTTAATACGCTCTCAAAAGAGTAAATTAAATTTTCTAAATAATCAGTAATGTCACCCTTGTAAATCATAATTTCCAATTCATTTTCAAGATATTCAGTAATTTCTTTGATTGAAAAATTATTCTCAATTCTTAAATTCAAGATGATCTTTTCTAAATTCAGCCTACCGCAATCACAATAAGGGCTATCTTTACAATCGCAGTTGAAAATTTCTTTTGTCCATTTTACAACATATTTTATGAAATCATCCGAAAAAGATTTTCTCTTTTTCACATAATTTGCATCCATTAGCGATAAATTGCTTGAGCTGAAGAAATTATTTGAACTGTATTTTGCTGGTCTATGTTTTGATAAATCAGCGACGACTCTTTTAGTGAGGTAAACATTTCTTAAACTTTTTAAATTTAACACTATTTCTATAATCTTTTTTTCTTTCTTCTTTAGTTCTTCAATAATGCTCAGGCTTATATCAATAGTTAAAAATGATTTTGCAACAGATTGACCCAGAAAAGTAGCTTCGTATAGAGTTCCGTTATTTAGTCGAATAAGACGATAATGTATTAACTTATTGATAAACCCTTCTAATTCATAATTGGTATTAATTAGGTCGGCATTAAATTTATAAATAGCTTCCTTTTCAACGCCTTCATTAAACATCGATATAAAAGCTAGAAGTTCCGTTAACGATCTGTCTTCATCGGGGTGCAGCTCAAAATCTTTAATTTTTCCATTAAGTAAGGAAATTGCAATATTTTCTTCTGTAATTTTATTTCGTGATGAATAATTTTTTCCTGGTTCAATAAGGAGATAGGCTCTTCCCAAGTCGTGTTTCTTCAACCTACCAGCTCGTCCTAACATCTGTTCAAACTCTGCTACTGTTAGAACATTTATCCCCATCAAAAGCGATTCAAAAATAACTTGTTTTGCAGGTAGGTCTACACCTGCTGCCAACGCTGCTGTGGCAACAACAGCTGCTATAGATTGCTTTTGAAATTGTTTTTCGATTATCATTCGTTCCTCATTAGTTAATCCTGAATGATAAGATTTTGCTCTTATTTCTTTATTTTGCAAATAGGTTGTAAGAGATTCGCACTTTTTTCTTGAATTCGTAAATATAATTGATTGTCCTTTGAACCCATAACTCGATTTCTCAAAATACGCAGCCCGTACTAATCTCGATATATTCCTTAGCTTTATTGATTCGTTGAGACATAGGATTAAATGGCGTTCGATTGGAACTGGACGATTATTATAATTAATCAATATGCAATTAAGTTTTTTGGCTAATAAATCTGGGGCGCCTATCGTAGCACTTAAATACAAATATTGAGCATCGCTATAAACAGATTTCAGTCTAGCGATTAAACCATCTACGAGAAAACCACGTTCTTGATCACTTAATGTCTGAATTTCATCAATAATTATCGTTCCTATGGAACCTAAAAAAGCCTTATTACCGCTTCTTAAAATATAATCTATCGCTTCGTAGGTAGCGATTATTACGTCTGCTTTCTCTAGTGAATCTAAATCTTCCGGCTCTTTCTTATCTAATAGAGATTCCCCAATCTTCTTTATAACTGTTAAATTAAGGGATTTATACTTAGATTGGAATTCTACAGTTCTTAAACTTGCTAGCGCCCTGATTGGAACTAAATAAAGCATTTTTCTTTTATCACTAAGTATTCTCGAAACCCCTGCCAATTCGCCTACTAAAGTTTTACCTGCTGAGGTGGGTGCCATAATTAATTGATTCATGCGCTCTTTTAAGAGTCCTTTTTCAATTGAGATTGCTTGTATTGGTAAGAGGGTTAAAATTTTCTGAGACTTTAATAAATCTTTAAATTTATTCTGAATTACGAGACTATCAACGCTATAATTTAAATATTTCTTACTTACTTGTGGATTCCTTTCAACATCATATAGTGTCAGCTCTTTGTTTTTTACGGGATTAAAATCAACTTTAAAAGAATCTAAAACCCTTTTCGCATCTCTAAATTTCGAGATTAAATGATTAAAGAAGTTCTTAAGTTTAGGGTTTAGTTTTTTAGATGAAACAAGTCCTGCAGCGCTTGCTTGTTTTATTATTAAGTCTAATGCGCAGTTTGAGCAAATATATTGGTTTTGTAAAGATTTTATCTTAGTCGTTTCGCTTAATAAGGTAAATTTCTTACTCTCTAAACATTTTTTGCAGAATGTAAGGTTTAAAATCTTCTCTTCTCCAAACTGAAGGTTTTTTAACATAAAATTTAGAGGTTTAAATTCATCTGGTTGCGTTTGATCTGAAAAAGCAACAAATTTATTTTTAGCATCAAGTAAGAATTTTTTAAACAGTCTTGGATTAATAGGTTGCGGGTTCCCATCTTTTTGGAGCTTAGAAAAACTCACAGGTTGAAATTTATCTTGGTAATCTAATCCAAAAACAATAATTCCTCTAAAAAAGGGATTACTTATGTAGGAAAACGATTTACTTTTTTTCTTTAATGATTTTAGGTAGAAAAAGTTAAGATTGAATGACAATTGCTTTTTGTTCTCCCAATTTCTATCAAAAACAATAAAGAAATCCTTAGTAAAGAGAGTTGTCAAAAGAAGTATCACTAATTTTATAAAGTAGTCTTACTTTTGTTGTTCAAACAATAAAAATCAGAATCTAAAATCCAAAGACGGCTTTAATCTTATCGTAAACTTCTTTAACTTGCCTTAGTTTAGCCTCATCGCCCTGATTTATAAAATGCTCTATCCATTGAGCTAAACCTCCACCATTTGGGCTCATCCATTCTTTAAAATACTCTACTGCTTGGCGCTCGTCTGCTGACATTTTTTTTAAAATGTTATTTTTAATTTCTTCTATATAAAATTATTAAATTATTATATTTTATATCTTTATAATTTTAAAAAATGATAGTAGTTAAAATTTATTAGGGGATATACAAATGCCAGAAATAAAGATTAAAACACCAAACTTGGACGATATCTTCGAGAAGTGGAAACAGAGGTCTGTAAGGCAAGACAAGAAAAAGATGGAAAAGCAATTTGGAACTAAGGGAGCAGTCTTCTCTTTAGATGCAATAAGCGCTGCTGAATATGTTAAAGACACCGAAAAGCAAGCGGCGATTTATTTTGCGATAAAAAAAACTGTAGGGGAAGTAAAAAAAGATATTAATGAAAAAACAGTCTTACCTCCAAAAGTAGCTAAAGAAACATTTTATTTATTTAAAGGCAAAGGAAAAATCAATAAGGAAAACTGGAAGGGCGATGAGATGGTACCCATCTACGATACTATTCAAACAACTCCGTGCAAAAATTGTAAAGGGAAGGGTTATGTTGAAACCAAGTGTAGGACATGTAAAGGTACAGGAAAAATCGAAGAAAAGTTGCAGGTCTTAACTGGTGAAGAGCAAAACAAGGAAGTTAAACCTTTTTCCTATGAGTGCAGTGTGTGTTTTGGGTCAGGTACAAATGTAGAGCAGTGTAGAGATTGTGGGGGATATAAGAATTTGTACAAGTATCAAATTTTACCAGTTCCTTTTAAGACTGTTGTGACTGGAATTCCAGTGCTACACAGCAGCGCACAAACTAAATACGAAAAAGAAATTGAAAGGGATCTTCACCAAATGATCGAAGAAGTCGAAGGTATTAGATTTAATGATTTTAAAGATCTTGAATCCAAGAGCGAAGCCTCACTAGGATATTGGAACAAGAACATTAAGAAAACGATAAGCTCTGCAGGAAGTGATTTCAAAAGTTATTCAAAAGATAAAGAAACTCAAATTACAACCCAAATTTATCTTTTTCCTATGATTCAGATGTTTTGTGAAACTAAGAAGGGAACCAAGTTTGAGATATACAGTTTAGGCTCTGCTAACAAATTTATGATTTACTCGAACTTCTAAACTATCTTGATTTAATCATATCTTTTTTTTTTATTTTTTAATTATTGGTATTTTCACTGATAGCAAATTCCAATTTCGAGGTTTAAATTTTATTCAATAAAAATTTAAATACCTATATTATCTTAACGTTAATATCAAAAAAAATTTGAATCAAAAATGTTAATAGACCAAAACTAAACCGGAATTCATTAAAAAATACAAATAAATTTTTTTTTACATTTTGAATGTTTGTGAGATTTGCTTGTAGGAACTTATTCAAGTATATCGTATCGATTAAATAACTTCATAACAATTTTTAAAAGAAAATAAAACTTCTTAGGTATACGCCCAATTAAAGCGTTAAAACTAGTCATCATATCTGACTGTAATGAATGTCGATTACCTTCAAAATTTGGGTAACATAAGCCTCCAGTAACTTTAGGTGGTGAACCAAAACTCTTAACTTTCTTCCATTGTCCGTTAACTTCTCTTGTTCCTAACCAACTCTTATCAGTATAAATTTGAATAATATGATCTGATTTTAATTTAATTTCACCATAAATATTCACTGATCCTACCCCACCAGCGAATTGTGTAGTTTCTATTAGAATTACATTTTCACCTTTCCTAACATAGTCTTTAAAATCAAAAATTTGGATATTATTTTTTAACACAACATAGTTTAACGATTGCCTGGTAATTACATGGCCTAAATGTTTATTGTTTAAGCTCAATTTTGCAAAATTCCATCCAATTACTTGCACATACGCACTTTTAATTTCTTCCTGAATATTAAAAGTTTTTTTAAAGAATACAGTATCAACTTGGTGTTTTTTCTTAGAATCAAGATAAATAGTTTCACTAGGGATGTTAGGATTTATCCATTCTTTATCGTTATTAATTTCTTCGATTTTCTCATTATAAAACTCTATTAACCAGAGATATTTGCTTCTAATCTCTTCAAAACCATCTTTCTTGGCGGTTCTCATCCAAATATCCTCGTACTCCTCAAGGAGAGAAGTTAGATCCCGCACTAAGTTTTTGATTTCTTCTATTATTTGCAATGTTAAGCTAATTCTTTGTTTTTTAGGATTATAATCGACTAATTTCTTAGAGTTTATCCTTTTCTTACAATAAAATTTAATGTGTTTGGCAATAAAGGCAAAAACTTGCAAGTTTTCCTCATTCCTTAACACATTCAACTCCAATTCTTTACATAATGTTATGATTTCATCCATATCTTTAATTACAGCATCAAATTTAGAGGTTTTGAGATTTTTTCTGTGAATTTTGCTTTTCTTATTGTAAGGATGGGAGAAGAAGTGATTATAATAAAGAGTCTGTTTCGTATGTAAACGATTGTCGGCTTCAACAGTTCTCAATATTTTTATTACTTTCAATAATCGTGAATCCTCAATCCCAAAAAAATGAAATAAAACGCTTTTCCAGAATATAAGGAAGTTCATTTCCCTAACAGGATCCCAACCTATTTGAGCTGAATAAATAAATCCGTATATTCTATTCTCTCTGATTTCCTTATTATTATAGTCCCCCCAACTTGAAGTGATTTCTCCAATTGCTCCATTTTTATAACCGTATTTAATTAAATTTGTTATATTTTTTTCTGAACGCAAAAAGGAAGGAAAAATTCGACTATAATCAATTATAGATGGGCTGACAACTAACGGTAATTTAAAATCTTTAATTTTATCAACAATTGGATGTTTATCTTTGGTATTATATTTCCAATACATGATAATCATGTCCTCTGGTAGCCCCACAAGTACTTCCTTATGTTTATAAAGAATGTCGTGATAGATAATGATTTTGGTGTATCCATGCTTTTTTACAATTTCATGCACTTTTTTGTAATGCTTTAGATATGCTTGACTGATTCCTATTTTATCGACATACGCTTTGGATGCACCCTTCCCTACATCCCAGCTTTCATCCGCCCCTATATGGAAGTACTCTGATTTAAATACTTCACTTAATTCCTCTATCATGTTATCTAAAAGAACGTATATCTGTTCATTTGCTAAGTTTAAACTATTCGAGCCGGGAAATTCTCCATAATCCCAGTAATTTTCATCATGAAGGATATTTTCCCAGTGCCCTATCGTTTGAAAAATAGGTATTAACTCTACAAAATGTTTTTTTGCATAATCGAATAAATCTTTTATTTCTGCTTTAGAATAAGCTCCTCTGCCTTTACCAATATCAGGATATTTTTCAAATTTAAACATATCCTGCATATATACTAAATAATAGTGGTTAATTTTGAAATGGCTAAGCGTTTTAATGAATTTTTTTAAATTTTCAACGGTTGCTACTTGACCCCTAGATATGTCGTCAGACACACCTCTTATCTTTAATCTGGGATAATCGATGATAGCTACCTGTCTGAGTAAGTTTTTTGAGTTGGTAGAATTTAGAAGCTGAATCATGGTTTGGATACCATAATAAATGCCTTGAAGAGAATCTGCTTTTAAATACATTTTCGAATCTTCAGAAAAAAGAATGTATCCTTGTTCGATTGCGTTTTGGTTTCTTTTAATGCTATTTAAATCTAGTTGTGGGAAATGTTTTTTGCACAAACCTGAAATCACTTTATCAATCTCAGTTGTATTTAGAGAATTCTTTTCGTACTGTACCTTTAATTCAAATTCTTTTTCGTAATAGTGTAAATGATCTAAAAGCTGGTCTAAAACAAACCAATCTACTTTAGGTATATCAGTTAAAATTAAAGAATTTCCACTGAATTGCAACATTTGAGTATTAATTAGCTTAAAATAAAGAGGTACCGGAAGTAGCGAAATTTCTTTTGAATCTATTTCAGTTTTAATTAAACTACTTATGCAAATTAACATAATTATAAATTATACAAATCGATTAATTTTAATATTTATTATTTAAAGAAACGAGAGATTTCAACTTTTCTGTAATTGGCAAACTCGATCTCAATTAATTCGCTTTAACTTTTTAGTTATTCCGCAAATTTCATCAAACTCATGCTTAAAATGAGAGAAAAATTATAAATATGTATTCTTCATATCATAAATTGGAAAAACATTGAACTCTTATGTGTGTTTAATCTTATTATGAAAGACCAAAAGTTATCAAGAAAACCAAATTTTTTAGGATATTTGCTTCCCTATAACTCACTATCACTCTCTATGATTGGTATTTTTGGAGCATTTACTTGTGTGGTTACTATGGTTATAGCATTTCCCATCCCTGCCACTAACGGCTTTATAAATATTGGAGACGCTGTTGTTATGATAACAGGGTTACTTTTTGGCCCAATTATTGGAGGTATTGCAGGAGGCATCGGGTCTTCTTTAGCTGATCTATTCTTAGGTTTTGGAATTTATGCTCCTGCTACACTCGTTATAAAAGGTTTAGAAGGATTTATTGTAGGATTAATAGCAAATCCAAAAAAAAGGCATAAATTGAATTACCGAGATTTTATTGCAGTTATAGTAGGTGGATTTACAATGATATTTGGATATTTTTTTTACGAAGTTATGATATACGGACTACCTAGTGCTCTATATGAATTTATTTTAAACAGTATAATCCAATTTGGTCTAGGCTCTATAATAGCCTTAGCATTCATATTCGCATCAAGAAAGAATATAACATCTAGTTTGCCACAAGTGTTCGACAAAATATACATCTCTCCTGAATTAACTGATTAATTATATTTACGATCGATCGTAAAATATATATTTTTGAAATCATCATTTATCTAATAAAAGGTAATAAAATGGTGTAATTATCATTCTTGAATGGATAATTTTATTTAGTATCTTAGGTAGTATTGGAGCGATTTCAGCAGCCGCTCTTTTTGTACTATTAACAGAAAGAGTTCAAAAATCGCTCGTTTCAATGTTGATCTCATTTGCGACTGGAACTTTACTCACAGCAGCATTATTTGGATTAATCCCTGAAGCAATAGAGAGTGCTGGGGGGGAACCCCATAATGTAATGCTATTCGTTTTAGGTGGTATTCTTTTCTTCTTTTTCTTGGAAAAAATTATTATATGGCGAAATTGTACTGACGAGGACTGCGATGTTCACGCAGCAGCTGGGCCTATTATCTTGATTGGAGATGCGTTTCATAACTTTATAGATGGAATTGTCATTGCTGCGAGCTTTCTTACAAGCTTTTCAGTTGGAATAAGCGTAAGTTTTGCTATAATTGCTCATGAAGTTCCACAGGAGACAGGGGATTTTGGAATCCTTTTACACGGTGGTTTTTCAAAAAAGAAAGCTTTTTTTCTTAACACACTATCAAGTATAACAACAATTCCAGCAGCAATTGTTAGTTATTTCGTTTTAGGAGAAATATCCTTTATCGTGCCTTACGCCCTAGCAATTTCAGCAGCAAGTTTTTTATACATTGCCTTATCAGATTTAACACCCGAGTTACATAAGAAGTGGGGGTTGAAGCACTCATTACAACAATTAATTTTAATCTTGTTAGGGGTCACGGTAATGATCTTAACTATGAGTGTCATGGGTCATAATCATTAATTTATCAAAAACAAGGAATAAATCGAGATATGCAAGATTTAGAGTATACTGTTATTAAGTTTTTATTTCAA
This sequence comes from Promethearchaeota archaeon, assembly GCA_004375715.1. Lineage (GTDB taxonomy): Archaea > Asgardarchaeota > Lokiarchaeia > Sigyniarchaeales > SOKP01 > SOKP01. Next base: position 1,759 of record SOKP01000205.1, on the reverse strand, counting down.
AAGAGTATTCCTTTAAAAGTTGGAAAAATTGCTAAAGAACTCAATATACCTCACTCTACATTGGGGAGTTGCATTACGAGATTAAAAACAAAGGGATTTGTAGAATATGAAGCTTACCGTGAAGTCGAATTAACTTCTAAGGGTAAAGATTTAGCAATTGAATTAATCAGGCACGCAAGACTCTTAGAAATTTTTCTCCATAACGAATTAGGCGTAAAACCGGAACTTGCTCATCGCGAAAGTGAAAATTTAAATCTGCTTTTTTCGTGTGAAACCATAAATAAGATTTGTAAGAAATATAAGCATCCAAAAAAATGTCCTTGTGGTGAGGAAATCTTAAGCTCTAGTCACTGTGGATGTAAAGCTGAGATAAATAATAGCGTGTAAGATTTAAGCTTTAAAGGGTTTATCGTGAATAACTTTATCAATAGCGTCTAAACAAGCGTCCTCCCAGTCATCATTCGGGTCAATTTCTTCAGAACAATCTGAACACCAATCGTCGGAATATCCGTCATCGAAATCATCACTCTCTAAATCGCCATTCAAGGTCCCACCGCAATAAAAGCATTCATTGTCGTCGTATCTATCCAAAATTTCTGCTATTAACTTCACCTTTTTCTTGTTGTTAATTTTTCACACCTAATTCTCAATATATAAATCTTTATTATAATATTGGTCTAAATATAAAAAAAGGATAGGTAAAAATTTTTAGTAAGAAAAGTGAATTAGATTACCATCTTTGAAGCTTTGATTAAGGATTTTTCAGCTGTTCTTACCATGTTATCCATTATATCTTTAACGCTTTCAATAGATTTAATAAGTCCAATACTTTGACCCAATAATACTGCACCATCATCAACATTTCCATTATAAGTCATTTCGTAGTGTTTTTGGTCTTCTAAAGCCTTTTGTGGAGTAAGTTGAGCTTCAAGAGCCATCTTTTCTTCTTTACTAGTTACTACTCCATGGTCAAGCGAGTATTTATTCCTCCAAAGTCTAATAGGACCTAATACACCTGTAACCCACATTGTATCATTTGCTCCAGCAGCAGGCACGATGTTTTTATAATTTTCATGAAACTCGCTTTCTTTTGAGGCTATAAATCTAGATCCCATTGCAATTCCTCCTGCCCCAAGCGATAAAGCTGCAGCCATACCCTCTCCTGTAGCTATCCCTCCACATGCTATTAATGGGAGGTCAGGATGTTTCTCTTTAACTTGCTGGAGAAGAACTAAAGTGCTTACTTTTTCATAGGATTGATGGCCTCCGCCTTCCCATCCCGTTACTACTACACCATCGCATCCAGCGGCCACGCATTTGTCTGCCAACCATAGAGCAGGTGCTACATGAAAATGCTTTATATCTGATCCACCATCTCTTAGTTTTTGAAATGCTTTGTTATAGATCATCTTTGGAGTACCAGCGCTCGTGATTATATAACGACATTGTTCTTTGATCTTCGGGTTGTTGTTTATAAACCGAGGAATTGCCCGGCATAGGCCAGGTGCATCGATTTGCATTCTTGAAGTTCTTATGTTAAAGCCAAAAGGTTTATCCGTATGTTCAACAACATATTCCATATTTCTCTTCATTTCAGTCAAACTACTTTTACCAAATAAATTAGTGTGACTTAATACTCCAAGACCTCCAGCTTCTGAAACTGCTATAGTTAAATCTGTGGTATAAAAAGGACCCATTGGAGCAGCTAAAATAGGATATTTAATCCCAAACATTTCAGTGATGTTAGTTTTTAAACCCA
>SOKP01000203.1 GCA_004375715.1 Promethearchaeota archaeon | reverse complement strand
CAAATTCTGATGGAAAACTTTTTTTGATATGACTTGATTTTCTCAATAAGATCGAAATGAAAATTCTTATTATTGGGGGTTCAGGGTTTTTAGGAAGTCGCATTTTACATCATTTCTCTTTAAAAATCCATGAAATTACCGTCATCACAAGGGGTATTCATAAAATAGACGCAAAAGAAAAGTGCAAGTATATCCAAATTGATCGAAAAAAACGCACTAAGTTTAAATCTTCACTAATGAAATATGAATTTGATTGGGTAATTGATGTTTGTGCAATGGAACATCAAGATACTAAAGAAATTATCGAGATATTCAAAAATCGGACATCTCACTTTCTTCATATAAGTACTGATGCAGTATATGACTTCGCACATTTGGAAGATTATTCAACTTTTCCTATTTTTGAGTCAGATAAACAAGGGGATCTCACAGATAGTCACGATTATCGACGAGAAAAGCGAAAATGTGAACAATTATTGATGCAAGCATATGAAAAAAGTAAATTTCCAGTTACAATTATAAGACCAACATACATCTATGGCCCAAACAATTATAAATATCGAGAAAAATACTTTTTTGATAGAATTTTCGCTAAAAAAAACCTTTTTATTCCATATCCAGGGAATGCTTATGTAGATTTAGTCCATGTCGATGATGTTGCATCATTATGTGTCGAATGCCTTCAAAATCCAAAATCTATTGGTGAAATCTATAATGCTTCCGGAGGTGAATTAACTTCTGGAGAATTGCTTGCAAAATTAGTGGGAAACATCATTGAGATTGAGCCTAATATTGTGTATTACACAGATGACGATTTGAGAAAAGCCCGATGGCCAGAAAATAAACGCCTTTACCCATTTATAAGTAAAGGTATTAAATGCATTTCTAATCAGAAAGCAATTCACCAGCTTGGTTGGATACCTCAGATTCGCTTGAGAGAAGGGATAAATCAATGCTATAAAACATATATGGAGAAAGGATTTGAAGAAATTAATTGGAAAGATGAAGAACAATTATTCAATACTATTTTAAATAACCAAAAAATCCTACAAAACAAAAATGAAATCCAATTATAGGATGTGAAAAAATTTTCACTGGGAACTTGTAGTAGGCGATCACTTCTTCAGAAACTTGAGTTTTAGACCCACAGTCAGACAAGAAAAATAAAATTGATCGTGTCAGTAGACGCCTGAGAGCCGGGGTTCAAATCCCCGATGGCCCATTTTATCTCCTTTTTATTAATAGATGTAATATATATCCAAGAATATAGCTACTTATCTAAGTTAGTACTAATTAAATTCAAGACCCACTTCTTGATTTGAACTAAGTTTTTGAGCAACCCGGCAACAGAGTTATCTGGAAAGGGTTTTTCTTGATCGAATGTTTGAACGGTGCTCATCCATTTGTTTAGGGCTAACTGAACCAAACTTGCTCCTTCTGCTTCCATGAACATTGGTACGACAGCAGCACTTTCCCTTGCGTCGCCGATAGCGAAATAGACTTTTTGGTTAATATCTCTTAAAATTACGAAATTTGAACACTCGTCCAGTTTTCGCTCTACTAAGATCGTTTTAAGGAGATCGGTTTTCATTGTACTATCTTTCGAAGCAAATTTGGTTTTTCTCGATTTTAGTTTTGGGTGTATTTCAGTATTTAATTTATCTCCAGTGCTTCCTTCGGGGAAATATTTGGTAATTCTTAAAGTATTCTCAAGAGCTTCTATATTTATAAATTTCTTGGTATTAGAATAAAGCACCGCTTGAAAACTGCCCTTATTCTCAGACCGGGATAGTTTTATTAGAATGCTTCTCATTGCTACAGAATTACATGTGTGGTACGCTAATTCAAAAAGTTCTCGCGGTGTCAAATTATCGTAGCTCACCTCAATTTGCGTAGAAGGCCACTTAACGGTTATAACGGTATTGAACTGGTTTAGAAGCTGATTTTCCATATAATCAAACCCTTAATATTTTATTATAATATAGGTCTATTAATTTTTATTTATATTTATTTAGGCTAAAATAAAAATTAAGGCTGAGGTAAAAAAATCATCTAGAAGTTATTTGATTGTAAGCTTTTTCGAATCTCTCTACAGCTGAAATAATATCGTTAGAGTTAACTCCTATTGCTGCGTTTAAAACTATATAAGGCGTAGTAAAATCTGCGCAACAAGTGCCAAAAATCTTTTCCTCGGGGTTATATACTCGCGGTCC
>SOKP01000079.1 GCA_004375715.1 Promethearchaeota archaeon | reverse complement strand
ATTTCAAGATTTATCCCGTTTACAGCAGTAACATCGTCGAATTTTTTTACGAGATTTTTAATGATTATCGCACTTGCACCATCAGGATCAAATATATCTTCAGGCTTTTCCCTTTTAATTTTTATTTTCGAAGCTTCTCCGGGTATAAGATTCTGTAACTTCATAATTTCTTTCTCAAGAGCGTCGATTTTATCAAGGTACCCTACGATTTCATTATTTTTTGAACTTATTTCCTTTTTAAGTTCATCTATTAACTCTTTCATTTTTTCATTATCATCCATATTTCTCATTTACCATTTTCGATTTACTTTTATTTTTATTTGTCAATTACTTGCTATTCCTTTTCGAGTGAATTGATACCAGCAAGTCCTAAAGCTGCCACAGCTATTGCTAATATTATTACATCAATAGGTTGTCCCATAATACTTAGAACTATACTTACAATTCCCATTGCCATCGCAACAGCATACAATACCAATTGTGTTATGTATTTTACTTGATTTTCTGCCATTTTTAAATCACATCCATTTTACCAATAATTTTATTTTTCATTAGAGACTAATAAATAATTTGTAGTCCGATATTTGAGATAAAACTATTTCAATAGTATATAATTTTGATGGTAAGTGTTAAGTGGTAAAATAGGAACAATTAAATGCAAAAATGGGCGTTTCTTAACCCGTTTAGGTGATAAATTATCACCCCAAAATGGCACTTTTCTGAGAAAAATTTTATCTAATTACCATCTAATGGATTTTTTTTAAATTTTTGATTTTTGGTATTTAAATAAATTCCGTAAAAGATCTTCCTATTTTTAACCCAAAAAGGTTCGAAAATGCAAGTTAGGAAAAATAATATTACTTAAAATTAAGCTGTTTTTCCCCTTATTTCTTTTATCTTATCCTCTAAATATTTTTCCCGCCATGTTGGAAAGATCTTCCCCTCAATTCCAATATTTAGTGAAACTGATTCGAAATTATCGGAAATAAGTGAAGTCCTAATATCTTGTAATTCTTTCATTGAGCTAACCCAAATACAAACAACAATCGTATTCGGTAGTGTACTAAATGTCCATGTGAATAATATTTTTTGACCATATTTATAGCGTAATGATTTTATTATTTCGGTTTTATCAGCATCTATAGTTGGTTTAAGTGTTAAGATTATCATTGTCGTGACTTCTGAGCATTTATCGGGATACCAATGAATTGAGAAATCAATAAGATGATTTTCAATTAGCCTATCTAAATGACGTCTAACGGTTTTGGTTGAAACTTCAACTTCTTCTGCGATTTCTACTACTGATTTTCTTGAATTGTCCTTTAGCGCATTTATAATTAAAAAATCGGTTGTAGAGAGTTTAACATCTCTTGTCATATCTATTTTTGTCATATCCACTTCTGCTTCCGGCTGCATAGGGGAGCTATCCAATCCCACTTTAAGTTCAGCAATCTCAGCCGTTTGTTTAATAAATGAAACGAGAGGTTTTAAATCGCTTAAATTTCGTATGTATGCATGGATAATAAATAAGTTACCACTATGTTGAGAAATAGTGTAAATATTTTCATTAGCCCCTAATTTTTCAATCAAGCCTTTAACATTTTTTGTCTTAGAGACTCCAAACATAACTACATTTGAGGGAATTGGCTTGAAAGCCCTAAGACTTAGAGTAGTTACGAATTTATCGAGTATACCTAAATTTACCATTGCTTTAACTCGCTTATGGATAGAATTAACACTCATTTTGAAGGTCTCAGCAAGTTCTCGATATGGAGTCCTAGAATTCCATACCAGCATCAAACATATGGTAAAATCAATTTGATCCATAGAATTAATCGTTATTCCAATTATTAATTATGCTCTGTTCGTATATTCTTTTCTAATTCATTAAGAATATAAGAATATTTTTAAATCTGTTATGAATAAAATAAGATTTTATAATAATAATTTATGTGTAAATTTTGCTTTTAATAGTTTTTAATGATGTTTTATTCGACCTAATCTTCCTTACAATTTACATTCGTATCCTTAATCAAAATATCTTTATATAGTAGAATATTGAATTGAACAATTAGTAGGAAAAAAGTAATGATTATGAATAACGATAATTTTCTTCAAAACTTAACTAAAATTTGCGGGTCTCGAAATATCTCACGAGAACCCAAAGATTTAGAAGAATATTCTAAAGATTTAAGTTTTTTAAAAGGAAAATCTCCATTATGTATTGTTTGGCCGTCTAAATCTCAAGAAGTAATAAAAATTGTAAAACTAGCAAATGATTTAAAATTCCATGTTATTCCCGTAAGTTTAAATTCGAGATTTAAACAACACGGAAATTCAATTCCTAGAAAAGATAAATCCATTATTTTAAATCTTTCAAGAATGAATAAAATCCTTTCAATTAATAGAAAAAATCGGGTTGTTATGGTCGAACCCGGCGTTACCTTTGAAAAATTAATTCCTATCCTCAAAAAAGAAGGTTTAAAATTACTTTTACCTGTGATGCCAACAGCTTCTCAATCAGTTCTTGCAACAGCTCTCGAAAGAGAACCAATTACAATACCTCGATATCATTGGGATAGCTCAGATCCACTATTATGCATAGAAGTCGTGTTTGGAACAGGGGATTTATTCAGAACTGGGACTGCTGCGGGTCCTGGAACAATCAAGCAGCAACAAAAAATGGGTCAAGCTCAAGTTAATCCAATGGGACCTACTCAATTTAGTCCATTTAGAATAATACAAGGAGCTCAAGGAAGTTTGGGTGTAGTAACCTGGGCTACATTGAAATTAGAACTATTCCCCTCTATTCAGAAAGTCTACCATCTTCAATCGGATAATATCCAAGATCTATTGGATCTTCAATACGAGCTACTAAAATATAGGCTTTGCGATGAACTCTTTATTTTGAATGATGTAAACTTAGCATGTTTGCTTAAGGAAGATCAGCAAGAAATTTCTCAACTCGTAGGAAACCTAGAAAGATGGAATTTAATTTTTATTATCTCTGGCAGGGGACCATTAGCCAATGATAAAATTTCATATCTTGAAGGGGATATAGACGATATTAGTGCTGAGTTAGGTTTAAATTTTTCAAAATCCAAAGTGGAAATTACTGATAAAGAAATCTTTCATTTTCTTAATGAACCATGTGAAAACCCATGGAGAATGAGATTAAAAGGAGCTTATCAGGATATGTTCTTTCTAACTAGTTTTGAGAAACTTCCAAAATTCATCTCTTTGATGGAAACTAAATTTGAGAAAGATCTCGGGATATACATACAACCTATAAACCAAGGAACTTCGTATCACATTGAATTTGATTTGCTTTATGACCCAAAGGATATTAATGAGATGAAATCCATAAAAGAAAAAAATATGGGTGTAAGAGCTCAATTAATGGATTTCGGAGCTTTTTTCAGCAAACCTTATGGATTATGGGCAAAAGATGTGTTTTCTCATCATAGTTTAGAAATTATTGATGCTCTGAAAAAAGTTAAAAAAATTTTTGACCCAAACAATGTGTTAAATCCAGGAGTTTTGTGTTTTGATGATTAGACTCTAAGAATCTATAAAAATTAAAAAAAATGAAAGAGATTAAAATGGAAGAAGAAGAATATCAGAAAATGATTAAGCGCTGTGTGCGTTGTTCTGTATGCAAATGGATCCCTCAAGTCCAAATTAAAAGTCAAAAATACGCTTCGGGGTGCCCAGCAATTGATATTTACAATTTTCATCCTTACAGTGGTGGGGGGAAAATAATAATTGCTCTCGCTTATGAGATGGGAAGAATTAAACCAACCGAGGAACTTCGCGATATCGTATACAAATGTACTGCCTGTGGAAATTGCGCTGTAGCTTGTAAATATATGAATACATTAGAACCACTCGAGATAATAATGAAATTGAGGGAGAAATTAGTAAACACGGGATGTGGTCCTATGCCTCAACAGCAAGCGTATATAGAAGCAGTCAAAAAAGTGAACAATCCCTACAATGAACCACACGAAAAAAGAACGGATTGGATCCCTGATGATGTTACTCTCGATCCAAACGCAAAAATTTTATATTTTGTTGGATGTACTTCTTCTTATAGAAGAAAAGAAATGGCAATAGCAACAGCACGTATTATGAATGAAGCAGGAGTGTCGTTCAATATTTTGCAGAACGATGAATTTTGCTGTGGGAGCCCTATATTACGTATTGGTGATACAACTACATTTGAAGAAATCCTTAATAAGAATCTGGATATAATCGAATCAAGAGGTATAGAAACGGTTGTATTCAGTTGTGCTGGTTGTTATGATACCTTCAAAGTCGATTATCCTTTAAGTAGAAAATTTGATTTTGAAGTTAAACATACGGTAGAACTCTTTGACGAGTTGATTGAATCAGAACAATTAAAATTAACTGATAATGTTCCTATTATTGTTACTTATCATGATCCATGCCATTTAGGCCGAAACGCTGAAAGATACGAAGATTGGGATGGTGATGTAGTTCCCTTAATGCCTCTAGTTTCTATTAACATCCCCCCTAAACCCAAGAGGACGGGATCCAAAGGAATTTATGATGCTCCAAGAAAAATCCTCAAAAAAATCCCTGGTTTGAAATTATTAGAGATGGAAAGAATTCAAGAATATGCTTACTGCTGCGGAGCTGGTGCTGGAGTAAAATCTGCTTTTCCTGAAATGGCTTTAAAGACTGCTAATATGCGAATTGAAGAAGCTGAAGATTCTGGGGCAGATTTTTTGGTCTCTGCATGTCCATTTTGTTCTACGAATTTACAAGATGGAATAAATGATAAGAAATCCAAATTAAAGTATTTCGACATAAGTGAAATACTTTTAATGGCTTTAGGTTTAGAACCTGAAAAATTAAAACAAGCAACTGCGGAGGTCTTGTAAATAATGTTAAAAGAAGAGATTCTAAAAGAATTTCAAAAAATTGTAGGTGATGAAAATATAGACGATGGAGAAGTCACAACAAATACTTATGCATATAACTGGTGTGTAGAATTTGTTAATTATTTAGCAAATAAAGATCCTATCCCATTTTCTTCGATCCCCAAAGCGATTATATTACCTTCAACAACGGAGGAAGTTCAAAAAATCGTACAATTATGTAATAAATACGATATACAATTTAAAGCACAAAGTACTGGACTTGGACCTTGGAACCAACCTTCTACTGACAATTGTGTGATACTGGATCTACGAAGAATGAATAAAATTGTAAAAATCGATGTAAAAAATCTTTATGTTGTCGTTGAACCCTATGTTAGCGGTGCACAAATTCAAGTTGAAGTCATGAAATTCGGATTAAATATTCATATGCCCGGTGCTGGACCCATGGCTTCAGCATTAGCAAGTCATACTTCAATGTGTGGTCCTGGATTTACATCACCCCAAACGGGGCATAGTGCTAGAAATGTGTTAGGAACAGAGTGGGTATTACCAACAGGAAAGATTCTGAGATTGGGTTCTCTTGGATTAAAAAAAGAATCAGATTGGTATTCTGGAGATGGTCCTGGCCCTAGTTTAAGAGGAATAATGCGTGGGTGGGTAGGAACAAAGTCAGGGCTGGGTGTATTTACAAGAGTTGCAATGAAACTCTTTCCGTATCCTTGTAATACGAAGTACATTGCAAAAGGACATTCTCCTCTTTACGATTTTCACCTCCCCGATTTTATCAGAGCGTATCTTTTAGATTGTAGAAATTTTAAACATTTAGAAAAATCATTATTAAGAATTGAAGAAGAGGAAATTGCATTTATTTGTAGTCATATGTCGAGTTTTGCTGTGATGGCTATATTCTCTTATAGCTTAGAAAGCTTGATGGACAAAATTGCAATTGGTAGCATGAAGAAACCGCTAGTAATCGTCATTGCCGCAAGAACAAAAAGGGAATTTGATTATAAGCAAAAAGTTATGAATCTTATAATGGATGAATTAAATCTTACTAATATAATTGGTTCAAAATATGAACCTAAATCGTTATTTTACGCAGAATGTTTACGCGCAAACCTTGGATATCATGGTTTCATTGCCACAGGAGGATTTCAATCTGCGAAAGGTCAGTGCGATACAGCAGCGCTTTGTCTTAATACAGAGCGGAAGAATATACCCTTAAAGCAGAAATACATTGAAAAAGGGGTAATAGCTAATGATTTTGGAGAAGGCGCTTGGATGACATCATATGAATCTGGACATTATTTTCATATGGAAGTACCTACATTGTTTGATCAAACAAATGCGGAAAGTGTTAAAGGAATTGCTGAATATATGGAAGAGAGTAATCAAATGGATTTAGTTAAACATCTGGGTACTCCTTTTTTTATAGAGGGAGATGAATTACACGATGAATGGGGTCCTCATCTAATGAATTATCATATTTGGTTAAGGAAAATCAAAGAAACTTTTGATCCTAATGGCATTTCAGATCCTGGATTTTATATTTCAAGCAAAAAAGGAGATGTTTGATTGCATGAATAGACCTGATATGACTTTAAAAGAACAAAGAGGTTTTGCTGGGCTTATTGCAAATGTATTGAAACCTTTAAATGAAAATCCAAATTTTAATAAAGCCTTTAAGGAAATTCAACGCAAATTCCTCATTAATGCTACAAACTTGAAATATGCCGCCATAATAACTCTTGAAAAGGGGAGTATAACTGTTGAAAGCATACAAAATAAACCAACTAATAATTTAACGAAGGATAAAATAGGTTGGGACGCGTATATAGCCATGGACGCTCAAGTATTCTTAGCGATAGCAATGAAAAAGTTATCTCTACTAGGGATTTTAAAAAAATTGATCGAAAAGAAAATTAAAATAAGGGGCATTACAAAATTGTTAATATTTTTAAAAATCCTTAAATTTCTTGAAGAAGAATAGAATTTAAGCGTTAACATGTAGGTAAAAATTGGAGGTATCAGAAAATTAATTGTTTTATTAAAAGTATTCTCATTGTTGAATTTAGATAATTAATAAAAATAATCAACATTATAAACTAAAAAAGAAATAAAGTGAAAAATAAGCCAATAATAAGGTTTTAAATATGGGAAAAAAATCAAATCCAACAGCTTTTCAAGGTTCATTGGAAAAAAAAAAATATTTTGAAGGGTGGTACAATAAGTTAGTTGATAGTACAGCAGAGAATATTTATGCTATTATCCCTGCAGTTGCGCTGAATAAAAAAGAAAAAACTTCACACGCATTTATACAATTTTTAGACGGTATTAAAGCAACAGCAGAGTATTTTAAATATCCCTTAGAAGAGTTTGAAAATCTTTCCAGCAAGAAATATGAGGTTCGTATCGGAAAAAATTACTTCTCACTTGACAGAATTCATATTGAAATAGACCAACAAGGTCATACTATTAAAGGGGATCTCGAATATATAAATCCTATATCGTGGCCTAAAAAGTTTTTACAACCTGGAGTTATGGGTTGGTTTTCATACATGCCATTTATGGAAACTTATCATGGTGTTGTTAGTATGAACCACAACATTATTGGGACTTTAGAAATTGATGGAACTTCCGTAAATTTTGATGGAGGTAAAGGATACATGGAAAAAGATTGGGGAAAATCTTTTCCTACCGCATGGATATGGACGCAATCAAATCATTTTTCCAACCCAAATCTTTCCTTTATGTTCTCAATAGCAGTGGTACCCTTTTTGGGAATGCATTTTAACGGTTTTCTTAGCGCTCTTTGGCACGAAGGGAAATTTTACAAATTTGCAACTTATACTCGAGCAAAAGTTCGCTCAATCGAAATCGAAGTGGATTCTATCCTAATGCAAATAGAAGATAAAAAGCATAGACTTGAATTTAAAATTTTCAAAAAAGGTAGTGATTTTGGTAATTTAAAAGCCCCTACATCAGGTGAAATGTTAGGTCATATTGCAGAGAGCATTAATTCTAAAATTGAATTAAAATTATATAATAAAAAGGATAACAAATTAATTATTGACGATATCGGGGTAAATGCAGGGTTAGAAATAAAGGA
>SOKP01000262.1 GCA_004375715.1 Promethearchaeota archaeon | reverse complement strand
ATTCCAGGGAACATTGTTGAGCCACCAGAAAGTACAATATTGCCATAAAGGTCTCTACGAAGGTCGACATCACATTCTGAAATAGCACCGACAATTACATCATCGAGAGGTTCTAATTCTTTCCCGATTACTGATGGATTGAAGAAGCATTCAGGTGCTAAAAATCGTTCGACACCTACATTTATAGTTTCTCCGTCAGGAAGCATGTAGCTTTTTTCCATTCCAGCAACTTTCTTTGAAAGCATCATTTCTTTCTCTGGATCGATTGCTACATAGCAGAGTTTTTCTTTTATATCTCTAACAATTTCTTTCTCTGCAGAGGTTGTAAATGAGTATCCTTTTTGTCGGAGTAATCTTTGTAGGTACGTTGTGATATCACGGCCAGCAAGATCGATTCTTTGGATTGCATGACTTAAAGCAAAGCCTTCAAAAATAGGTACTACGTGAGAAACACCATCCCCAATATCTATGACGCATCCGGTCGTTCGACCAGAAGCGTATAATGATAAAACTGCCTGCATTGCTACATAAAGGGCTGGAACGTTAAAGGTTTCGAACATAATCTCAGCCATTTTTTCTCGGTTTGGTCTAGGGTTTAATGGAGCTTCAGTTAATAGAACCGGGTGTTCGCTAGGATCGATTCTCAAATCTGTATAAAAAGTGTAATGCCAAATCTTTTCCATTGCAGTCCAATCTTCGATAATACCATGTTCTACTGGAAACATTAACTTTAGAACACCTTTCAATTGCATTGCTTCTTCTCCAATGTAGTATTCACGAGTGTAGTGCTCTACATCAGTCATTATCGATTCATATTTTGGATAGCCAATAAGAGTTGGAAATACAGAACGAGGTTGATCTTCACCAGCGAAGCCATTCTTGGAAATTCCTGTTCCATTATCAACTACTAAGGCTTTCGCGTTTAAAAAACTTTCTTCTTCTGCCATAATATTCAGCTTTTTAATTTATATTTACAAAACGGTTTTTAAATTTATTATTGTTTAGCCATATTATTTTTTTTAATAGGTATAATAATATCGATAAATTATAACAAATTCAAATTATCATAATAATAAATTTCGTATATATAAATTTTTTTTATTACAAAAAAAATGAGATGTCTTAGAGTGTTTCTTTCGACTAATTAATTTTTTATTTATAAGATCGAAGTAAATAAATGCACAAATTGATTTCTTTTTTATTTTTTTACATTAATTTGTGTAAACAAAATATTTGCTTTTGAGACCTCAAAAAACCATTTGTGTATACAGAATATCATAATTAGAGGGGATAATGGAAAACTACGAATTTTCCGAATGATTCCAATCATCAAGGATTCATATTTAAGTAGTCGTCTATCCAAAGTTCCATTAATACTTCGTTGTAATATCGTGAATCCATGTAAAATTGCTTTTCTCTTCTTCCTACTATTTTAAAACCCATTTTCTTATAAAGATGAATCGCCCTTTTGTTATCTGAGAAGCAACTGAGGATTATTTTCTCTTTATGGTTTACATTTTTAGATTCTCGAATAGCCATCTCGATTATATGGAATCCTATGCCTAAATCCCTGAATTTTTTCTGAACAATTATGCCTAGGCTACCAACATGAGTAGCTGCATCCCATTCGAGATTCGAAACCTCACATTGGCCTAAAATATTGTATGGACTTGCCATAGTTGGATGAATTGCTACGATACATATTTCTCTTTCTTTTTGAATGTTATGAAACCATGATTGTTTTTCGAATTTTGATCTAACAGGAAATAACACCGGAAGATAGATTTTTTCGTCAACGACTTCATTAAAATTGTTCCAAATGCCATCAATATCGGATTCAATGACGTGTCTGATGAGAATTTTTTCTCCGTTCCTTAGCTTGACAACTTCTTTCATTAATTAAATATAAATTTTTATAATTAAATTCCTTATCGTATTATTATGGAAAAGAAAAACGAACGCGATAAGGTGAAAAAAGATTCAGATGATAAAGAAAAAATTCGAGGTTACATCGAACTAATGGCTCAGTCTAAGAAAACTCCAGTTGCAAAAGACCTCGTCCAATTAAAACATGTCGAAGTAAAGAAACAAAAAATAAGGCCTGCGACACAAAACTTAGCAAACGCCCTTAAAGAGCGATATTTAGAACACGATCAGTTTGAACGCCTTACAAATGATGAACTTACAGTGCTTGAATCTTTTACTAGTAAAAGAATGTTCTTAACGCGAATTGCGATTAT
>SOKP01000212.1 GCA_004375715.1 Promethearchaeota archaeon | reverse complement strand
AATCTATTTTTTTCTATTCATCCTTCCAATTTGAATACTTTTAAAATAGATAATATTTTTTCTTTTAAACCTTTAGAATCTTCATCCTTTATAGACTGAATAACAACATTTTTATCTTGATCGGAAATATCTTTAAATTTATCAAGGAATAACCGTAAATAGAGCACTTTCTTGGAAGGGTTTTTTTGAATAGTTGAAACGAGATTATCAATTAATAAATTTATTGATGAGACCTCTTGATTTGATGATTCTGGATCACAGATATTTTCCTTAGGAAATCCATGTTCTTTAATAATACTATTCTGTTCAATAATATCTCGTGTAATCTCCTGAAGAAGTTCAATACGAGAGAATATCGGCAAATTTGAAAGAATTTCATCTATCTCTACATTTTTCTGCTCGAAATCTTCTATAAGTGAAAGAGTTTTTAATATGTTTTCTCGCTCCATATACTAACTAACTTTATTTAAATTTTTAAATTTATCCTTTCATTTTATATAAGTATGGATAAGATTACAGAAGATATACTAAATCAATTTCAAGATTTTATAAAATATCGTTTTAACAAACCAGAATTACTGTTTCAAGCCTTAACTACATCCCAATTTGCTAACGAAAACAAGCTTTCTTCTTATCAAATCCTTGAAACGCTTGGAGATGCTGTAATCAAATTACTCTTTAGTTTGAAACTCTATAGTAAAGGTGAAATCGATCCTGGCAAATTAACTAAAACTAAACTACGCTTAGAGGATAATCAAACTTTTCATAAAATAGCGATGGGAATGGAATTGTGGAAATACATTTTTTCCTCAAAAAAGCAAAGAATAAAAGACAGTTCGATACTTGCAGATGTATTCGAAGCGATATGTGGAGCGATTTTTATCGATTCAGGGAACAATTTACAAGTTGTTGAAAAAATAATTATTGATAGGTTTATAATTGATTGGGAATCGTTAATAAAGGAATCACCACATTTACACAAAAATCAGCTTCTAGAATATTTACAGTATAAATTCAAAACAACACCCACGATAAAGTTAGAATTTGAAAAGCTAGGTCCAGATAATGATGCTCGTTGGATTGCAAAAAACCCAGTAATAGTCGATATTAATCAGAAAGAGCTAATTAAAGTACCTAACTACTTGAAATCGAATAAATTTAAAACAAAATTAGAAGCAGAGAAAAATATTAGCTTGAAAATTTTAAAATACTTAGAAGAAAAATGAATTTCACTCCTATTTCAATCGTTATATATCTAAAATTATTTTTATTGGATGTTCGAATATAATAGAATCTTAAGGTTTAAAACATTCCTAATACTTCTAAATCTACTACAGTAATGATTATCTTAGTATTTGTTCTACAATTTATATTTCTATACTCAAAAAGGGGTTAAACTTAATGTCTGAAAGAATAATTGTTAAAAAGTCTCCGGAAATGGATGAATACGAAAATGAAACTGGAAAACTTGCGATATGGAAGGGAAGCGAAAGTAAAGATTTTCGAAAATGGCAAATGAAAAAACAAAAAAATACATTAAAAAAGCAAAAAATGGAATCACTTACCCTCTCTCGTGAAGAAAGAAAGAAAATCAAATTAGAATTAAAACAAGAAAAAGAAGTGGGCAGAGATTATGACCATTTAATTGTTGTTGAGAACTTGCATAAGACATATTTACTTGGAACAACAGCCGTGGCGGCCCTACGCGGCGTTGATTTAACGATTGATAAAGGTAATTTTATAGATATAATGGGCCCTTCAGGAAGTGGCAAAACAACACTTTTGAACCTAATAGGAGGATTGGATACACCTACGAGAGGAAAAATTTTCTTGGAAGGGCGTAATATATCTATGCTTAATGACAACGACTTAGCAGAAATAAGAAGAGAAAACATTGGCTTTGTATTTCAATTCTATAATTTACTACCGCAGATGACAGCTTTAGAAAATGTGATGGTCCCTTTACATTTTTCCGGAAAGTTAAGTAAAAGAGGTAAGAGAAAAAAAGCAATGGATTTACTAAGCCTTGTAGGGTTGAATGAGCGTTCTCACCATACACCATCAGAATTAAGTGGTGGAGAACAACAAAGGGTAGCAATTGCAAGAGCATTTGCTAACGATCCAGCCATAGTAATTCTCGACGAACCAACTGGTGACTTAGACTCCAAGACCGGCATTATGATTTTGAACCTTATTAGAGACCTAAATAAAAAAGGAGCAACATTTATATCGGTATCTCACGATGCTGCGGTTACTGAATTCGC
>SOKP01000288.1 GCA_004375715.1 Promethearchaeota archaeon | reverse complement strand
GAAAAAGAAAAAGGAAATCCATCATATTTTCTCATTGGATTCGTGGGATTTACAATTGTAATATTTATTATAGATATCCTCACAAATTTTATATGATAAAAAACCCCCTAAGTAAATCCATTTTTTTAATAAAATTATAGAAAGTAATCCGTTTTCTTATAATTAGAAAATAAATAGGTTGAATCTGTTATTTTTCTTAACTTAAAAGTTTAAAAATTTTAAAGCTATCAAGTATAGATTTATATTATCAATTGGTTTTTACACAACTTAGTATTGAAATTCTAAAATAAAAAACTAGCATAGTGGAGGATTGAAAGGATGATCAAAAAAACTTTTAAAGAAATTTTAGGTATTGACGACGACGATTATAAGATAATTGAGATGATGGAAAAAAATCCCGATGTGACTCATAGCAAGATAGCACAAGAAATCGAGAAGTCTCAACCGGCGGTAGGGGCAAGAATCATTAAATTAGAAAGAAAACATTTATTGACAAAACAAATCGGATTCAATTTAAAGATGGTAGATATCAAGACCATGATAGTTTTCGTCTCAACAAAGGATGTGGAAACGATAGTAAGAAAGATTGAAAAATGTCCTTTCATTAACCACGCATTTAAGATTTCCGGAGAATTCAACTTGTTATGCTTCATTTCTGCCTCCGATCTTCAAACAGTCGAAAAATTAGTAGATTTATGCTTTAGAAAAGATCCAAATGTAATTAACGTAAAAACTAACATCATAATTGATTCGGTTCATGATTTCGTGGTCCCTATTGATTTTCAGATTGAAAAATTCGATTTTCATTCGAATGTGTGTGGACCAGATTGTAATCTTAATGTAAACCTCCCAAAATACAAATTCACTAAGGAAGTAGATGTGGAAGAAGATTAAAAAAAGGAAGATCTTACTCTAAATTATCAGCTAATCCTTTTAATTGTGCCATTTTAAACTTACATTTGTCCCCGCAACCTTCTTCTAAAGTAGGAGTATGTTCTTCGCTTTTGAAATCTATGGGAAGAATAAAATCTTTCGCGATTTCTGTGATCATATTCATCGAGACTGAAGTAATGTCAGGATCACTTCTAAAGTGGTAATTTACAATGTTATCGAGTTTGTCAAGTTTAGAACTGGAGAGTAAAATCATGATGTTATGAGCCCCACTTAATCTAAATGCGTTTAACATGAATGGACAGAACCTAGCCATTTCAAGAATCTCGTCTGGGCGTTTTGTATTCAGTTCCACGATCGCTAGGAACAAATCTACCTTCTTAAAGTTAATTCCTGGCTGGAACTGCAAAATTCCCTCTTTTTCAAGCTTTTTTATTCTCATCCCAACAGTAGGCTGAGACCTATTGATTTTTTCCGCAATTTGAGTATGGGTTAGGTTCGGATCATCTTGTACTAATGTAATTATTTTGCGATCGATATCATCGAGTTTTAATTTGGCTGAAATCATATCCATTTCCTATTTTAATTTTAATTCTTTATTTAGATAATAATCTTACAAATTAAAAATATACTTATAATTTATAAATTATGAAAAAAACTACAACAACTAATTGAAAATTCCAATTTAAAAGGAATTCGCGCATTTTATAAAA
The DNA here is from genome assembly GCA_004375715.1 of Promethearchaeota archaeon. Lineage (GTDB taxonomy): Archaea > Asgardarchaeota > Lokiarchaeia > Sigyniarchaeales > SOKP01 > SOKP01. The sequence continues at coordinate 26,554 of SOKP01000288.1, read as the reverse complement.
AATAAATTAATTTCTTACGCTCAATCAATGGTAATAGCTCTCAATTTGCATGCGGTTGTACAGATATGACATTTAATGCAGTGATCTTCTCGTTCTTCTACAACGACGCACATAGGTTCAGAATCTTTATTTAAAACCTTATAAATTCCTCTGAAGCAAGCATCTTCACACGAAAAAGCTTCGCATCTTTTACACTTATTAGTATCAATGTGATGGAATTTGTAACTCACAATTTTGCTTTTATCGGGTGCGTCACTCATTGTATTAGTCTAAAGTGAAACTCCATTTATCTCTATAGTTTATACAATATAATGAAATTTATTTAAATCAAATTAAAATAACATTAATTAAATAATCAAATAATCCCATTTTGAGTAGTTTTAGAATGCAAAACAGTAAGGTACCTCTTTTTGAAATCCCAAATCTCCAAAAAGGAGTTTTTTTAACTCGACCAAATCGATTTGTAAGCGAAATTAAATATAATAATCAGATAAAATCTGCTCATATTCACGATCCGGGGCGCTTAACAGAGTTGTTAACTAAGGGAAAAGAAGTTTTGTTTACTGATTCTCGTGGTAAACTAGATTACTACATAAAAGCTGTAAAGCACGAAAATGAATGGATCTTAATTGATACTGCTCTTCATTCAAAAATCGCATTGAGAGTTTTTCCACACTTACCAGAAATTGCAAATGTATCAGAAATAAGAAAAGAAGTGCCGCTTGGTAAAAGTAGGATAGATTTTGTGTTAGATGGCGTTCCATTAGAAGTAAAGGGAGTTACTCTCGTAAAAGAGGATTTAGCGTTATTTCCTGACGCTCCTACTGAGCGTGGAACGAGACACGTACAAGAAATTATCGACAATAATGGGATGCTTTTATTTCTGGTATTTCGTAAAGCGACTAAATTCAAACCGAATTTTGACACTGATCCAAAATTTTTCAATAAATTATCTGAGGCGAGAAAGAAAAACATAAGAATCTTTGTAGTCCAACTCAGTTTTGACGGGAAGACGATTTTTTACAATGGAACTATCCCATTAGCAGACTTTTAAATAAGGCTAAATCTTAATGGATAGAGAAGTTTAATCTCTCTTTTTTTTTTTCTTTTTCTTTTTTCGTTTCTTGCCGTGGTCTTCAGGTTCTGGAGTGATGTTCACATCAACTTCAGCGATAATAAAAGCTAGCAAAATGGGACCAGCGTTAGAATATCGAGGATCAGAAAAAGCGCTAAATTTTATATCTTTTACTTTAATATTCTTGTCACTTTGTCGCAAAATTATTAGGTTTTTGTTAACCTTCCGTGTAAATTCTGAAGGATCATCAAATGTCCCTCCAACTGCAAAGACTTGGTCCATTCTTACTATTTGAGGAATTGGAGTTTCTTCTTCCATTTTTTTTAACCGATTATTTGCTTTTTTTAATAAAAATTAAATTTCTTTGTCTTATAATTATTAGCCTTTTTTCACTTGGATAAAAACTAACAATTTAGTGAAAAATGAATTATCTAATATTCAATATTCATTTCTTTTATAAAATCAAAAGAGGAGTACGCCGCGATAACACCTTCACTCACGCCAGTAATTGCCTGCTTAAATGGTGCGTCTGCGACATCACCAGCAGCGAAAATACCTGGGATATTTGTTTCCGACTTTCTATTGATAATAATTTCATTCTTTTCATTTGTTTTAACACCTATACGTTTTGCTAGATCTGAGTTAGGTATAGACCCTACTTCGATAAAAACGCCATCTACTTCAAATTCTGTGCCATTATCGAAAATAACTGACTTAACAGTATTATCCCCTTTAATCTCTACGATATTGGTTCTATAAATGATTTCAATTTTGTGATTTTCCTCTACTCTTTTCTTATTTATTGGTTCAGCGCGTATTTCTTCTCCACGGTAAATGATATAAACCTTTTTTACATTTTGAGATAGAAATAACGCTTCTTTTGCAGCAGAATCACTTCCGCCAACTACGCATACGGTTTTATCTTTGTAAAATGGACCGTCACATGTAGCACAATAAGAAACACCCCTTCCAGCGAAATCCTCTTCACCCGGAATCCCCAACTTCTTCCTTTCCGATCCTGTGGCGATAACCACACTTTTTGCTTTAAATTTTTGAAAAAACGAATGCAGAACGAAGTGATCAGTTGTTTGCTCTATACTTCTAATTTCGTCTGATATGTAGGGAATATTTAAGGAATTCATGTGTTCTTTAAACATATCCATCAACCCTTGACCGCTTGTAGAGGTGATTCCAGGATAATTTTCTACAAGATGAGTGGTGGCAATAAGGCCTCCGAAAATTTTCCCTATGACTAATACATCCAACGCAAAACGAGCGGCATAGATAGCACAACCTATCGCAGTTGGTCCACCGCCTAACACAATAAGATCGTAGGTCTTTTCTAGATCAATGCCTTCCATATCAATATTGAACATTCTTAAATCCTCCTTTTTATTTTTTTATTTTTTTTAATATAGTTATATCTTTTTATTCATAAAGTCTTATTTATGAGTTCATATAAAAGCTCCTCAGCAGTTATATCGCCTATTAACTTTTTATCTTCATTAACGATTAAAGTTGGAACAGTCGTAACATTGTATTTATCACTGATATCAGGAAATGCCATTATGTCAATAATAGTTGTTGATAATTTACCTTCAGAGGCTAACGCAAACTGACTGCAAATTGATATGACAGTAGAGCAATAAGCACAATAATCAGTAATTAATACTTTTATAACTGTAGGATTAATTTTATTCAGATTCTCTCTTATAACATTTTCATAATAATTAGGAGTTCCAGTAAGTATCATTAATGCCTGTACAAATGGTTGAATTTTTGCTGCCGAAGGTACAGCTAAATAACGAATTACTACTTGATCTTTAGCATCTGTCATTAAAATCGTAGGTGCTTGGTGAATTTCATACTTTTTAACAAGTTCAGAATTAGTTTCAAACCTATATTCTTCTATTTTGAGCATTTCGTTAGAAGCTTTCTGATAGATATCTATAACCTCCATCATTTTTACGGATTCTTGGAGATTTTTAGAGGAAGTAAAGATTTTCAATGTCACTGGCTTAATAAGTTTTTTAATCTCTTCACGAATCATTCTCTTATAAACATTTGATATCGGCAATTTTTTCACATCTTCAAAATATTATTTCAAGGCTCAATCTTCTCTTATTCGATATGAAAATCAAAGAAATCAATAAGCTTCTTGAAAGATTAAATAAATGTATGTTTGGTGTTGTTTTCTCTGATGTATTTTAAATTAGTATTGTACTTTTATATTTCCTCCGATAAGCGCCCGAAGTATATCTTGAGCCCCAACCATACCGACGAGCGTTTTTGAATCGTTTATAACGGTATAAGGCACTCCCGAAGCGTCATAATACTGTCCAATATCCGGATTCGCCATTATATCAATGATTACGGCTCTAATCTTCCCATCAGATGCAAGTGCAAACTGAGAGGCTGTAGCTACGACACTAGGACAATATGGACAGGTTTCTGTTATCATTACTTTGATAATTGATGGTTCAATACGGTCGAGATTTTGTTTTATTGTGGCTTCGTAATAATTCGGCGCTCCCGCAAATGTGAAAAGTGATTGGATAAATGGTTGGATTTCACCACCCTGTGGAGCTGCTAAATAACGAATTAATTCTCTACCATCTTCATTAATAAATAAAATTGTCGGTACCCGTTGAATATCATAGCGCTTTGCGAATTCAGGATTATCATCTATAGATAGTTCTTCTATCGTTAACATTCCATTCGAATTTTCTTCATAAATCCTTAGGAGTGACATAAATTGTCCACAATCCATGCAAGCTCTTATTTTACTCCCATCTGCTTCTGTTCGTTGAGATGTAAAAACCTTTAGTTTCACAGGTTTAGTGAGCTTCGCCATTTCTCTTTTAATAACTTCCTTATATTTATCATTCTGAGACATATTTAAAACACCTCTTAGTATATAGATTATGCATACATTCCTCCAAAATCTCTTTGACCTTTTGTTAATTTATCTAACAAATCCTGTGGAGTAAACATCCCAACAATTCGATCACTCTCGTTTACAACAGTGAGTGGGACACCTTGAACGCCGTACTTCCTGGCGATGTCAGGATTTAAATTAACATCAATAATTTCTGCTGTTATCTTTCCTTTAGAAACTATAGCGAACAATGTTAAAACTGGAACGGTCGCAGGACAATATGGACAAGTTGGGGTTATGAAAATTTTCATCTCTGCTTTATCGATTTTTTTAAGATGAGTAATAATTTGGTCTGCATAATAAGGTCGTATGCCTGAAAAATATTGAATACTATTTAGAAAGGGTACAAATTCAGAACCAGTAGGGTGTGCTGAATAACGGATAATTTCCTTACCGTCATCATTAACGAATAATATAGCCGGAATTCGGGTAACATTGTATTTTTCTGCTTCTTCTTGATTTTCTTCAATGGATACCTCTTCAATACTCAACTTTCCGTTTGATAGTTCTTCAAGTGTATTTAACAAATTGTAGGCACCCTCACATGACATACATGCCCTTTTTCTTGAGCCATCTTCTTGAGTTTTAAAATCGGTAAATAATTTCAGCACTACTTTGTGTTTTAATTTTGCCATTTCTCTCTTTACATTATCCAGTTCATTTGGGGAAAATAACATGAGATCACCAATTATATTTATATCTATTGTGAATATTTGAATTTACTCTTAAAATTTTTATTCGTTTAAATTATAAAAATCTTCGTACAAAATCGATTTTAGGATTAAGTTTTTTGGATATTAGATTCAGAAAAATAAATCATCCTATTCTCTCTTAATAATTCTCCCATACCAACAAGTTTGTGTTTAGATCTTTGCTTTTTTCCAAAAAATTTTAAAATCCAATACGCATCAGGGCAATATGTGGTAATATGAATAGTGCTATCCGCAGTTTCTGAATTAATATCTTCGACAACCTTAAATTCCTTCATTCTCTTAATCGAAATCATTTCAGATATATCTGTCCTTAGTTGATGGCCAACGCCTCCTCCACAGCAATTATGTGGGACTGATAAAACATTATATCCACTATCTTCATATAACTGTTTTATATCTTCTTCTATACCCGGAAACTCAATATATTTTAACGGGCAAGCGTGTTGAATCATTAGATTTCCTTTATATTTTCCGGCTATTGGCTTTAAATATTGAGTAAAATATTCTATTTTAATTCCTAGCTCTTGATAGTGCTTTTTAAGCACCATATAGCAACTTGGACAAACTGTAATTATTTTTTCGAATCCCATTTCAATAAAAAGCTTTTTATTTCTCTCAACTAAGAGATCATAAGTACTAATTTCTCCAGTACATAAAATTGGATAACCACAGCATATTTCCTTTTCTAAAACGTTAAAATCTACATTTTTACTAAGCAAATACTTTGCGATGTCTTCGCCATATTTCGGAGTTTTAACGGTAGTAAAACAACCAAAATATAACAAAGTCTTACTTTTTACATTAATACCTTCTATAAGCTTAATGCGACTCTTATTTAATTTAAATGGAGTCTCATATTTTTTAAGAACTTCAATTTGCTCGTTTAATCCTTCAATCTCATTTCCATCCTTTAGGAATTTTTGTTTTAATAGGAAACGCTCGTAATGTGTTCCACAGGCTCCGCAATGAACGCAATTATATAACCTAAGATAGTCTCCTTGATTGAACTTATAATCGTCCTTCGTTTCTAATAATTTTAATACCTCTTCGTTTGTCACGAAATTATCCGGATCGACATCCCTACATGGACAGTTATAATCTTCGTTCATTTTACCATTTTACAGTAGTAATTCAAATAGATCTTTAGCTTTTGGACTTATTTTGCATAATTTGCTATATCTTGATAAAACCCACCAACAACTTGGACAGTAGGTCGTCGAATAATCGCCTCCAGCTGCATCGAAATCGCTCATTCGTTTATTTGCAACTTTGTCGATCACATCAGTTCGATGCATATAACCAAGACCACCACCACAGCACCAATGAGGTATATCTACAACTTCATATCCACTTTTTTCTAAAATGTTATTTACCAGTTTATCAACCCCCTTCCTGTCACGGTTCATTAGTTGGCAAAGATGCTGTACTCCTACTTTTCCCGATTTTTTATTATCAGAGGGCTTCAAATAATCAGATATATATTTAAATTCAGTATTCGATTTCATGGAAGGTTTATAATATTTATTAAAAAGAAAATAGCACGCAGGGCATAAACAAATTACAGTTTTGAATTCTTCGAAAATTTCAATGTTTTCCTTTTTACAAATTTCAAACTCTTCATTACAACCCGAAGCAAACCAAGGCCAACCACAGCATATCTCCTCTTTTAGGATTGTAAAATCTACATTTTGTTTAAGCAAATATTTAAGCGAATGCTCTGTATATCTTGGGATGCGTATCGTAGAAAGACAACCCATATAAAAAAGAGTATCAGATTCCGTAGGAATTCCTTCAGGTCTTCTAATTCGCATTTTATTTGAAGGATAAGGAGAGCGATATTTACGGAAACATTCTAACATGTCATCAAGACCGTCGACCTTGTTTCCATCTTCGAGGTATTTTTGTTTTAATAGTAATCGTTCTTCTTCTGTTTCACATTCACCACAATGAACGCAATTATAAAGTTTGTAATAGTCATTTTGTACAAACTTAATGTTATCCTTGTCTTGGATTAAATTTCTGATTTCCTCATCGCTCAAAAAGTTTTCAGGGTCAACTTCGTCAGTAGGAAAATTTTTTCTCCCTTTAATTCTTTCTATCATGAGAATCTCTATTAATTTAATTAAAAATCTCTAAATTAATTTAAGTAATCCAAAATAATTAAAAAATATTTAAAAAAAAGTGCTTGAGATCAATATTAATTACTTTATTCTTTTTTCAGTTTTACGGCCGTTCTTTGAAGTCCTACTTCTTTATTTGCAGGAATGGGACTACCACAATTGTCTTTTTTTCCATCGTTAGTCTCAAAAGCTTTATCTAATTCGGCTTCCAACTCTTCGTCGGTCAATTTTTTTGGCATAATATATTATTATGAGAACTTGAAATATTTAAGGCTTTTATTTATAAAAAATTCAGTACAAAACAAAAAGATTGTAATTTATTTATTAAAATGGTTTAAAACTGCTTTCTCCTTTTCTATAGGTCGTCTCTCTGGAACATTAACAAAGTCTGCCTTTGTAGTCTCATAAAAATCTAATCGTAAATACAAATTGCAATAACACGCTCCAAATTCCTTCACATCATCAGATGCATAATCACACGGACATATTAAATCTCTATCTAAATCTCTATTTCCTGAAGCAAGACGACACGGACAAGATTGATAACCGTATGATTTTTTATTCTCAACTAACCCATCAATTAAGTCATTAAATGTACCTTGGTCTTTGTTTAGTATCCAACTATTTTTCTGGCTAACCAATCCTACGTAATCTTTCATGCCTTCGGTTGTTTCCATGTCCATTTTAATTTCCTCCTTGATTTATTAAATTTTCTAATTTAGTTGGATCATAACCAACAACAAATTTATCATCGCATACAACAAATGGATACGATATTCTATTTGGCTTGTAATTTTCTCTCAAATAAGTTAGCACTTTTGATTTTTCGCTCGGATCAATTTTATCAACATCCACATAACGATATTTAATATTCTTATCTTTCAAATATTGTTTACACTTCTTACACCACATGCACGTAGATAGCGTAAAAATTGTCCATTCCTGGGAGTCGTTTTCACCAACAACACTTTGAGTTAATTTCTCAATAAATTCTGGGAACATATCATTCACTTTTTAATTTAATAATTATTAGTTTAAGATTTTTATTATTAGATTTTACTATTTCCTTTGAGGTTTTCCTTCCAATTGGGGTCTATACATTCTATTGCCTCTTCTGTGAGCTTCTTTAAATCGCTTTCACACGATCTTGATAGTAAACCCAAACGTTCTAAAGCCCTCTTATCCCCAATCTTCATCAAACTCTCAACAATCAGAAATAAAAAGCTTTTATCTTGCTTACTTTCATGTTTTTCTAATTCTCTTTTCAATAACTCTACGATTACCATAGTAGCCTTAGCATTCTTAACTTCCCCCATAGCTTCGACAATCCTGTTTATAACTATTTGGTCTTCTTCCGAATTTAAGGCTCTTACAAGTAAGTTTGTCGCTCTTCCGTCTTTTAAATGTCCTATCTGCCTTGCAGCAGAAGCCCGTTCCATTATCTTACCATGAAATAAATTTTTAATAGCGAGATTGTACTCGTTATCTCGAGAATTAGAATTAGAATCCATTATGTTAGTAAAATAGGACAACCATTAAAATTTGATTTTTATAAATTATTAAATCTAAGCGTATTGTTGGTTAATATCTATGTAATTTTAGGGAAAAAACATTTAATTATAAACTAATTTCGTTTAATATTAATAATAAACTAGATAAAAACATATTTCGTTTAACATTACAATATTACTATGCCAAAAGAGGTCATCCTCGCCTTAAGTTATTTTGATTCAATACTGGGCCCTAACCTACTTTATTCTAGTTCCCCAATAAATCCACAAGAACATCCCGATTTAGGTAGAATTCTTGAATTCACTGAGGAAGAAGGAAATTTTATCTTTACTTTTCGAAAGTACCAAACCATTAACCACATTTTCTATATTGACTCGGAATTTGCTCGAGGCGGTAAAGAACTCCTAATGATCACTTATATAATTCGAGCCGCTTACTTCAAGGACGAAATTACAGATGTATACAATTACTTAAATTCTAAAGCCCTTGATTTAGAATCTTACGCTTCTGAACTTAAAAACCTTCAAGCACTTACTGAAATACTACATGGCCATAAAAATCGTATAAATGGAAAGAATATTCTTAATCTAGCATCGAAAGGGTTTAAAACGATTTTTATGACTCTTTTTGATAAATATTTAGAAAAAATGAGACCAAAGATAGATTTAACTACTCATCCATTAGATAAAGGAAACTTAAAGAAAATCTATGTTTTCGGACCAGTAAAAGCTGGAAAATCTACGTTCGTAAAGAACTTAGAAGTAATTCAATTTCTCCGATATAAGAACAATAATATGAGACGAAATCTGTCAAGTAAAATTTACGACTTCATAATCGATAACATCGAAATTTTGACTTACGAATGTATTGATGAGGATACGGATGATGAAAAAACGAGATTGTACGAAGATTGTATAGATGATGCTCAAGGCTTTATCCTTATCTACGATGCCTCTAATAAAGACTCTATTAAAGACACCATTGAAATGTTCCAGTTAGTATTAAATAGATGTCAAGCTAAGGGAGATTCTATGCCAATACTTATTATTGGGAATAAATTTCACGACAAAGAAGAATTATCGCCTGATTTGATACTCGAGAATTTCGAACTGAATGAATTAGCTGAGTGTGGGTTATCGATCCAATCCTATTCTATTAATCTTCTCAGCGAAGATGAAAAAATTATTGAAGCAATTCGCTGGCTATTAAAGCAAATAATCTAAATTTATTTCACTGAAGCTCATTGCTATAACAGATCTTTGTGTAATTGAGGATCTAATTACACTTCTATTTGTAAGGAGATTTCCACTTTCTGTAGTAAAGATCGTATTTCTTTAATAAATCTTTAGGATCCAATTGCCGTTTTTCTTGGATTGCTTTTAATGCTTCAAGTACGATTTCAGTTTGCAAAAGCTGAAATTCTTGGCTCTTTAAATCACTGGTAGTAAGAAACCGATTCCCTATTTCATTTGCTTTTAGTTTATCCATAGTATTTATATTATAAATATCCATGAAATAACCAATTACAAATGTTCCAAGCAAAAGCACCGGAAACATTACTATTAACATCCAAAAACTTATCTCAAAAGCTAAAGAGATTAATGATATAGCGCTAACGGAAGATACCACAATTGTATAATAGGATTGGCCCAATTTAAGCCGGGACAACTGTCTTCCAATAAAATGTGCGCTCTTTACTCTTTTTACTACATTTGATTTTTTCAGTTTTAACATTTTATCACATCGAATATATTTAATTTTTTTTTTAACTACTAAAATTTGAAAAATACTGTATTATTTATAAAAAAATTTCAGAAAATTACGATTTATTATTATATCTTGACTTCATCGTTTTATGAATTAGAAGCTAAACCTTTTTTATAGGGGGTAGATATGATTTAAATATTATGAGCAAAATGCAAGTTCCTATAATTATTACAAAAGAAGACTGCCACAGATGTCATGAGTTAGTTGGCTGGCTTAAAGAACACGAAGTCGAATATATAGAACGTGATATAGACGACGAAGAATTCGTTCAAAAATTGTTACACGATAATAACTTCCTTAAAACTTTTTGTGACGCAGATGGGTGTATTGTAAATACCCCAGTTGTAATCATGGACGGGAAATATTGGTTTAAAGAGCTCTGGGGTATCTCAGGACTCAGAGAAAAAGCAGCTAAGAAGCTTTTTGGAGTTAAATAAGTTTCAATAAGAAATTTTATTTTTTTATTCTATTCCTTAAACTCTGCTAGTCTTTTTATAACTTTTCTAATCGTTCTTAACCCTTCTTCATCGTTTTGAACACCTTCCTTCCCTTTATCACTACTCCATAAAGAGGCACCCAAGTTAGCCCCAAACGCTCCACCTGAAACGGAAATAACATGGTTTTGCTGGTAGAAATCTAGTATACTTCTTATCGCAATTTCTTGCCCACCATTTCTATCTCCTCCTACCGCAAGAGCTAATCCATATTTATCTTTAAATACATTAGGATTTTTAGCCACTAATCCACGACAGCGGTCAAGTAATGTTTTAAGCTGCCCTGACATAGTTCCTTGAAAAACCGGCGTTCCTAAAAGTAAAAATTTCGCTTCTTCTAATTTAGTGTATAGTGCTGAAATATCATCGTTGTTAATACATCCTTTTTTCTCTCTGATACAATAGTCGCAGTGAGTACAAAACTTTATTTCTTTGCCTCTTACCGTCCAATATTCAATTTCAAAACTAAATTTTTCGGCTGCGTAATTTAAAGCGTATTGTACAGCAAAATCAGTTCCTTGTTTTCTGGGGCTTCCACAAATGCCTAACAGTAAATTCTTGTTTTCCACCATAATAATAATATTACATAATTCTATCTTTAATTATTACTATTCATTTTTAATCTAAAAAATGTTTTAAATTCTTCATTACTACAAATAAAGATGGAGTCAATTAAATCGTGTTTAGCAAGAATTAAAATTAAATTCCCAGATCAGTTGTGGATTTCTGAGATTTTCAAAAACTTTCGAGATATCCGAATGGAAATTGAATACTTTCTTCCCTACGATTTTGAAAACTCCATAGGTAATTCTATAATTGAAATTTTTCACTACGATATCGATCTAATAATAGAGGAAATTAAAAATCATAAATCAGTTATTGATATCAGTATTCTAGAGAAGGATGAAAATCGTGTTAGATTCAATGTCAAAACTAAGGATCCCTTTCTTTTGTACGCGATAATTAATTGTGGTGTTTTGGTTAATTTTCCTGTGCGAGTTAAAGAAGGGTATGCGTATTGGAGGCTAGTCTCAAAGAGGGAGAGTATAGACAAACTTTTGACGCTATTTGATCAGAAAGGTATCGAATATTCACTTCTCAGAATTGGAAATTCTCCCTATAGTGTTGACGACGATAAGAATAAACTAACATTAGATGAATCTACTCTCTTGAATAAAGCCATAGCTTCGGGCTTTTTTGAAATTCCACGAAAAATTTCTTTAGAGGAATTAGCAAACGAGTTAGGAAAATCAAAATCTGCTTTATCTGTTACTCTAAGAAAAATAATAAAAAAAAAAGTCATGTTTGAGATGTAAACATAACTAATACTCAATAATACTCCTTAATTTGCTCTGCTAAGAATGATGCTATTTTAGAAATATTAAAAGGCCAAACGAAAGAAAACTTAATGTTAGGATTATTCTTTTTTGCTCGTTCTATAGCTTCAGGAATATCTTTTTCAGAATGTTCGCCTCCTTGCGTCATCATAGGAGTAACGACAATAATTTTATCAGGTTCTTGTTTAATAGCTTCTTCGAATGCGTCGTCTAAAGAGGGGGAACAAAATTCATTAAACCCAACAACAACATTATGACCCGTCTGATTTGAAAGCACAGCAGCCAATTCATTTGAAGTTAAATAATATTGATCATTTTCTCGAGTTCGTGGCCAATTCCGCATTTTATTGTCTAATTCTTCGTATTGTTTCTGCATAGCTGGAGGTGGTGGTCCTGACATATTTTCTAAGCGTGAATGGAGCATAAAATAATCGAGAGTTTCTTTTTGAGGAAAATCACTAGGTGGCATTCCATGCATCGCAAGAATTATAACAATTTTCATGATACTATTATAAATTTTAAATTAAAGTTAAAACTTTTCAATTAGACGGTAAGTAGTGTGAAAAACTTCGAAAAAAATATTATTTTATCCCAAACTGGGCTAGAATACTCTCATAAAATAAAAATAAGTAAAAAAAAAATTATAGCCATTCTTCCTTTAAAATGTCTCCTTTCACGCCAATAACCATGTATTTTATTGGAACTTTTCTAGTTGCTCGCTTTGCCCCTTCTTGTACTAAACCTAATAATCCCGAACAACATGGTACTTCCATGATCGCAACAGTAAGTGTATTAACTTTAGCTCCATCTATTAATGTTTTGATTTTTTCAATGTAAACTTCTTTACCTTGGTCAAGTTTTGGACACGCTATAGCAATAGACTTGGATCTTAAGAAATCTCTGTGAAAATCTCCGTAAGAATAAGCAACACAGTCAGCAGAAATTAATACATCAGCATTCTGGTAATAGGGAGCGTTCGGGTTGATTAGATGCATTTGAACTGGCCATTGTCGTAAAGAAGAGGATAATTTTCCAGTTGTTTCATTTTGGATCGTAGGTTCATCAAAAACCATCGTTTGAGAGGATGGGCAACCACATTGAGTTGAATGATCAACACCGATCTGTTCTACTTGTTTTAATTCTTTTTGAACCGTAGGCTCATCAAAAACCATCGTCTGAGAAGATTGGCAACCACATTCGTGTGAATGCTCAGCAACGATTTGTTTAATTTGCTCTAATTCTGGTTCTTCTTTACTTTTTAAAGATTCTAATCTTTTTTCAACAGCTTCCTCGTTAAATTCAGCAGCTTCTCTTTCAATTATTTCAAGTGCACCAGTTGGACATCCTTGGATACAAGCACCGAGGCCGTCGCAGAAAAGATCGTTTACAACTTTAGCCTTTCCATCGATAATTTCAAGAGCGGCTTCAGCACAATCTACGATACAATTACCGCAGCCTGTACAGAGTTCTTCGTCAATTTGAATTATTTTCCTTACAACTTTATTTTGATGTTCTATTTCAGTCATAATTAGATCAAATGGAGATCGTTATATATTTTTAATTTCGAACATGTTCTTTTCGGCTTGAATTGTTCTCTTTTTCAATGCATAATAAAAACCTTAAAATAAAATAATAAAGGTATAAAAAATATGGAAAAAATAATAATCGTTGGTAATAATGTAGCCGGAACCTTTACCGCTCAGAATATTCGATTTCTCAATGAAGATGTTGATATTGAAATTTTTACTCAAGAACGGTATCCTTATTATACCAGAATTAAATTGCCCGAAGTTATCTCTGATAAAGTTCAAGCTAACGATTTAATCGTTTTTAAAGATGATTGGTATAAGGATAAAAAAATTAAGTTAAATCTTAATAGTAAAGTTACCAAAATTGAACCCAATCAAAAAAATCTCTTTATCAAAGGCCAAAACGACCCTGTTTCTTATGATAAATTAATATTAGCTTTGGGTAGTGTTCCCAATATACCTCCCATTAAAAACGCACGGGAAATGGTTGGAAAAGGAGTATTTACTTTAAGAACAATGGAAGATACTAAAGATATTAAAAGCTATATTGAAAAGACCAAAGCTAAAAAGGCTATAATTATTGGAGGGGGGTTACTTGGGTTAGAATTAGCTAGCCAAATAAAAGACAGCAATTTAGACACCACTGTAGTCGAATTTTTTCCAAAATTACTTCCTCGACAACTGGATGACGAATGTAGTGCCATGCTTAAAGGGGAGATTGAATCTAAAGGTATAAAAATTGTATTAAACGCAGTAACTGAAGAAATCCTCGGTAATGGATATGTTACTGGAATTAAATTAAAAGATGGACAAAAATTTGAAGCTGATATTATTTTAATCCAAGCAGGAATTAGAGCTACAATAGATCTTGCTCAAAACTCAGGAATAGAAACAAATCGAGGTATCATTGTTGATGAATTTTTAGAAACTAGCGAAAAAGATATCTTCGCCGTAGGTGATTGCGTTGAATACAAGAATCAAACATGGGGAATAATTCCTGCTTGCATGGAGCAGTCTAAAATAGTTGCAGCATCTGCCTTGGGTTTAAGAAAGATTGAGTACAAAGGAACGACACCTAAAAGTACCTTAAAAATCGTTGGCGTAGAGTTAACTTCAATCGGAATTTTTGATCCTTCACAGGAATTAGGAGGTGGATGGGAAATCTTAAAAAAAGCTGATAAAGAAGACTGTTGCTACCAGAAATTAATCCTTAAAGACAACAAACTCAAGGGGGCAATTCTTTTTGGAGACACTAACGCAATGTCGTTTGTGTATAATAAAATGGAACAAGATGTTACCAAGAAAGAACTAATGGAAATCCTTGAACTGTATCTCTATAAATGTTCTAATTGCGGTGCGGAATACGACGAAACAAAAATGGAGATTCTCTTCGAAAAATTACCTGAAAATTGGAAATGTCCAAATTGTAAACACTTGAAGGAAGGTTTCGAAAAAGTATAAAACTTAGGTGATTCTTATGGCAACATATCGATGTAAAAAATGTAATTATCTATATATTGAAGAAGAACAAAAAGTTCCTTTTGAAGCGGTTGGCGAAGACTATAAATGCCCGAGGTGCCGAGCTTCTAAGAGATTTTTTGTAAAGAAAAATACTTAACAAAATAGTTAACTAGAAAAATAAATTTAAGATTGATGAGCAATGGCTTACGATATAATTATTAAAAATGGTAAAATTATTGATGGAGCGGGAAACCCCTGGTATCGGGGTGAAATAGGCGTTGAGAATGGGAAGATAGCAAAGATAGCTCCAAAAATAAAAGATGACGCTAAAAAAGTAATCGACGCAAATGGAATGATTGTTTGTCCGGGTTTTATTGACATTCATTCTCACACCGATTACTTCTTACCAGTTGGTAGGGGTCAAGAGTCTACCTTATACCAAGGAGTAACTACTGCTGTAGTAGGTATGTGTGGAGATGGAATGGCGCCTATTCCGGAGGGAAGGGAAGAAGAATTTAAAAAAAGAGTAGGAATAATAGACCCTGCTCTTGCTCGATTAGAATATCCCTATCATACTTTCGCAGAATATTTAGTTTATAACGAAAAGAAACGAAATTCGGCGAATCTGGTTTTTTTTGTAGGTTATGGAAATTTGCGATGGGCTGGTGGACAGGGTGGTGAAAATCGTCCTGCTGATCTAATAGAACTTCAAAAAATGAAACAACATTTACGGGAAGCAATGGAAGCGGGAGCTTTTGGGATGAGTACCGGATTAATCTACGCTCCTCAGCTGTACGCAAAAACAGAAGAAATAATTGAATTAGCCAAAGTAATTGCTAACTATAATGGATTATATTTTTCTCACATACGTGGTGAGGGTGCATCTGTTTTAAGAGCCGTAGGTGAAGTCATTGAAATCGTTGAAAAATCTGGTTGCGCTGGAGGTCAAATAGCTCATCATAAAATTTCTGGTGAACAATATTGGGGTACTAGTAAGGAAACTACAACATTGATTGAAGAAGCTAACAAGCGGGGTTTGAGCATAACATGTGATCAATATCCCTATAATCGTGGCATGGCTGGACTGATGGCAGCTCTTCCTCCATGGGTGCGTGAAGGAGAAAATGAAGATATTTTGAACCGCATAAAGAAACCAGAAATTCAAGGGCGTATAAGAAAAGAAGTCAAAGATGGTATTAAAGGATGGGAGAATTGGATTCGTGACGAAGGTTTTCATAACATGTTTATCTCAACTGCTAATAACGAAAATTGGAAAGACATAATAACAAAAAATATTACAGAAATCACTAAAATTAAAGGATTATCAGACGATTTCGATACCTTTTTTAATCTATTAATTGACAACGAATTAGGTGTCCAGATTACTATAAAAAGTATGGGAGAAGAAGATATCCGTAGAATCATGACGAGTCGATATCATATGGTTGGAACGGATGGTTCTGGAATCACTGCTGCCATTAGTTCAGGAGCTTTTCATCCTCGTTTTTTTGGAACATATCCTCGAATTCTGGGTAAATATGTCAGAGAAGAAAAAGTTTTGACTTTAGAGCAAGCGATTCGCAAAATGTCGTCGTTTCCAGCCCAACGGCTTGGACTCCATGACAGAGGACTTGTTAAAGAAGGAAATTGGGCTGATATAGTTATCTTTGATTCGGATAAGGTTATTGATAAAGCAACCTATGAACAACCTTACCAACTTCCTGAAGGTATTCCATATGTTATCGTTAATGGCGTTATCGTCGTCGAAAGAGGAAAAAGGAATAGAAAAGCTCCGGGAAAAGTAATACGTCGCCCTACTTAAAATTAAAATATATTTATTCAAGAGTTATTACCTTTGTTCTCAGATATTAAGATGATTTATCCTTTATCATCTTCAATTTTCAAGTTTAAAGGCTATAGCTTAATCAGATTAATTTATAAAATATTAAATTAATCTTTTTAATATACATTCAATTACCAAATCCATAAATACAAATTAAACAAATTAAAATAAAGGTAGTTTATAGTGGCTAAATGGGAATGTGGCGCTTGTGGATATGTTTACGACGAAGAGAAAGAAGGGACTACGTTTGAAGATCTTCCTGATGATTGGGTATGTCCAGTTTGCGGCGTAGACAAGAGTTTCTTTACAAAAATCTCAGATTAAACCTAAATACTTATTTTCTTATTTTTTTCTTTTATATTAAGCAATAAATCCTTCGTTAGTTTAAATTTGGCTTAAACCTTCTAAAATTTATAAGATAAATAAATTAAATTTATTAAAAACAAACAAAAAAATAACTTAAATAATAACAATTAATCCAAAAATTGGAATTAAAAAAATATGACTCATTTAGAATTATTGAAAGACGTATGGTACGTTGGTTATGTAGATTTTGAAGTAAGGAATTTCCACGGATACTCCACTCATAGAGGTACCTCCTATAACGCTTATATAGTCAAATCAGGAGATAAAACGGTATTAATAGACACAGTTAAGCGTCCATATTTCGAATATTATTTAGATAAAATAAAACACGTATGTGATCCAGCAGAAATTGATTATTTAATCATGGATCACATTGAGATGGACCATTCCGGATCTTTCCCGCTAATCTTAAAACACTTACCTAACGCAGAAATAATTACTTCGGTTAGAGGGGTTGATGTTCTAAAGAGCCATTTCCATCAAGAAATTGACGCTGAAGTATTCGATAGAATTCGAACCGTTAAGAATGGAGATACTTTGGACATAGGACATGGTAAAAAATTCACATTTGTACCGATACCCATGATACATTGGCCAGATTCCATGGTGGCATTTATGAGTGACGATAATGGAAAAAATATCCTGTTTTCTAGTGATGCTTTCGGGCAACATATTGCAACCACTATGCGATGGGACGATGAAAATGACATGTGTGAGATTATGGAAGAAGCGGAAAAATACTACGCTAATATTTTACTTCATTTATCGGGACTTATTGCAAAAACGCTTCCCGTAGTTGGAGCATTGCCTATTGATGTTGTATGTACTGCTCATGGGGTTTGTTGGAGAAAAAATATCCCCGAGATATTAGAGAAGTATAGGAAGTGGTCGAGCGGAGAAATCGAAGGAAAAAGCGTAATAATCGTTTACGATACAATGTGGGAGAGTACAGCCAAAATTGCTAAAGCTTTAACGAAGGAAATTCGTCATAGAGGTATTCCCGTTAAAAGATTCAGATTGACTCAAGCAGATTATTCTGATGTTATTACTGAGGTAATGAAGGCAAAAGCAATATTGATTGGAAGTCCTACTCTAAACAATGGGCTTTACCCATCTGTTGCAGAATATTTATGTTATCAAAGAGGCTTGAAACCTATGAATAAAGTTGGATTAGCGTTTGGTTCTTATGGATGGTCAGGTCAAGCTGCACAAGAAATAGCTGACCAAATGAAGGCTGCTGGAATCGATGTTATGGACGAGTTGATTAAAATAAAATTCGTTCCGAAAGCAGAGGATTTAGATTTTAAAGATATTGTAGATAAATTAATAGAAAAAATGAAATAAAATAGAGGTTAAAAAGATGGATTTTAATTTAACAGAAGCACAACTAGCTTTACAAAAGAAAGCTAGAGAATTTGCAGTAAAGGAAGTTCTACCCACTTCGTTCAGTTATGACGAGCACGAAATTATGCCTATGGATGTCATTGAAAAAGCCTGGAAGGCAGGACTGACAAATTTGGGGGTTCCCAAAGAATACGGTGGACAAGGATATGGTTTAATGGAAGCCGTAATAGTTGTCGAAGAAATTGCGGCTGCGTGCCCTGGAACTGCTACATCAATTTTTGATAACGATTTAGGTTCAGGACCTATAGTTATTGGAGGGAACGAAGAACAAAAGAATCGAGTATTAAAAGATATAACCGAAAATTTCAAATTAATCGCTTTTGCTACTTCTGAACCAGGTATGGGTAGCGACGTCGCTGGAATGCAGTGTCGAGCTGAAAAAGATGGAAAAGATTTTATATTAAATGGAACTAAATATTGGATAACTAACGCTGGATATTCTGATTATATCATCGTTTTTGCTACGACTGATCCTGAGAAGAAACATCGTGGTATAGCAGGATTCATTGTACCAACTGATTACGAAGGAGTTAAAACTGGACCCCATATACCAAAATTGGGTCAACGAGCATCTAATACTTGTTCTGTTGTATTGAAAGATGTGAGAATACCTGAAGAAAATGTATTGGCAAAACCAGGTAGAGGATTTTTGTTAGCTATGCAAACTTTTCAAAAAACCAGACCTGCTGTTGCAGCGTTTGCTGTAGGGTGCGCAAGGTCAGCTATGGAATATGCTATTGACTACGCTGAGAAAAGAAAAACCTTCGGTAGACCTATAGGAAATTATCAAGGGATTCAATTTAAATTAGCAGAGATGTATAAGGATATTGAAGCTGCGAGATTATTAACTTATAAAGCGGCATGGGAAGGAGATCAAGGTTTAGATAGCAATCTTACATCTTCTATGGCAAAAGCGTTTGCTTCAGATGTTGCAATGAATGTTACCACTGAAGCTATTCAAGTTTTTGGAGGATATGGGTATCTTAGGACATTTCCAGTCGAGAAATTGTTTAGAGACGCAAAATTGTATCAAATCTACGAAGGCACGTCAGAAATACAGAGAATAGTAATCGCAAGGTTTATTATGAAGAAGTACCAGCATGCAATGCCTAATTTATTTGAAATTCCACGAGTAGAAATCGAAGTGGAAGAAAAAACCAAAAAAGTAGGCTTAAAAACAGATAAAACTAGTGATGAATTAGGTGGAAGATGGAAGTGCGTAGTGTGTGCTTATGTTTACGACCCTGTTAACGGCGATCCCGATAGTGGAATAGCTCCCGGAACTCCTTTCGAGGATATTCCAGACGATTGGTTTTGTCCTGTTTGCGGAAGTGATAAAACCAAATTTGCCAAAATCTAAACAAATCAACATTCAATTTTTTACTTTTTTATTTTTATTTTTACTTTTACAAAATATTAAAATATTGATTCACACTTTCTAATTCATTAGTTAAATTGAGATTTTTACAAAATTAGGGTTTATTCATGTCTGATAACATAATAGAAAATGCGGGAATTGTACCGGTAAAGGAAAAGCTAGCCTATAGTTTTGCTCAAATGCCAGGGACATTCTATGGAGGCGTTATGGGAGTAATCCAATCCTTCTATTTTGCATGGATGGGATTGTCAACCATATGGATAACTATAGCATTAATTGTTTATGCAGTTTGGAACGTAGTAAACGACCCTATATTTGGTAATATAATAGGAAATACTCGCTATTACAATAAAAAAAGAGGAGAATTACAAAGATATATCCCCTATATTAAATTTGGTGCCCCACTTTTTAGTTTATGCTTTGCTTTGGTATTTTTTCCACCAGATGCGTGGAGAGGGCAAACATCTAATCTTACCATCCAAGTTTGGCTTTTTATATGGTATCTTGTGAGCCAAATTGCCTATGATACTTTGTTTACATTTGTGTTATGCGCTCATGTAGCACTACTCCCTCAAATGACGTTAAATCAACGAGAAAGAGAAAAAATTCAGCTTATGAGCACTGCTTTTATGTTACCTGCGATTTTATTTGGATTTATTGTTCCAGTTATATACTTAGCAAATCCTTCAACAGCAACCATTGCTCAATTTCAAATGCTTGTAGTAATTGTCGCTATTTTTGGAATCTTTCCCTACTTAATATTAAGTAAGTATGTACACGAACATAGTGAGCACATTCCTGAAAATAAAACCCCCCTACTTAAATCAATAAAGCTCGCATTTAAAAATCCTTCTTTTAGAGTATATGTAATATATGATGGTGTTTCGGTATTGTTCTTGAATTTAGTGATGGTAAGTTTACCCTTCTACTTGACTTGGGTTTTAGGACCAATGGAAGGTTTTAACATGCTGCCTTTCTGGATTGGCCCCATTATCTGCGTGTTTATATCAATTCCTATTATTCTTAAAATTGCTTCCAAGTACTCAACAAAAGCATCAATTTCATATTATTTTGGCGCTTTAGCCATAGGGTTTTTCTTTAGCTTTTTCGCTGGACTTTCAGGTAACTGGATTCTTGTTTCGATTGGGTTTTCAATATTTATGCTAGGTTTTACTGGAGAATTTGTTCAACATAATCCAATGCGCGCCGATACAATTGATTACGATTATTGGAAAATTTCGGGAGAGAGGCGAGAGGGATTATATGCGGGCGTAGGACCATTACTTAGCAAACCCATGATAAGCGTAGCCTTAGCGGTACCAACAGCTTTAATGACTGCATTTGGTTTAATCTACGTGGATGCTGTTGGGGGCTTATCAGCAACTCAAGGTTTAGCTGCAGCTTCTTTAGGCGTTAATATTAGCATGACTCTTCTCCCGGGAATCGTATGTTTAATTGGTCTAATTATCTGGGTAAAATTTTATCCTTTAACTGGAGAAGTTGTAGAAAAGATGAAAAAGGAAGTAAGCATTTTACATGAACAAAAAAGAAAAGAATATGATGAAAAAAAGGAACTTAAGTAAATTATATATCTAATTTCCTTATTTCTTCAACTGCTTCTAAAAAATTAGAATGAACCAAAGTTGGAATTATTCCATTGGCTTTTAAATCTCGCAAATGCTTCTTACCGTGACCAGTTATCATATAAACTGTTTTGCAACCCCCATTAATCCCGAATTGTATATCAGATGGATGATCTCCCATCATCCACGAATCTTTGATACTAATATTCCAATCATCAACGATTTTTTTAATATACTTAATTTTTGGCTTCCTACATTCACAATTTTCTTCTTTAATATGAGGACAGTAAAAAGTCTCTTCTATTCTAATTTGATTTTCTTCCAATACTTTTATCAAGTGATTGTTGAATTGAAAGAAATCACTTTCTGAATAATATCCCCGTCCAATACCAGATTGATTTGTTACGATAAAAAATAAATAATCTTGTTGGAGAAATTTCAGGCCTTCTATTACTCCAGGTAAAAGCTTAAGATCCTCGATTTTGTAAGCATAATCCTTATCTTCTATTAAAGTTCCGTCTCTATCTAGGATAATCGCTTTTCTTATACTCATATATAGTATAATTTTTCGAAAAATTAAAGGTTTAATCTTTGTTTAAAAAAAAAAAAAAATTTTTTTTTATTATTCAGTACCCTTCCATAAACCATGAAGATTGCAATATTCTCTCGCTATCAAACCTGAAGGATCAGCGACAACAAAAGTTGCTTTCGGTTCCATCCCAGGGGCTAACATTTGCCTTTTATAACAGCTATCGTTACAGATTAATTCAATCCACATGATATAATGTTCCTCTGTCATAGGATGTGGAGTTCCCATAGAAATACCTACATCAACGGTAACTTTATTGCCTTCAATTGTAATTTTAGGAACATGCTTTTCACCCTTCCAATCAGCGGTTTTTTCCTCCATCAAATCCATTGGTTTTCCACAACAGATGGTTTCAGGTACGCCTGGATTAAGGATTTCAATTACTTTCCCACATATTGCACATTTGTAAACTTCTTTTTGTTTCATAATGCTTTCACTATTGTTAGTTTAAATAATAGTTGTTTCTAATAACAACAAGTTTATTATTTAACTATTTTGTTTAATTTTTATAATAAAAATTCTTCGATCAGAATTCTTCGCATTTCTTTCTAAAATACGCTCTTGGATGTGAACAGCTTGGACATGTAAAGTCATCTGGAAGTTCGTTTAATTCAACTTGGTAACCGCATTCAAGACATATCCATACTATTTTATCGCCTCGTTTAAAGAAGATATCGTCGCCTACTAATTTTAACAATTTGCCATACCTCTCTGAATGGTGCTTTTCTGCCGAAGCAATTGCTCTAAATCTCTTCGCGATTTTGGGATACCCTTCGCTTTCTGCGATGTCAGCGAAACCGGGATACATCTCTTGCCATTCATAATCTTCACCCGCAATAGCAGATTTCAGGTTTTCTGCTGTGGTTCCATAAGTAGTAGGACCACCAGCTTTTATCTCTAAATCTTCAAATTTTTCGTCCTTCTTAAGATCCTGGAGCATTTTATAGTTCCAACCACCGTGTTCTCTTTCTTGGTTTGATGTTTCTTCGAAAATTTTTGATATGAGCATATAGTCTTCTTTTTTAGCAATTTTTGAAAACAAGGTATATCTATTTCGCGCTTGAGATTCTCCCAAGAATGCGGCGAATAAGTTTTCAATTGTTTTTTTCATTATTTCACCTTTTTTTTCATTTATTTATTGGAAATTTCCAGTAAATTGAATGATTTTGAATATATATTTATTACGCGAATTTAACTTTTTTACTTATAATTTAACGAAAAAATAGGATAATTTAAAGTAATAGATAGGTATTGAATAAAAGTGTGAAAATAAGTTTAATATTGCTTTAATTGTAAGTTTTATAATCTTCTTTTTGTGGTATCACAGGATATCCATTCCGGTGCCAAACCATCATTCCGCCCGTTAAGTTTCTGACGTCTTTAAAGCCTGCTCTAGCCAATAATTGGGCTGCCATCATTGAGCGTGATCCGCTATGACAAATCACAACGATTTCATCTTCTTTATACTCTTTTAAAGCATCAATATTATGCATTAGTTCTCCTAAAGGCATTAATTTTGCGTTTTTTATGTGTCCAGCTCTTCCATTATACTCCTGTGGTGTTCTGACATCAATCAGTATTGTTGGTGAATCGTCTGAATCAAGTCTTTCGAATAATTCGTTAACGCTCATATTTGTAAGCGCTGGAGCATCTGAACCTCTTAATTCCTTTCTCGTTTTTTTCTCAATTTTCACAGGCGCTTCGATTTCTTCAAGAGTCACTGGACTCTTTTCTAGTGTGGCAACTAATTTACCATGTTCTTTACCAAGATATAATAAACTTACCGCTTCATTTAATTCTGCATAAGCTTCAACACTGGCTTTAAACCCCGGATCAGTAGAGTAGATTCTTAATTTCTTATCTTCTGGTAATTTTTCAAGAGATTTAATAAGAGCATTTAAAGGACCGGGACATGATAAACCACACGCATCTACTTCGATGTAATCGTCTGATACTGTACTTTTCCTTTCAATCATTTCTTCTATAATTTCTTCAGAAGCTCCGCATTCCGCAGCGATTTCTTCTGTAGTAGCTATTGCTGTTTTATAGAGTTTATATCCTCCCGATAAATTTTTAACGTGATATCCTTTTTGGATTAATAATCTTGTTGAAAGATAACCCCTGAAGCCTACTTCACAGATTACATAAATATTTTTATCTTTAGGTACTTCGTCCAACCTCTTTCTCAGCTCTAAATCGCTTATATTAGTAGCCCCTTTGATGGTTCCAATTTGATATTCTTCAACCGTTCGAACATCAAGGAAAAAGCTATTATTAGCTCGTATTTTCTCGATATCGTGCCAGTGCCAAATTGGCATATCCCCTCTAAGTACATTCGATGCAACAAAACCCGCCATATTTACAGGGTCTTTAGCAGATCCGTAGGGTGGCGCATATGTAAGTTCTAACTCTTCTAGATCGAAAACTGTTCCATTAAATTTTATAACAGTAGATATAACATCGATCCTTTTTTCTGTCCCAGCTCCTCCAACAGCTTGAGCACCAAGGATCTTTCCGCTCGGAACTTCAAATAACAATTTAAAAGTTATAGGCGTTGCTCCAGGGTAATATCCCGCGTGGTTATTGGGGTGAATGTATATTTTTTCGTACTTAATATCCAATTGTGTTAGTTGCTTTTCAGATAAACCTACCGTTGAGACTGTTAAATCAAAAACTTTTACAACAGATGCTCCTAAAATTCCTTTATATTTTGAATTGCGACCAGCAATGACATCAGCAACTATTCTTCCTTGTTTATTTGCTGGACCTGCTAACGGTATGGCTACTGGTTGGTTGGTTATAAGATTCTTTACTTGGACAGCATCACCAACAGCAAATATTGACATATCTGAGGTTTTCATTTGTTCGTCGACTACTATATGCCCTCGTGGACCAATTTCTAAACCAGCATCTTTTGCTAATTGATTTTCTGGTTTTACTCCAATTGCCATAATTATCATATCAGTTTCAATACTTTTTCCACTTTTAGAAATAACATGGAAGCTATTATTTTCGTCGCACTTGAAAGAATCAACTGGGTCTTCTAATTGTAAACACACCCCGTTTAGCAATAGTTCCTGATGGACAAATTGAGCAATTTCTTTGTCTAAGGGAGCCATCACTTGATCTAACATTTCCACTATCTTTACTTTAATCCCTTTATGCTTCAAATTTTCTGCCATCTCTAAACCAATAAAACCTCCACCAATAATGGTTGCGTGTTTAACATCGTTATTTTCGGTGAATTGCTTTATTTTAACGGAATCAGGAATTGTTCTTAAAGTAAATATGGGAACATCATTTATTCCTTCAAATTGCGGCATTATCGGAGAAGCACCAGGAGAAAGTACCAAATACTCATATTCTAACTCCAAAAGGTTACCAGTTTCAAGGTTTTTAACTGAAACTGTTTTTTTATCTCTATTTATTGAAATTGCTTCATGATTTATTCTAACTTCAATTTTAAACCGATCCCAGAAATCCTCAGGAGTCATAAGTTCCAACAAGCTTTGATCCTTTATAACGTGGCCAATATAATACGGTAAACCACAATTAGCAAAGGAAACGTACGGTCCTCTTTCAAGAACTATTATTTCTAAGTCTTCTTTTAACCGTCTAAGTCTAGCTGCGGTTGAGGCTCCGCCCGCTACACCTCCAACAATTACTACTTTCTTCATTTTATATCATTCTCAAATATTTTTAGTTGTGTGATTGTGATGCACTATATCACTACTTATAATTCTCAAAATTAATTATTCCATTTAAAGAGCTCTCTTATTATTTATTGATTGATCTAAGAGCTAAAAATCACTTTTTCTGAATTTAATAGTTTAATAGAAAAAAGTTATGATTGTTTATAATGCTTTTAAAAAATAAGAAAATTGTAGGAAAAAATTAACCTCTATAATCCAAAATTATTACAACATCCACAAAAAGCTCGTAATTCTCATCTTCGTCGTTATCATGAATTACTACCTTTTCAACTTCATCCAGTTCTCCTTTAATTTCTATAAGATCTGATTCGTGTACTATTTTAACTTCTGAATGCTTTAATTTTTTCCTTAATTCGACATTACCAGGAATAGATTTAGCGGCGGTAACTACGATTACTCTTCCAGTATATTTTGTTAACTCCAACGCGAGTTCTAAAGATTCATCCCCTGAATCAATTATGATGACTCTTTTTTCTCTAAGTTCCTCCAAATCAGCCGGAACAGCATCGTAAACCCCCTTTCCAAAATACTTTTCAACTCCTAATATTACTCGAACGCCAATTTGACAAGAAGTTACAATTTCTACCACTGGATTCGTGCCTAAGCGGTAATTATCAATTGCCGCTTGTAAAGCATCAGCGGCTAGATTAGAACAATGCATTTTTATAGGAGGAAGACCATTTAATTCGTCAGCTACATCTTGCCTTGATATTTTGTAAGCTTCGTCAAGAG
>SOKP01000199.1 GCA_004375715.1 Promethearchaeota archaeon | reverse complement strand
TTAGGTTCTATTGCTCTAAGCGTATCCTTAGCGCTTTTAGCCCAACTGGACACTCTCTGGTTTAAATTTAAGTGCTCTTTTTCTTTGTAGTATCCGGAATCCCAGAACTCTGATAATTTACCATTTTCTTGAGCCTTCAAGGAAAATTCCATAAAAAAGTAGGTCTTTCTAGCGTCTAACTTCAAATTATTGCTATTTCTCAAAAAACTATGATTACTATGTATCCTAAATCGCAAAAATGTAGGCAATACATCTTTTTGTTGATGCACCTCAGAGACGAGAACTTCTGTCAAGTCCTTCTTAATCGTTAGAGGATCGCTTAATATGCTTTTATCAGCCGTATTGATAGGCGAAATATTTACTTTTGAAGGAAAATCGTACTTAGAACCCGAGTTTATTTTTGATAATTGAACGCATGTATCGATATTTTTCTCGATTTGGCTAGGCTCAAGAGAATTCCCTTTAACTACGCCTATACCCGTTTTATTTTCTTTTTGAGTAAGAATTCTTAGAAAATATTCATAATCACTTATCTCGCGCTCGTTCTCAGTCTTATCCTTTAAAAAGATAGTTTCAAAGATATTCTTTTCGACAAAGAATAGCTCAAATTCTTGGATTTTCTTCGATTTTAAAATCGCTTCGATTCTATCTAACCTTTCTTTTGACATATTTTCATTCACCCCGGACTCACCAATGTATTTTTAGCTCTAATATAACTACCCCCAGAAGTAACGGGAACCAGGTCTTCACTACCCTTCCCACACGTTCCTCCATCTAGCTTCAAAGCATCCTTACTGACAGCATCGATATTTTTTAGCATTTCAAGAACATCTCCACTTAAAGCTGTTGCTTTAAGAATCTTAGTTTTTTCTCCGTTTTCAATAAGGTAAGCCTTTTTTGATGTGCATTGCATGCCTCCGCCAAGGGGATCCTCCATACCAAAATAACCATGAACTAACATTACTCCTTCTTTAATTTCTGAGATCATTTCTTCTAGTTCGTAATCTCCAGAACCAAAATATGTATTAGTCATCCTCACATTAACAGGATGAGCAAAACTTTCTCGTCTGCCGTTTCCTTGAGGTGTAGCATTAAGTTCTGATGCTGATCTTCTATCATATATAAAATTTTTTAATATCCCATCTTCAACTAAGATGTTGTGCCCAGCTTTTATTCCCTCGTCGTCGAAAAAGTATGATCCTAATTTCTTCTCTATAGAGGGAGTATCAAAGATTGAACATATCTCAGACGCAACTTGCTTATTAAGGTGTTGCTTCAAATAACTTCGATCTCTGAGTATTTGATCTGCTTCTAAACCATGTCCAAAACTCTCATGTGCAATCAATCCAGTCATTTTCGGGTCTAGAACAATAGTTTTCCTTCCTGCAGGTGGTAATATGGCTTTTAACATCTCAAGTGAATTCTTAACTACTTGATCTAAAACTCCGTTTTCGAGTGAATCGAAAATCTCAAATCCCATTTCTCCTGATCTGACGAAATAATCGTAGTCTACAACGGATCCTTCTTTAGCGATTGGTACAACGAAAACGCGAGTTCTTGGAATTACTTGTCTTAATTTGCATCCTTCGTTATTGACAAATATTCGTTCAGTTAAAAGCTCTAAATACTTTACACGGACATTTATAATTCTATCGTCTGCATTTTTGAGATAATTATAGATTTCTCTTACTTTCTCAATCTTTTCATCAATAGGTACATTAGCAGGATCAATTTTAGATTTAATTTCTTTGTTAAAGCTCCAACCGTCGTGTTCAGTGATTAGGTTTCCTTTATTAGATACCTTAGGTATTTTTGTTTTTAAAATATTCAATTCTCTATTCGCTTCAATTGCTACTTCTTTCCATGAACCTAAAAAACTGCGGGCTACAATACCAGATTTTTTAGTGTTTACTGAAAAATTTTCAGCAGAGGGTGATTTTGCAATTATTATTGATGAAACGGAATCATATAAGATGTCAAAGTATTGATCACTTCGATTATAATGGTTAGCTATCTCTTCAAAATCAGTAAAAATTTCGTCGTGTGATTTGTTACTCATAAAAACCACTTTTTTCAAATTTAAGTAAGAATTAAGATAATTTTATTTCATAATATTTAGTGTAAAATAATATAACTAGAAATAAATAGGTTTAGAAGTTTTGTTCTTTTAATTTAAAAGTACCTACTTAATAAATTCCCCGTTCTGCACCCTCTTTTTATACAGATTCTAGATCTCGAGATCTCTTAGCATCTGGCGTTTCTTCTAAGTTCTCAGAATTTTCTTCTATGTGAGTTAATCTTTTTTCTAGTATGCTCATTGTCTCGATTAAGTTATTGATTGTAGTTTGAATGTTTTTTACTCCATTTTGAAGTTCACCAATTTGTTCCAAGATGAAAGAGTTGACATCAGATTTTTTGACTGGCTCAATCAACCATGAAAAAACATTGTGTAAAAACTTCTGATTATCTAGCGAATTAATACCGATATTATCATCGCTACAAAAAATGTCTATATCGCCGAAAGCAATTACTTTTCCCTGCCCAAATTTAGCATAAGCTGCGATGACATGCAGTTGCTCCTTATCTTTTTCCCATTCTTCTGATGAATTACTGTAGATTTCTGACCAATTATTCAATTTATCGGTTTCTAAAAGAGCATTAGCTCCCTTTTTTAGGTATAAAGAGCATGTTCCGCCAATGACTACTTCTCTTAAACCATTTAAAAAGTCAACTTCTGGAAAATCGTGAATGTGTAAGATGCTTGAGCAATTTAGGTTTTTTGGGTTTTGTTCTTTTATGAGATTCTTCTCAAATAAAAAACCGAAATGGTTAGCAATGTCATTAAGGTTTGTTTTTTGAAGGTAATCCGCTCCGTATTCACTTATAATAAATAAACACCCACCGGTTCTGACAAAATTAACTATATCTTTAATTTCGATGTTTGAGAAATAATCGTCAATGGGGTTTCCCAATACTAAGATATCGACATTTTCCAAAACTTTTTTAGTCAAATCCTTATTCTCATTTTTTACAATCTTAAGATTGAGGTTTTTTAGGAGTTTTAAAAATTCAGAAAATTCTTCGTCTAATGTCAACATCTCGTTATGGGCGAGATCGAGGAGTAAAACTTTGCTTTGCATTCAATAAGAAAGATAAAAATACGACTTTAAAAATTATTCTAAAAATACAACAGTAACAGAAAAATTTTATAAACTTTAAAGAATAATCCTTTTTGGATTATGTTATTGATTGTAAAATCAAATAATAATCTCTTATTAAGCATTTAAAACAAGTAAAGTTAAGAAAATTAATGGAATTTTAATTATGAATAAAAATTTTAATACAATTGCAGTTGTCGGGCTTTCCTGGGGAGATGAGGGAAAAGGTAAATTCGTGGACTTCTTGGCTCAAAAATCAGATATTGTAGTACGATATAACGGTGGAAATAACGCAGGACATACCATCGTTGCAAATGGGATTAAATATAAATTCAAGTTAATTCCATCTGGAGCTCCACTGGAAAAGGAAGTAGTGATTGGAAATGGGTGTGTAATTGATCCCAAGATTCTGCTTGAAGAAATAGATAATTTACATAAACTTAATAAAAAAGTGGACCTCAAATTAAGTTCTACTGCCCATGTCATATTTCCTTTTCACATCGCTCTTGATGGGTTAGAAGAAAAGATGAAAGGAGAATACAGTGCTGGAACTACGAAGAGAGGAATAGGACCTACATATTCAGATAAAGCAGGTAGGTGGGGGATTAGGGTGTTCGATTTAATCCATCCTGAAATTTTGAAGCCGAAACTGGATAAACTATTTAGAATCAAAAAAAACTTGATAAACATCTACGATCCTAACTGGGATTACGATTTTGAAGCGATATATGAAGATTATAAAACTTTAGGGGAGAAATTGACACCATATGTTATCGATACGGCTTATTATCTGAATGAAGCTATTAACTCAGGAAAAAAAGTTGTATTCGAAGGAGCTCAGGGTAATCTACTTTGTATAGATCATGGCATGTATCCTTTCGGTACGTCTTCAAATCCTAATGCATTAGGGATCAGTGCTGGAACAGGTGTACCTCCAAGAAAAATAGGAAAAATTGTTGGGATAATTAAAGCATACACTTCTAGAGTCGGTGAAGGTATGTTTCCCACAGAACTATTTAATACTACAGCAGAAGTTATCCGGGAACAAGGCCACGAATATGGTACGGTCACTGGACGTCCAAGAAGAGTTGGTTGGATAGATTTATTCAATATAAAGTATGGTATAATGATCAATGGTGTAGATAAAGTCATAATTACCTTACTAGACGCTCTCCACGGAATAAATCCTATAAAGATGTGTACAGGATACGAACTTAACGGAAAAAAGCTTGAAAGTTGGCCAATCCAACACGAAATAATTAAAAAATGCCTTCCAATATATAGAGAGTTTAAAGGCTGGGATAGAATTTCAAGCGATGAATGGTCTGAAATTGCTAAGCAAGGATTCGATTCGATTCCTGACACAATGAAGATATATCTTGAAGCAATTAAAGGAGAACTTAATGTTGACATTGCAATGATTTCGATTGGACCAAAGAGAAACGACACTATTGTTTTAGACGAGGATTTGTTCTAATATATACTATTTATTTTTTTTACTTTTTTTTGAACATCTTTAAATATAATTTTAATATCATACTTAAGCTTACATAAGCTTTTTTATAGAACAAATAATAAATAGAATATAAAATAAGTAATTATTTCATATTTAGAAATTCATGGTCTGTGAATAAAATGAAATTGTTGAAAGAAAAGAAAAATGAACTATATGAGGTTAACAAGGAATTTTTAGCCGAGACATTAAATGCCTCCGCTCTCTTACATGAAGCGCTCTCAAGTTTTACAAATGACAAATTAAAAAAAGAATCCTTAAAGGGAGTCATCCAAGCGGAAAAAAAGTGTGATGAACTAAAAGATAAATTTACTGAAGTTCTTTTCAGGGATAAAAGAGCTCTTCCGTTTTTAGTTGAAGACAGGTTTAAAATTCTGATGATGATAGATACCGTAAACGATAAAATGGAGTTTTTCTCAAGATTTCTGGAAGTGTACCCTTTCAAGCTATATAAGGAAATCAAAGACGAATTTAAAATATTATATAGTGCGTGCAGTCAAGCTGTCGAAGAGCTAGTGAATTGTGCCATATTAATTGAGACTGATTTTGATGGTGCTTACAAAAAAACCTTTGAAATTGAAGAGAAAAAGAGAGAAGCGCGAACGGCTAAGTTTAATTTACTCGGAAAATTGTATAAAATGAAAGACGATCCCACTAAAGTATACTTAACTTCAAAATTAGTGACATATATGTATGATATTGTATCTTGGGTTGAGGAAACTTCAGACTTTCTAAGGGGATTAATTATAAAATACCCAAGTAAATAGAAATGGATGGATGGGTAAAATGGCGTTAGAATACATCTTAATCGTATTTTTAATCATAAGCGTGATCATTTCTTTTGGAATCGGTGCAAACGATGAGACTATGGCTCCACTTTATGGATCACGAATTCTTAAGATGAAACAAATTCTCATCTTAGCAGCGATTTTTGCTATCGCTGGAGCAGTATTATTAGGGGAAGGTGTTGCTAAATCAGTAGGTGACAAAATACTTCTGTTAGATTACGAATCTTCTGGCATTAACCAGAATGCTGTTGTTATGACCATTTTGATTTCAACTGCTATTGTGCTAATATTATCTAGCGCTTTTGGGCTTCCAATTTCGTCAACTCACGCTACAATAGGAGGTATTATTGGGCTAGGGTTATTATTGGGAAATGGAGGAGGTGTAAATTGGTCCACAATATTAGAAATGAGTATATGGTGGTTAGCATCTCCGATAGTGGGCTTTACAGTAACATATGGAGTTGTTAAATTACTTAATAAACATAAACTCAAGACTCTAAAAGGATTCAAAGCCTTTGAAAAATCAGAGAACCGTTATTCCTATATCATCTTAATTATAATATGCATTACAGCCTTTTCTAGAGCTGGAAATGACAGTTCTAATTCAGTTGGAATAGTAGTTGGAGTTGGAGGCGATATCGATATAATCTGGTTATTAATCATAACTGGTCTTGGCTTAGCAATCGGGATAATAGTTTTAGGAAGAATAGTTATAAAAAATTTATCTCAAATGACGGACCTTCGTCCGAGTACGGCATTTGCCGTACAAGTGCCAACAGCAGCCGTCATGCTTATTGGGACATTTCAATCAATCCCTCTTTCGGGTTCTCATTTGCTCGTAGCGTCATTAGTAGGGCTTTCAAAAGCAAACAACACACCTATGAGAAAAGGATTAGGGAAAATCATCGCAATTTGGTTATTGACTTTTCCAATAGCAGCCCTTCTTTCAATAGTTCTATATTTTCCGATTGATCTTCTACTGTAATTGACAACTCTGATGTGAACTTCGATAAGATTTATCAAACCTCAAGATCTTCAATTAGAAATTCCAAATAAGTATCGAAACTACTCAAGTTTCGGTCCGTACTTTATTCCGTTATTTGGTAGAATGTATTTTGGGAGAATTAAGAGCATTATAAAGACAATTAAAGGAATTAATAGAAATCTTTCTCGTGTGCTTGATATTGGGGGAGGGTTGGGATTATTTTCGCTGAATTTCAAGTTAAATTTTCCTATGAGTAGTGTTATCATTTTAGATAAATCATTGTATGAAGGAATAAAAGAAATTCTAACAAAACATCCTACTTTAAGGATAGCTGACTATGTTAAAGAGGATATTCAGAGTAAAACTTCTTTTGAAAAAAATAGTTTAGACTTAATCTTTGCTCTTGATATTTTAGAACATGTAGAAAGTCCATCTATAGCTATTGACGAAATTCTACGAATTCTAAAAGAAGGTGGTCTTTTGTTTATATCTGTTCCAACTGAGAGCGTCTTGTTAAGAATGGTAAGGAAGCTGATAGGAACGATGAAAAATATAGAAGTAAATCCCCATTGGTTAGGAGGAGTTAGATCGGAAAAAGAATTCTTTAATATCTTACAAAGAAAAAATGTAAATATAATATTCAAGAGAAGATATCCATTTCAATATTTACCAAGGTTATTTTCTTACGATATTTTTTATCTAGTTCAGAAATCATAGGGTAATAGTTCAAATCTAGCTTGAAAGAATCTTAAATACTTAGGTTCGTATACCATTTTTAGACCGGGAATAGTATCTTTTTTATCGTAGAGATTTATTATAGAATTTGCTGTATACTCCATGTGAGTGTTAGTATAAACTCGACGCGGTATAGTAAGTCTTACAAGCTCAAGTTTTGGGAAAGTATTTTTACCGGTTTCAGAATCTCTTCCTTTAGATATAGCCCCTCTTTCCATAGTTCTGACCGCTGAATCTTCATAAATTGCAGCAGATAAGGCTTGTGCGGGCCATTTATCTCTTGCAATATGGGGTAAGAACTTTAACGCGTTTAAAAATACCGCATGGCCACCAGTAGGTTTTACAATTGGAACTCCTGCTTCCATAAGTAAATAGCCTAAATAACGAACTTGATTAACCCTATAGTTCAGATATTCATATTGGGCGCCCTCTCTTAAGCCTCGAGCTACTGCCTCCATGTCACGACCAGCCATCCCTCCGTAAGTGTGTAATCCTTCATAAACAACTACCATATTCCGTGTAGCTTCAAAAATATCTTTATCGTGTGTAGCAAGAAAGCCTCCGATATTCACTAAACAATCTTTCTTTGAGCTATAGATACACCCATCTGAATAACTCATCATTTCGTTAAGTATATCTACGATTGGTGTATTTTCGTATCCTTTTTCTCTTTCTCTAATAAAATAAGCGTTCTCGCTTGAACGAGTTGCGTCAAAAATTATTTTTAATTTATAATCGTTGCATATTTCTCTTAATTTTCGTAGGTTCTTCATAGAGACGGGTTGCCCCCCGGCCATATTCACATTCATTTCGACATTTACAAACGCAATCTTATCTACTCCATAATCGTCAATATACTTTTGTAATTTATTAAAATCCACATTTCCCTTAAATGGATGAGTATTGTCTGGATCGTGGGCTTCATCGATTATTACATCAACCATCTTCCCACCAGGAAGTTCTACGTGAACCTTTGAAGTCGTGAAATACATGTTTCTTGGAA
>SOKP01000180.1 GCA_004375715.1 Promethearchaeota archaeon | reverse complement strand
TTAGGAAGTCGACGTATACTAATGATGATGGAAGTCATGGTGGCTGATGCGAAAGAATATGGTGTAAAAATATATACTGGTGGTGAAAAAATTGATACAGGTGAAGACTATGGATTATTTTATATCCCAACTCTGGTTGAGATTAAACCAGAACTGTGTGAAGATTTATCTAAGGCTCCTTTTTTGTGGAGAGAAGAGGCTTTTGGGCCTGTCCGTTCTATTACAAAAGCCAAAGATATGAAAGATGCGATTAGATTAGCAAATGCGAGTAATTATGGTATGAGAGCAGTAGTTTACACTTCTAATTTGAAAAATATTGAGGTATTTAAGAATCAATTAGAAGCTGCAAATATTTATATTAATGCTAGACCTATGCTTGTTGATATCACGGTTTCTTTAGGAGGAATTAAAGATTCTGCTTACCCCGCAGGTTGTAAATATTATCCTCAAGAGTTAGTTTATGGAAAATTTATTTATGATGGTACTCCGCAGAATTTAGAAAAAATTAAATAAATATCATACACAATGGAACCTGATAAATTATACACAAAATTAAAAGAATTTTTTCCAAATCAATTAGATTTAATGAGACATTTACATGTAAATGCATGTTGGGAATATAGTATCACTGCGCAATCTACTGATGATGCGAATATCAAATTAAACTTCTTTTTATTCAAAAAGAATGAAAAATCGCTAGAGATGACAAAAAATAAGCCTGCTATTAGGCCAGATTTAATCCTGTATTTTACAGAAAAAGCTATTTTAAATATAATTGAAGGGGTTTCAGGTGCTGAAGAATATTATGAGCGGTATCATAATATTATGGACCATCCTCAACCTGGAATTGAAGTGGATAGTAAAGTAAATAAACCTAGATTAAAGCTTTGGCAAATTGGGTATAAGCAGTATCAAAAAGATTTTAAATTTTAATTTACTATATTAAAATCTTTTAATCGGAGTATGGTGAAAATTACACCAATTTAATTCTAAGGCTTTTCTTTTTCATGATAACAATTATTATTGCTGTAATTGCTAACAATGTAAAGCCGATATATATTGTTCCAAAAGGAATAATTAGAAAAGTCCCTTCCGATCTCACAATAACTTGGTCAAATTCATCATAAAAAGTCTCAATTAATAGAATTCCTCTTGTATCATATTCCTTTTCCCATATATATTCCAAACCAGTATCACTTTTTCCTTGCTTGAATAGTGAAAGTCCGGATCTATAATACTCAGAAGGTAATATTGCTACAGCTGCTTCTAAATATTGTTCAACTGGAAAAAGGCTAAATAAGTAATCAGAGTAAAATTCAACTGTTTTTCCCATATTTAGAGTCAGCGTTTCTCCGCTCAAACCCCAATCCGTTTTATAGTCCCAAAATTCTATCTCAATTATCCAGTAAAGTGTGGCTTCCCTAATTTCCCTAATAATTATTCTATTTTGATCTCCTATTTCAAAATTTGGGTCAAATCCAAAGATTTCTCTAAAACTTATTAAATTTAATTCCGTAACCTCCCAAATTAATTCAGTTCCTTCAGTAAAACCTATAGTATATTCGTCCTCCAGTGCTTTAGCATTTAAGTTAAAGCACGAACTAAATATACAAAAATAGAATAGACCAATTAAGCAGAAGTATTTAAGTTTTTTTCTCACTTTTACATCACTTCTTCATTTTTGATTCTATCTAAACTATCTTAGAATAATATATATAATAAATTGTAAATTAATAATTTTTTTAAACTTAAAAATTTGATTTTGGAATTTTATATTTGTTTTAACTTATTATTAAAATTATATTATATTAACTAATCAACAATTAAATCTAAATTAAATATGTAAAGAGATAAAAAAATGAAAAAAGAAGATATCTGTTTTATGTCGGCTTTCGAGATGCGAGAAAAAATCGAAACTCAAGAATTATCATCAATTGAAATTACTGAAACTATAATTGAACGAATTGGAAAAATCAATCCTATGATAAATGCTTATTGTACTCCTACTTTTGATTTGGCAAGAGAAACTGCCAAAAAAGCAGATGAAGCAGTTAAAAGAAGTGAAAAACTAGGATTATTACATGGAATTCCGACTTCAATTAAAGATCTTATGCAAACAAAAGGGATAAGAACTACATATGGCTCTAAATTGCATGAAGATTTCATCCCAGAACAAGATGATGTAGCGGTTCAAAGGTTGATTGCGTCTGGTTGCGTCATACTTGGTAAAACAAACACACCTGAATTTGGTCATATCGCTCTTACTAATAATAAGCTATTTGGAGAAACAAAAACTCCATGGGATATAGAGAGAAATTCAGGGGGATCTAGTGGAGGCGCTGCTTCGGCTGTTGCCAGCGGTATAGGCCCATTAGCTTTAGGATCAGATGGAGGAGGGTCAATTAGAATCCCCAGTAGCTGTTGTGGCGTTTACGGTTTAAAACCTACTTTTGGTCGTATTCCTAGCTATCCCCGTATTGGTATCGCATTTGATTCAATGGACCATTACGGTCCAATTGTACGTTATGTAAAGGATGCAGCTCTTATGTTAAATGCTATGAAAGGTCATCATCCCGCGGATCACAATTCTTTACCTGACGACGATATCGATTACGTTGAAACAATTGATGAGAAACCTAAAAAATTAAAAATAGGTTATTCAATGACCTTAGGTTATGGAAAAGCTCTTGAAGAAGAAGTTAAAGAAAGCGTTCTTAATGGCATTCAAAAGTTTGAGCAATTTGATTGGGATGTGGAAGAGGCAAATTTAAAAATTAAAAATCCTGAATCATCATTTAAAACTTTAGTC
Source organism: Promethearchaeota archaeon (assembly GCA_004375715.1). Classification (GTDB taxonomy): domain Archaea; phylum Asgardarchaeota; class Lokiarchaeia; order Sigyniarchaeales; family SOKP01; genus SOKP01. The sequence goes on along the minus strand of SOKP01000180.1, from coordinate 25,552 downwards.
ACCGTTGGTAATGCGTATGATTTGCAAAAAGATTTTAAAAATAGACCGGAAGACCTTAGCCCAGATTTAATTGGTTCAATAAGATTAGGTTTAGATAATAGTGGTATGAATATTGGAAAAGCTAAAGAAAGAAGAAAACATGTTTACGAAGCCATGTATCAATATTTTAAAAATTATGACGTACTGATCACACCAACATTGCCCTGCCCTGCTATTAAACCGGGGTGGCTAGAAACAGGAACAACATTTCCAACAATTGGGAAAAAATCGTTAAGTATTATGACTTGGATGACATATACATATCCTTTTAATATGACAGGCCTTCCTGCTGCGTCGATTCCCTCTGGTTGGTCTAGTTCTGATTTACCAATTGGAATGCAAATTGTTGGGAAGCGTTATGATGAAAAAACAGTTCTACAAGTCTCAAAAGCATTTGAAGAAGTTTCACCGTGGCAGGATAAACGCCCAATATTTAACTAATATTTTTTTTTAAAAAAATGAGATTTTTTCATAAAAAATTTAAAAAGATTTTTTTTTCGAAGTCGTAATATAAGAAGAATCTCCAATTGTAATATTTTTCTTTATGAGGTCCTCCAATATCGAGTAGTCTCCGATGATACTATTAGACGAAATTATTTTTCTTAGGAATACTCCATCTCCGATTACAGATTCGGAGAGGATACATTTTTCGAGATGTAAATCATCTCCTATAGAAACATTAGGTCCTATTATTGAATTCTTAATGCTCACATTTTTTCCTATGAAAACCGGAGGAACGATTTTAGAGTCTATAATATTTCCCGTTTGGAATTTTGATTCAAACAGTGGGTCGTTTAATTTGGTTTCAGATAATAAATATCGATTTCCTTCAAGTAATGTTTCTGGTCTTCCGAAATCCAATATTTCGCTCTGCATTATATTTCCTTTAAACACGATCCCTTCGCTAATAAGTTTTTCTATTATTGGGGTAAAAAGATGCTCTTTCCCGTTCTCGAGCTCAACCTTGCTCTGTTCATCTAAAAGCTCAAACAACCTATTCACTATTTTTTTTCCAAAAAGATAAGCTCCAGAAACAGCATAATCAGAGATAAACTCTTGTGGTTTTTCCACTATTTTTTTTATCTTAGCATCATCATCTACTACAGTAACTCCATAAAACTTAGGATTGTCAACTTTTTTAATATTTATTACTCCGTCGCATTCACCTTGGTGGTAGGTTAATAGAATTGAAGAATAGTCTTCCATTGGAAGCCTATCGCTAAGAAAAATGAAAAAATCGTCATTATTAACAAATTTTTTTGCTAATAAAATGGCATCTCCAAGACCGCTAAAAAATGGAGTATCTGCTAAATAGCCAAGTGGTTTCTGTTCGATAAATTTAATTTTAAAGTAATCGGAAAAATGTTCGGTAATATATTCTGTTATTTGTCGTTTTTTATAGCCCACAATGAAGGCAATTTCCGTATTTTTTGGGAATGTTCTTTTTAGCTTAATTAATATGTGGTCAATGAGCCTTTTTCCTGCAATTTTAAGGAACGCTTTAGGTTTTGAATATGTAAATGGTTGAAGTCTTTTTCCTACGCCTGCGATTGGACAAACTAATTTCAAATATAATCAACTTTCTAATATGTCTCTTAAGATATTGTAATATTCTGCGTCTTTTAATTTTTCTTTAATGATATTTTTTAGCTTTCGTAAATAATAAATATCTGAGTTAGTTCTTTTTATTCCTTTCATCTTTTTATTCAATGCAATTCGCGTCTTTTCATCTAAAAATTTGACGGGTATAGATTTATAGCTATTAATCAAGGTCTCTTCTCCTTTGTTAAACACAGTTTTATTTTGAAATTTTATGCTCGATTCAATCATGTAGTATAGATTCTCAACCCAGGTTTGAATTCTTTCAATGTCTCCTTTAATATATGAACGATTATCCAACCAATCTTTAAACTCTAAAACTTTGGTTAAAAATCCCTTTCTACTCTCGTCAAAACTACTAGTAATTTTGTCTTTTTTTACTAATTCGCGGATTTTTAGTTTGCTTAGATTATTTTTTTCTTCATTTGATAGATTGCCATAAATTTCATTTCTTCTTTTTTTATTTTCTTTGGTTTCGTCATCATCCAACCACTTATCCATCGACATAATCTTAATAAAAATAATAATTTAGTTCAATCTTTTATATATCTATTAAATTATTAATATAACGTAAATTTCTCATTAAAATCTTAGAGAGATAGCTTAATATTCCTTTAAGTAATTTATTTATCTAGAATGAATGTAAGGGGTATTATATTTGACTTCGGATTTACTTTATTCTCTTTTGAAAATCCCTCAATTGAGAAATATCTTGATTGTTTCAGAAGAGGAATGTCAAAATCTATTAAAGTCCTCAAACAAGAGAAAATTGTTGAAGATAAAGACCACCTTCTAAAAGATTTCACGACAATTTTCAACAAAAAAAGAGCTACCTATTTTAAACTAGCAATGAGAACAAAAGAAGAATTCCCCACTACTTTATTGTTTAAGACGGCATTAGCTAAGTTACAAGAAAAAGGATATGAAATTCAAGAAGATAAAATAAAAGAAAATTTCTTGGAAAAACTTGCTGAGTTGTATCATTCCTGTGAAGAAGAAGAATGGAAACCCGATGATAAAACGAGATTTACGCTAGAAACTTTATCAAAAATATCAAACTTAAAAATTGGGCTTATATCCAATCATCCTAATCATAAAACTATAAAAAATATGCTTAAAAATAATGAAATGAAAGATTTTTTTGATGTTATTGTGACTTCTGCTAAATTTGGTAAAAGAAAGCCTGTTTCAGACATATTTTATCATACTTTAAAAAGAATGGGATTAACAAAAAACGACGCGGAATATTGCATAATGGTGGGTGATGAGGCTGCTGATATAGTCGGTGCTCATAGAGTAGGCATGCAAGTTATCTTAAAAGAACGAGACTATGAATTCCCCTACGAAAAAGAAATTAATATACCTAATTTAATAAGAATCAAGTCAATAGACGAAGTTTTACAATACTTAAATTAGAGATGAAGTAGCCCAGAGGGGAATTTTTCCTTCTAAAAGAAGTTTTAAGAAGATTGAACCCCTGATCACTTACTTCGCAGGCAAGCGTCTTATCCACTCGACTACTGGGCTTAAATTTCGTTAATAATTGTTAAAATACTTTAAAGTTAAAATACTTTATTCCTCTATTAAATACTAGAGAGATGTATTATCGATTATTGCAAACGAAGAATGAATCTAATTAAAATTAGTTACCTAGGATAGTCAGGTCTACTAGAGACTAGCGTTGTAGTTTCCTCGATCCAGCTAGACAAATCGTCATCAACGCGAATGTAAGCTACGATTTTATCCAGTTCTTGAAGTTTAGTAAATTTACATTCTGCTACCAGATCCCATCCGCCGTAAACAGGAGTTGTGTAAGTCACTGCCCAATCTTCATCCGGATTATTCGATCTTAAATTTGATAATCTTTTTACAACTTCCCATTCCGTTCCAATTACTTTTAGCCTAATGAGTATGTAACCACGATAATAGATCTTAAACACCAAAACTTTCTTTTTAATTACAAACGCTACAATGATTTTATGCTAATATTCACCTTAATAATGATATATTTTTTTTGATAAGGTTTATTATTAATACTCAAATAGCGTACAATTTTATTCATTCATATTAATGATCCTCAAAGAGGTTTAAACGGTGGAAGATTCAGAAATTAAGCGATTGTTATTATATTTTAGCCTTGAAAATTCAGTGAAATTTGGAGGTAAACCAAATAGAAAAGCAGTACTAGGAAAACTAATAGGTCAAAATCCGGAGCTCAGATCTCAGATAAAAAGAATAAGGCTTATTCTAGATGAGATTATCTCAGAAATATCCAAATTAACTCTTCAAGAACAAAAGGCAAAGTTACTAGAGCTAAATCCCGATGCTTTAGAGAAAAAAGCAACAAAGAAAGAAAAGAAAACACTACCAGAACTACCTAATACTCAGAATTACGATAAAGTAGTGATGCGTTTAGCACCATACCCCAGTGGGGCGTTACATATTGGAAATGCTCGAATGGTAATCTTAAACAGCGAATATATCAAAAAATACAAAGGAGACCTAATACTTTTCTTTGATGACACGATTGGAAGTCCAAAATCATTAAGAAATACCTCTAAAGCTAAATATGTGCTCCCAGAAGCATATAAGTTAATAGAAGATGGCTTAGAGTGGTTAGAAATTACTTATTCAAAAGTTTATTATAAAAGCAAACGCCTTGAAATTTATTATGAGTACTGTGAAAAACTTATTCAGGACGATATAGCATATGTTTGTTTTTGCTCCGCTGCTGAATTTAAAAATAAGTATAAAGATCTTAAACAAGATTGTCCACATAGAAATCACACTTTAGCTTTTAACTTAAAAGAGTGGGAGAATATGTTAAAAGGGAAATATCACGAAATGGAAGTTGTGGTACGGTTGAAAACTGGGATGAGGCATAAAGATCCAGCACAGCGGGATCAAATTATAATGAGAATATCTGAGGCAGAACATCCACTGGTAGGTAATAAATATCTGGTTTGGCCGATGTTGGAGTTTTCTTGGGCGATTGATGATTATCTTATTGGTGTAACTCACATACTTAGAGGTTCTGATTTAATTAAAGAGGATTATATAGAAGAATTTATATGGAATCATTTCGGATGGAAAAAGGCAGAGTTTATCCATTACGGACGCTTAAACTTTTCGGGTTTGAGTAAAAACGAAGAAAATCTATTAAGTAAAACTAAAGCTCGAAACAATATAATTAATGGGACCTATAGCGGATGGGATGATCCTCGTACGTGGAGCCTTCAATCGTTAAAAATGAGAGGTATTGAACCACAAGCTTTAAAAGATTCTCTATTAGATTTAGGATTATCTATTAATGCAATCAATTTTTCGGTAAACTGGTTATATTCAAAGAATAAAGATATTATTGACGAACATTCAAATAGATATTTTTTTGTAGAAGAACCAGCGATCATTGAAATTTGTGATGTTCCATTGTCAAACTTCGTAGCTGAACCTTTGTTACAACCTACCAATCCACAAAAAGGAAGACGAAAAATTAGCGTTGATGCTGTAGATAATAAATTGTTAATTCTAATATCTCGAGCAGATATGGTTAAACTCAATACCGATCAAATAATTCGTCTAAAAGATCTTATAAATATACAGATAAAATCTATAAGGGTAAACGATAGTAAAATTCAAGCTCGTTTCCATAGCTCCGATTTAAATCGGGATTACAGTATAATACAATGGGTACCCAGAAAAGAAAATGTAAAAGTTTCGATCATAAAACCCGATGGAACAGTGTCTATGGGAAACGGAGAGAGAGGTCTTCAAAACGTACCTTTAAATAAGCCCATACAGTTCGAAAGATATGGATTTGTAAATCCTATTAAGTGGGAAAATCAGACGCTAATTTGCTACTTTACACATTAAGAAGAAAATATTATTTTATAACGCGTTATCCTTTTAAACCAGAAATAATAATAAAACTATAACAAGTATTTCATGAAATCTTAATTTGCTGTAAGAATGAATGAGAATGATAAAATAGACAATTCGAACGAAATTAAGCTAAAATGGTCGTTTTGTCCAATATGTGGGACTAAAATCCCTGAAGTAAAGAAAATTAAATTCTGCACCAAATGTGGGGTGGATTTAATCTACATCAACACCCATATGAGGATGCCTTCTCGCAAAAACACTAGACCTTTAGTTTCTCGGGCTTCGACTACCTATAGACCTTACGGTTTCAAACCTCTTAGACCTTTAAGAAAAAAGTTCTCACAGGACGAACTCTTTAATCTAAAAGATGAAAAGTTATGGGGTTCTTCTGCTTCTATTGGAATAACTGCAGCAGCTTTTTTTTTAATGAATTTCGTAGCTGTCTTAGCAGTTTTCGTATATGTATTTTTTTCATTTAACATAGCGACTATCGATGATATCTTAGCTAATCCATATTTCATTATCTTTAGTTCTTTTATCGAATTAATCTTGTTTATTGTTCCATTGATATACGTTGGCAAGTACCTAAAAAAATCAAGTTTAAGTAATCGATTGATTCTCTTAGGATTTACTGTTAAAGGTTTTAGCAAAAAAAAAATAATAAAAGAAATTCTTTTAGGTTTAGGTTTTGCGATTCTTGGAGTATTTTTAGTGCTAGGCGTGTCCATTCTAATGGAGGTTATATTAACCGTCATTTTTGGGTACGAAATAGTATATGGTATTCTTGGAACTTCCGGTGAAGTGGATGTCCTCATTACTTCTTCTGATGTACTCAGTATCTTCTGGTTAGTCATTATAATGATATTGATAATAGGAACATCAGAGGAGGTGCTTTTCAGAGGTTTTTTACAAAAGGGGCTAGTACGCACTCTAGGTAAAAATTGGGGGATTGTAGTCACAGCATTAATATTTTCTTCAATTCACATTATAGGAATATTCTTATTTCCAGAATCCTTGACTAGCTTCTTAATCTCATTTCTCCTCAGCTTTCTTCCATTTTTTGCGATTTCTATTTTGCTTGGATTGCTATATAACTGGAGAAAAGAAAATTTGATTGCAGTTATGATAACTCACGGCATTTATAATGCTATAACAATTATCATTGCGTTTTTAGTATTCAATTCTTTTTAACAAAAACCAAAAAATTCGATGAGTATATTAGAAAAATTTTATCAAAGGACCAAAAATATTGAAGTTAAAATAGGTATTGGATTAGGAGATTCAAAGGTTCATAATATCAAATTATTAAAAGCTGCATTATCAACTTTAGAACCAAAGCGTAATTCATTTTTTTTCTTCGGAAGCAAAAAATCAATAGATCATATCTTTGATAATAAACTCTTTAGTAATAATAAAGATGTTATTACTTTAATTGAATCAGATGACCCCACATTTGAAATTCTCAATTATCTTAAGACTAATCAAATTTCAAGCGTTGTGAGAGGAAACTTAGGCTCAACCAAATTCTTGCAAGGACTTCATTCCATCCTAAATATAGTAGTCATTAATAGGTTAGCACTGTTAGAAACTTTCACAGGGTATCAGTTTTTTTTCGGACCCGTAGGTATAGACGAATGTATTGATTTTAATAGCAAAATACTATTCGTTAATAAAGCAATCAATGAAATAAAAGCATTAAATTTAGAACCAAAAGTAAGTATATTAAGTGGTGGAAGAATCGGGGATATGGGGAGAAATCCTAAAGTAGATAGTAGTATCGAAGAAGCTCAACAAGTTGTAGACCATTTTAGAGCTAATAATTCTTCCTTAAAGATTGAACATTCAGAGATTTTAATTGAAAATGCGATCGCTAAAAAAACTAATTTAATCATCGCTCCTGATGGGATTACAGGGAACTTAATATATCGAACTTTGGTTCACTTAGGAGGAGGTAAAGCGTATGGTGCGATTTATATGGGTATTGATCGTGCAATTGTCGATACCTCCCGGGTAGGAGATATCTCTGAAATCAGAGGAGCCCTCATTTTAGCTCGAAGTCTAAGTACTCGTTAACAATCTAATTCCACTAAGAAATTAGCGTTAAAAATTAGATTACTTCATCTTATGAGGATCATCAATCATTCTGAAATCTTCGTTAAGATTATCTAATAGTTTCATGTCCGCTCCATCCAAAGTGAAATTAAAGACATCAATATTCTCCGCTAAGTGTTTCTTTTTCCCAGATTTGGGTATTTGGACGAAATTATGCTGCAAACCCCACCGAATTAATATATGTGCAGGATTTTTATTATGTTTCTCACCTATTTCCTGTAAAACAGAATTTTTAAATTTTCTTCCCTTTGTGAGCCCGCTATAAGCTTCGACTACGATACTCTTATTCTGACAGTAATCGATTAAATCTTTCTGGTACAGAAAAGGTGATAGTTCAAACTGATTTAGTACGGGAGTTATTTCGGTCGTTCCTAAAAGTTCCTTTAAGTGTTGAATCGTAAAGTTACTTACGCCTATAGAACGGGCTTGTCCTTCTTTGTAAATTTTTTCTAAAGCTTTCCATGTGTCATTTCTCAAATTACTTACAGGCCAATGGATTAGGTATAGATCAACATAACCGGTTTGTAGCTTATTAAGGCTTTGCTTTATGGCACTTAAGGTTTTCTCGTATCCTTGTTCGCTATTCCACACTTTTGTTGTGATAAAAATTTCTTCTCTTGGTATGGTAGACATTTTGAGCGCTTCTCCAATCTTTTGTTCATTTCCCTATAAAGATGCCGTATCAATGAGTCTATATCCTAATTCAAGCGCCCATAAAACTGCTTTAAATGCTCTTGAACCTCTAAGCGTCCAAGTACCTAGTCCTAAAATAGGCATTTCTACCGCGTTATTTAATTTTACTACAGAATTAAAATTCAAATCCATATTTAATCAACTCTAAAATCAAGAAGATTATCGAAATATTAAAATTTAAAAATATTCATTATAAAATATCAATTTAGATAAAAAAAAAAAAATTAGGTTATTGCTCCAAGTAGAGTTGCTACAATAATTATGATACCGCCAATTAATACTCCAAAGATGATGACGCCTACTCCGAGAATTCCCAAAAAGACGGGAGTGTAATGAATTGGTCTAATACCTAGTAATATCACAAGAATGGCTAAGAGAAGAGCAACTGCGCCTCCAATTGCGCCCCATCCCCATACTGCTAATGAAACGCCCGCTATTTTTAAAACAGCTTCTATTAAAACTATAATACCGCTTGCGATTGCCGCTATACGCATCATCACATCGGTTTTTTGAATTTCACTCATATTGAGACACCATAATTTAAATGCTAATTAAATAAAAAATAGACGACTTCTCCTTAAAAATTTATAGAATATTCCTCTTAAACATTTAATATTTTTAAAATTAAAAAATGTAGTTAATAATCTAAATTCATAATATTAAGAACCTAGAGAGTTACTTATGGTTTTATTATGAGTAATTCTTTAACTAGTTAATTGCTTTAAATTTTATCCAGAATTTAGATGGGGTGCTCGCAAAACAGGTACAACACAGCAAACCATAGAAATCACTATTCCATATTTTGGCAATTTTTTGTAAATCTACATTATTGTTAGAATCGTAAAATTCTTTTATATATAATTGCTTACCACAAAATCTACAGGTTTTATAATCAATAATTATCATCTCCCTTAACTTTTTTAAATTCTTCTTTTGTTTATCAAATTTTAAAATAGAAATTTTGTAAATTGAGTATAAAAGGAGAATATAAAATGAGATAAGTATAAATGGCAATAATCCTTGGACCTGAAATATATCTGTAAGATGCAGTGTAAGAAAACAAGAAGTAAATAATAATGGGCTAGCTAAAGTAAAAAAGACCGCTTTATCAAATTGGTAATTGTCAGAAGCCTCTGTAGAAATTTCTATCTTTTTTGATGCCGGAATAATAAGTACCTCTTTTCTAGTAATATTATTTTGATTTCGCCAAAAGAATAAAATATAACACTGATAAAATTTCAATGTTAATATTTAACATTTATGTATATAAATAAATTACCCCAAAGAAAATGCTTTATATATCAAAACTTAAATCAATATAGAGAGAGAATATCTTTTATCAATAAAATTTGGTTAAATTTGATTTAAAAATCTTAAAAAAAGATGGGAGGGGAGGGATTCGAACCCCCGGCCACTCGGCCCCCAGCCGAGTATCATACCAAGCTAGACCACCCTCCCTTTTAAAAAAAGGATGTGTTATTTATACTTTACATAGAAAAAATAGTCCATCTTAGATTTTTATAAATTAAAATCATAAATTCTATTTATTTTTAATGATCTCCGAAGTTTCTAAAGGCAACCATATTTAATCTAATAAAAAAATTTTTTTTTTTTTTTGAATCTCATTAAGCATTTTCTTCATCGCGAAGTGCTTGCTTCATTATTTTGCCAGTAGGGGTCATAAGTAAATCATCTCGAAATTCGACATATTTTGGGACTTTAAAGTCTGCTAGATTTTCTTTACAAAACTTTAAAATTTCTTCGGTAGTCACGGATTTTCCTTCTTTTAAGACGATGAAAGCTTTGGGAAGTTCTCCATAAATTTTGTCTTTTACTCCTATAACTGTCGCCAACGAAACTGCTGGGTGTGAATAAAGTACTTCTTCAATTTCTCTAGGATAGATGTTTTCTCCACCTCGAATAATCATATCTTTTTTGCGATCAGTTATGTAGAAAAATCCATCTTCATCTATATGACCAATATCACCAGTATACAACCAGCCGCCTTTTAGAGTTTGCGCGTTCGCTTCTGGATTTTTGAAGTATTCTTTCATCACATTATCGCCTTTAACAAGAATTTCACCTTTTGAGTTAGGGGGAAGATCATTGCCATCACCGTCTACAATTTTCATTTCATTACCTGGTAATGGTATACCAATACTACCAATTTTCCGCCGATCTTCTGTATCTGTAGGTATAGGATTAACTGAAGATGCGCACGTACCTTCGGTAAGACCATAACCCTCTACAATCCTACATTTAAATGTTTCTTCAAATGCTTTGAATACTTCGACTGGTAATGGTGCAGCTCCACAAATTACAAATTCTAAGGAAGAAAGATCCAAATTTTCATGGGGCATTTTAAGAAGGATTGATAGTATAGTCGGAACCGCGCTGAATGTGGAAGCTTTGTATTTCGCTACTGTTTCCCAGTGCGTTTGGGCAGAAAATCCTGGAGTTAAAATGCAACTAGCTCCAATAGTAAAAGGTGCCATTACGGTAACAATTTGTGCGTTAACATGGAATAGTGGCAAAATTAACATAAACCTGTAGTGTTCTTCAGCATTCAGGAAATCTTTTATCATTTCAGCATTTCTTCTTATGTTGTAATGAGTTTGTAAAACGCCTTTAGGAAAACCTGTTGTCCCTGAAGTATAAAGAATAGCGGCAGGGTCATTTTTTTCATCAATTACCACTAATGGGGGGGCGTTCCTTGATGCTTTTTCCATTAATTCCCAAAAATTTAAAGTTCCTTCAGTAGATTCTCCAACAACAATTACTTGTTCCACATTTGGGAGCTCATCTCTAATCTCATTAATTACTCCCATAAATTTCGGGATGGTAACTATAATCTTTGCCTCTGAATTATCCACTACAAATTTAACTTCTCGAGCTTTAAACAATGCATTTACAGGGCCAGTAACCGCTCCAATTTTAGGAATTCCTAAGTAGAGATAAACAAACACGGGCATATTTGGTAGATAAACACTTACTTTATCTCCTTTCCTTATTCCAAGATTGTAAAGAAAATTCGCTACTTTATTAGTTAATTCATCTATTTGGGAATAAGAAATGGTTATATCCTCCCAATACATAAACGTTTTGTCTTTATATTTTTTTGCTTGATTATTGACTAATTCTCTTAAATTCATTTTGGTCTCCTCTTTCGTTAAAAAATTCATTCATCTATTTTGATGAATGGGTCTGTAGTAACTTAGTATTATTTAAAATCGCAAATTATATTTATGTTTAATTATCCCTTTTTTAAAAGCAATAATTTTTAAATTCTTTAGAGGTTTTTTATTCTTATAATTTTATTAAATTAAATCATTCTTGTGTCAAATTATGCGCTCCAGAAAACCTTTTACCATTTTTTGGCCTCAATATTTCGATGCAAAAAGGAGTAGATCAAAGGGAAGGCGCATATCGAAGAAGTTTGCAATAGAAAAAATAACTACAAACGATATTTTAAAAGCTGCGAAACGCTTAGGCTATGAAGCCCATTTCGAGAAAGGTTATCAATATCCCAGAACTTGGTGGGACGATCCTGGTAGAGTATCAATAGATACGAAAGGTAAGAAGAAGTCCAAAGTCTTAATAGACCTTGCTAAAGAAATGAAAAGAAATCAACTAAAAAAATAAATTTGCTATTATGCATGAATTCTCGTTTGCCTACAATATCTTTAAAATAGCAGAAGCTACAGCCATAAAACATAATGCGTCAAAGATAACAGAAGTTCACTTAGAAATTGGAGAATTGACATTAATTGTGCCAGAACTTCTTAAACGTTCATTTGAAATGGCGACAACTGGTTCTATTGCAGAGGGCGCAGAATTAGTAATCGAAATACTGCCTGGTAAAATAAGATGTCGAGATTGCGGAAAAAGCTCATCTGTCACCTTAAGCGAAGAATCACACTTGACCGGTTTACAATTATTTCAATGCAAACACTGTCAAAGTAAGAATACTGAAATTATAGACGGTAAGAAAGCTAATATAAAGAATGTTAAAATACAAGAATAAGTTTTTGATATAAATTAGAAATTTGTATATTTTAATAAAAAAAGATTATTCGCTAATTAAGATACCATTTAAAATTCCGTGTTGACCTGGACGACTAGATATTTTTGCTTTACCTAATTCTGTTTCAACTATAGCGCCCTTCGTAAGAATTTTGCGCCGATTTAAATCTTTAGAAGCAGCGTTACTTTCGAATTTTAAAATTTTAACTTTTTTAGTTTTTTTAGTTGCGGGATCTGTAAGATTAATAAAATTCGACGAGAATAACTTAAGTTTATAATTTCCTCCAATAGTACGCTGTTTCTTTTTCTTTTCTACTCCAATTTGCGTGTTGATGGGTGGTCGTTCTAATTCTCTTTTTCTTTTTTTATGGAAATGTTTATATTTTTTTCCAGTATACTTTCGTTTGCTTCTTGCTTGACTTCTTGCCATGATTAAAGGACACTCTTCGAATCAATTATGATATAATCGATAATTATCTCTATCTTTAAAATTTTTGTGTTTAGCAGTTTATAATTTTAAATAGAAAAATAAAAATAAGTAAAATTAATGTATTTATTATCATTATTAAAAATCGTATACTAATTCTAAAACATTTGTTGATTGATTAAAGATGATGGAGAACAAATCGAAATATCCAAACTTAGATGAAGATTCTATAAAAAATATAATTAAATCGAGTACAACCACAGTAGGGATAATGGTAAAGGATGGTGTTGTAATCGGAACTGAATCTCAAGCTACTGCAGGATACACTGTAGCCACCAAAGAAGCTCAAAAATTATTTAAAATAAACGATTATACGGCGGCTACAATTAGTGGCGGAGTTGCAGACTGTCAATATGTTACTAATCAACTACAAGCTCTATCAAGATTAAAACAAGTAGAGGACGACAAAGTACCATATCCAGAGTACATTGCAAGCATGACAAGGAATATTTTGTTTAGCGGAAGATCGTACTTCTTGTGTATGATGATCATAGGCGGTTTCTCACAAAAAACTAACAAAGGAATTCTCTATGGTGTTGATCTATTAGGAACTCTATACGAAGAAGAAAAATTCATTTCATTCGGTTCAGGATCTCCATTTTCACTGGGGGTACTTGAGGCAGATTGGACTAAAAATTTAACTAAATCAGCAGGAATAAAATTAATAGAAACAGCAATATCAAGCTCTAAAGAAAGAGACGCAGCTTCGGGGTTCAACCTTCAAATATGTACGATTGATAAAACTGGCTATAAACAAGTTCAATAATCGCCTACTATGAGTTTTATCTGTGTAAGCTTATTATTCAAATAAATAAACCCATTCATCTTTTTATTCTGGGAATCTACAATAATCCAAATTAAGTGTGTGAATTTCTTTAGACCGCTATTATGGTAATATTTCATGTTATGTTTATCTGTACTACTAGGAGTTGTCCCAGCAGGATGAGAGTGGAGAATTGCTATTAATTTCAAGTTTTCGTTTTTCATTAAATGTTCTGAAAGCTCTAAAATTTTCTGATCGTCACCTAATAAAAAAGATACAGGACTTCCTATACTGGATTCTATACAATGAAAAGAAATGCTAAAGTAGTTATAATTAAAATCACCGTCATTATTAATTTCATGGATATTTCCCAGGATATAACCGTTAGCTTCCTTAGGAGATGCTATTTTAATACAGCTCTCGATTTTTTCAACTATGGTATCATTAATGTAAAAAACAATATCCTTCTCAAATCTCATATTTAACTCCGTATATAAAATCATAATAAAGTTAAAGCAGCGTTTAAAGTAGCTAATCGTGCCTTTTGATAGTTATCTCCCGAACCTATTATAATTACATCATTTTTCTCAATTTTAACCTTAGCAGCTTCGATTTCCGACTTAAAATAATTCAATGTTTCAGGATTAATTTGAGTATTGTTTGTATCATCTTTGATTTTTGATTTTGTAGGAAAAAATAGATTGACGCCATCGTAAACTAAACAAGTAGCACCCGAGCCATTAACTTTTATAGCGGCATCTCTTTGCTCTACTCCATATCTTAACTTCGTAGAGGATTTTTTGACTAAACAGAAATACGAATTAACATCTTCTTGTTTAATAATAATCTCTTTTAAATACTTTAAATCAGCTTTCCTTAACAAAGGGATTTTCTTTTTTACTTTAGCTAAAAATACAAAACCTTTTTGAGTTAAAACATGTCCCCTCCTCTGTAATTCACCAGCCTTCAAATCTCCTTCGCTTGGAACAATTATATATTTGGTAACCGTTTTTAATTTATTAAACAATGACTTTACAGTTCCAGCCCCAATTTCTAATTCTTTTTGAAGTCGATACCTACCAATCCCTTCTGTATTTTCACCAAATAGAAATAATGACAATACAACATGCACATAATCGAATGTTGGCTTAATCGTGGGACTCTGGAACACTGAATCTAATTCGCTCAATAATTCGTTCATACTGTTGATATATAATAGGAATCATCCGTAAAAAAAACAGTAGGTCAAAAAAAAATATAAACTAAAATAGTTTAATATTTGTTATACAATCGAATGTAATTTTTTTATTGAGAAATTGGCGATGATTCATGGAAAGGAAACATAAAGATAATAATCAAAAGGACCCCCATGAATTAATCCTATTTAATGAAGATACTGGGAAAATGTCAAAAGTTTTCGAACCTGAACCATTAGAATATGTAGATCAAGAAGATAAAATAAAAATGGTCTATAAATTAGTCCCATTTGGTGGAAACTACCTTTATTCTTTACTAATAACAAATCAAAGCGACGATCCTATTACAAAGGTTAAAATTAGAATTATTTTTCCGGGATTTTTTAAATTATGTAGGAGTACTCCACCAACTTTGATCTTGGAATCGTTAGAATCTGAGGAAGATGAAAGTAATAGTGATCAAACAGAAATTGAACAACAACAGGTCGTTATGGAATTTGAAAGTCTGGAAAAAAATTCCAAGAAACAGATAAACCTATATCTATGCCCCCTTTTCTTAGAAGAAAAAGGTGCAATTAGATCCTTTGTTACATTTATTAATAACGCTGATTTTATAAGGGCTATTGATACTGATGCTATCCCAATCCAGTTTGATCCTTTCAGTATTGAAAGAAAAATAATACCTACATCAGAAATTAAACAATTTCTAGAAAAACCATGGATAAAAAAAGCAATTAAAAGCATCGGAATTGGACTTGACAGCCAACTTGATGAAAACTATTATTTTGAGCATATAAATAAAATTATTGAAGCCCATAACTTCCAACTAATTATGAATGTTGTAAACAATAAAATAAGTTGGTTTTTTGGAACTGATTTAGTCTCAGGGAACGATGTTTTGATTATTTGTCAAGTATCGGGTCATAAAATAGAGTGGTTAGCAGCATCGTCAAATCCCCACTTACTCATCTCTCTTTTAACAAAATTTATCACTGTGTTTGAAAGTGAAATGATAACGCTTGGTCATATAGCCTCTAAAGAACAAATTTATACTCTGGAATGCAAGTATTGTGGGAATACATTGGCCTACTTTCCCCTAAAAGGTGAATCAATTGAGTGCAATAAGTGCAATTATGAACAAATTGTTTGGAATTAATTAACTTAAAGAACTCAACAGAAAAGAATGGGATAAATATAATTTTTTTAAGTTTCCTATAACGGAAAAATTAATATTACAGCGATTCACATTTTAACTTATTTTTTGAAATCTTTTAATATTATTTCCACATTTCTATATTGGTTAAAATTTTCCCATTTTGTATATCTTTACATAATAATTTTTGATAGGTTCGACAAACTGGTAAAAGAAACTTATATTGCACGAGATGATTCAATTAGTATGATTTGAATTTTGTCGTGAAATTTTTTTCTTTTTTTTCTTTAGAAAATGAAGCTCTAACCAAAATCTTTAAATAAATAAAAGAACATAATTTATTTGATTAACTAAATTTGATCAAAAAAGTAACATATAAGGAAAATAACTCAAATAATTAACAAGTGGAGGATTGAATAAAAAATGGCTGAATATATTAGTTGGAGTCCAATTAGAAGATTAATGAAACACAACGGTGCTGTAATCGTTGCTCGAGATGCTGTCAATGAATTAGTAGATTGGATGAGTACTTCCGCAGTAACAATTACAAAATCTGCGTTAGTTCTCACGAAGCATGGAAAGAGGAAGAAGATAACTCGGGACGATATTTTACTCGCTATTAAATACTTCTAATAGGATTTGTGGATTAAGTTTTTAATTAAAACCCTTTTTTTTCTTTTTTTTTAACATACTCCCAATTGTATTGAGATAATTTTAGGATAACAGGAAAAAACATTTATATTTAGAAGGGCATAAAATGACAAATAGTAATGAGTTTAAGACAAAAATCAATTTTTATTCAGAATCTCTTACTATGATAATCTAAGAAATAAAAACTGTAGTAAATCCTTAATGACACTAGATTTACCACAGTCAAAAAAAAAGATATATGGTGTTGGTGTTAAAACAACCCATCATTGATATGAATAAATAACAATATAAATCTTTGGCTTAACATTTGTAACCTGTTTTTTGTTTAGAGTTATAAATTATTGATTAAATTGTGGAAATTTTTATGTTTATCAAATGTTCCAACTTAAAAACGAGAAGTTAAGGCAAGACTACCTTAAATGAATCAACTTAGTATCTGAAATAAATTAAGTGATAAATAAGTTAATGTATTTTTTCAACAATTTCAGGTGGTAGCGAATCATGCTGTACTGGTTTTTTGGTTTTTTTTGTTGTAGCTATTTTAATTGTTGGATTGATGTCTTTCATTAATTCAACCTTATTTTTTAATTCGTCTGAAATTATTTTAGTTGTGATACCTTGAGAATAGAGCATTCCTAGCCCGCCCAATACTCCCTGCTTAACTAACCTTCCCAAGCTTCCCAGCATCCAATTAAATTTCCCAAAAGGGTTGAGATATTCTTTAGCTCTTCTAATTAACCATCCTTTTAGATAAAAAGCGGCATAAGCTTCCGCTACTAATTGAAGAAAATCTTTGGAGGTTAATTCTTCAGTTTTCATCATTGGATGAAACAAGTCGTAAAATTTGTAATTGCTTGCGGTTATCATTCCTTTCTCTTTCATCTCATCATAAAACGGCGTCCCCGGAAAAGCAGTAATGGGTGTAAACTGGACACAGTCTAAATCTAAGTCTATTGTAGTTTGAATATTTTGCCTAACCATTCGTTTGGTTTCGCCAGGAAAACCGATTATAACCCCGCCGAAGATGGATATTCCTTTGTCCCGTAAACTTTTTACTACTGTTTTAACCATTGCGGGCGTAGTGTTCCTCTTATTCATTGCGTCTAAACTCTGTTGATGAACGGATTCAATTCCAAGAAAAACTTGTCTAAAATTGGCTTTATGCAATTTATTGATTAACTCTGGGTTATTATATAAAGTATCCACTCTTGATTGGCAAGAAAAGCGCATTTTAGAGTTGACTCCTGATTTAATTAGAGTATCCAATATCTTGTGTGTTCTTTTCACATTAATTGTGAAATTATCTTCACAGAAAAAAATAAAATCGTTTTTCCAGTCAACATCGTATACTTCTCGCATTATTCTTGAAATTGATTTAGTTCTGTATGTAGAACCACCACTTGAATTTCTCCACATTTTTATAATACAGCAGAATTTACAATTGTGCGGACAACCTCTTGAAGTTTCTACTTGGCGAGTTGTGGTCCCCAAGTATGTGTAAAGCTTTCCTTTCAATAAATCCCGTCTGGGCATTGGAAAGTTATCTAAGTTGGGTTCTAACATTCTTTCAGAAGTATGGATAATCTTACCTTCCTTATTTTTGTATGAAATTCCATCAATTTCTTTAAGAGTAATTTGTTTTTTATTCCCATCAAGATAATCGATAATTTCTTTAAAGGTATGTTCTCCTTCTCCTCTTACGGTAAAATCTACATAATCATGGTCAGCTACGAATTCTGGTACCAATGTAGGATGATATCCGCCTATAATCGTGTTACAACCATGTTCTTTCGCCATTTTAGCGACTTCTAATGCTGAATATATTTGTGGCGTCATGCTTGTGATCGCTACTGTATCGTACCGATTTAGTTCGTTACGAAATTTTTTCTCGCGATATTTATCAACCTTGAAATCAAATAATTTTGCATCATGTTCTGGGACCATCCCAGCTATCGTAATTAAGCTTAATGGAGCTCCAGTAATAATAGCGTCCATCCCCGATTGCAGACGAGCTGGATTAATATATAAAATTTTCATTTTTATTCACATGCTTTTCCCAATTATCAAGCTTAACCTTATCCAAAGTGAACCCCGGTGTGGATATACTAACTTGGGAGAAGAGGTTAAGTGGTAATTCAGTTAGTTATTATTCATAAACAATTTATATTATTTAAACTTGTTGAATCTACATAGTATTTGTTTAATCGATATAGCATAAAATCCTAATAGATACTATATTAAAAGAAAGTAATAATTAAAACTAAATTACTTTGATTCATATTCCTTTTTTTGATATTATTAAATCATAGCCCCCTCAGAATTAAAAAGAATCAACTTCAATTTTTCTTTAATGCAAACTGAAGTTTCTAGATTTTTTAATCATCCGCTTCTAAAAAAAAATCGAATATTTTATAGACAGTATCAAAATAATATCATTAAAAGGTGTATAGGAAGAAATTCATTAATAGTTTTGCCAACTGGTTTAGGAAAAACGATTGTTGGGATTTTACTCGTTAGTGAAGCTTTAGAGAAATATCCTAAATCCAAAATAATTATTCTTGCTCCTACTAGGCCTTTAGTTTCGCAACATAAAGATTCATGTGAGACCTTTTTAAATATTGCTTCCAATTTAATTACTTCATTTACTGGCAAGATTTCGCCTGAAAAGAGAATTTTACTTTTCAATAATTCTAAAATTATAGTATCGACACCTCAAGTAATAAAAAACGATGTAGAAAGAGGTCGATACGATTTAAAGCATGTTTCTCTAATTATCTTCGACGAGGCTCACAGAACAAGAGGTAATTATGCGTATTGTTTCATTTCAACTGAATATTTTAATACATGCCAAGATCCTCTTATCCTTGGATTAACCGCTTCACCAGGAAAAAGCTACCTTCGGATACAGGAATTGTGTGATAGCTTATTCATTGAGAATGTTATATTCAAAACCTACGAAGATAAAGACGTAAAAAAGTATATATACGATATTGATACATATTTAGAATTCGTTGATTTGCCCATTAAAGTCATCGAATTAAGTGCAGTTTGGTATAATTTATTTGAGAAATTTCTGAAATTTTTTATTGACAAAAAATTATTACCACCTAACAAAAGATACTATTCAAAATTAGATTTCTTAGGGATATCTCGCGATTTAACACTTTCTCTTAAGTACGAGAATGGCTACTTGCCGGAACTATCAGAAGAGGATTACTCCGATGCGCTCTTCTTCAAGACTGATCGAATAATAGATAAGGTTAAAGAACACTCGTTAAACATTCAATCAATTTTCTCTTATTGCTCAAGTTTTATATCGTTACTTCACGCTAAAGATTTATTAGAATCTCAAAACATAACGCTCTTTTTAACATTTTTAGAGAAATTAGAATGGAAATCCGATCAAGACATACTTTCGGCTAAACGAATTGTCAATTCCGAACACTTCAAATTTATCAAAAACAACCTAATACAGAATAACATTAACGATTATTCGCATCCTAAAATAGAAAAGCTATTTTCAATAATCACCGAAGAAATCGAAGATTATCAAAACAATAAGATGATAGTGTTCACCCAATATAGAGCCATGGCTGAATTACTAAAAAATTTAATAGAAGAACGCTTTGAATCTCTAAGAGTTGAAAAATTTATCGGTCAGTCAAGTTCAGTCAATGACGTTGGTTTTTCACAAAATAAACAAATTGAAATAATTAAAAAATTTAAAGAAGGGACGCTTGATATACTCGTAGCCACCAGCGTTGCAGAAGAAGGGCTTGACATACCTAATGTGAACGCTATCATTTTTTACGAACCCGTTCCCTCAGAGATTAGATTGATCCAAAGACGCGGTAGAACAGGGCGATATCAAGCTGGAAGGTGCTATCTATTAATAGCTAAGCAATCTATTGATGTTCCTTTTTATAAAGCCGCAGAAAGAAAGGAATTAACTATGAATTCAGTGCTTTCAGATTCAAAACAATTAGATTTATGTAATGTTGTTAACCGAGAAGAGATATGCTTTAAGGAAGTTTCAAACAAAATTTCAGAATATGATTTGATTAAAAATTATAAAGAACGAAGAATAAGAGAAAAAGAATTACTCGCGAATAGATCTATTGAAGAAATTATCACCGAACTTGATAACTTTGCCCACAGTGAAGAGTTTAAAAGATTTAAAAATGCCGGTGTAACTTTTTATTCCGATGTAATAGGGTTGGATAAATTGAAATTGAAAACTTCAATACTAAAATTAAAAGGAAATCATAAAGAAAAAAAAAAGAAAATGCCCGAAAGAAAAATTTATTTAAACCATAATGTAAAAACATTAATAAGAATTGTTAAAACTTATAGCGTAGATGGGAAAATGTCTCTTTCTGATTTTAAAGAATTTGCTGAAGAAGAAGATATAATTGAAAAGAAATTTTATGCCCATTTTAATCAAGCTTGCTATTTAGGGTACCTTAAAAGAACTGCAAACGAAGTGCTATTCTTAAAAGATTTCGACTAAATTCCTTTATTAATTCTTGCTCAAACAAATTTTTTGTAATTGTCTTACAAAAAAAGAGAAGTAAAGAATAAGCAGTGTATCAAAATCAAATTGTTTCGTCTTTCTTTTTTCTAAAAAGAAGGTATCCGAGCACCACTAATGTCAGAACGATTGGAATAACGATTGTTAAAGGATTCCCTCCACTTATTTGGAAAATATAATATGAGATGGTGATGATCGAGGCAAAGAACGCAATGACTGACCCGTATTGGTTTGTGAAATTCTTTAGTTGTTTCATAAACAAATACACGCGAAAATTCATTTTCTTTATGACCTCTAACTCTTTATCATCAAGCTTATTCAGAATTTCTGGGTTTTCATAGTATAAACCGATCTGAGGATCGTATTTTCCGTTCAATTTTCCGGCACTAATTAGAGAGATTAGGTGTTTTTGAATGAGGGGTTTCTTTATCTTCAATTCATTCTGTAAAAAGCTTAACGTTAGGAATTCATTTGCCACGGCCTTTATTGCCATTTCCACGTATGATTTTATGATTAATTCTTCTAGTGTATTTACTTTCTCTCTTAAAATTTCGTTAAATTCTTTAATAAAACGGTCAAAATCATTTATGATGTGAATATTTTTAGTCTCGAAATCGTTCGAATTTCGGTTAAATATCCTAATTAAATCTTTTATTTTTTTACTGGTATTTTTGATTTCCTGCTCGATGTACTTTTGTTTTTTATTTACTCTTAGATAGGCTCTTTTAAATTGTTCTGTTTCAACATGATCCTCAACTCTTGCTTGAAGCGTGCCTAATAATTGGCTTAAATGAATGTTATTATTAGTAATCGTGGTTAATAATCTAGTTCGATCCGTCTCAAACTTTAAAGATTTTATCTTATCATTTATTACTTGAACTCTTTCTTCTACTCTTTTTTTAATCTCATTCTTTTTCTTAACATAGAATTCTCTCGCTTCGGTCTCAAATTTCCTTGATTCATAAGATATACCGATGATCGATTTCAATTCATTCTCGATTTTTTCGTCAACCTGTATTAGTTTAATTCTAACAATTTCCTTTATACCTTCAAGAATATCCCTCATCTTTACATGTGACTCAGCTTTCTCAACATCATTAGAAGTTTTGGTTAGTTGGTTTTCTATTTCGATTTTTACATTATCTAACACTTCTACTATGAATAATTGTAAGTCTTTAAACAAAACCAAATTTGCTTTAATATTCAAAATCGCTTTCTCATTATTGCTTATAACAGCTTTTAGATTACTAATCAGTTCCACGTTTTCTAATCTATTCTCGTCAATATTTAACTCTTTTATCTTAGTGTTGTATTGATTGGTAATAGAATCCTTCAAATCAATTAAATCGTTAATTCTATTTTGAATTTCTAACAAGTTTACTCCAAGAGTTTTGTTTTTAATACACGAGTCGTAAAGAGCTAATAATTTTCCTACCGCCTCTTGGGTTTGTTTAATAATTCTATTTTCTGTGAAATTTGTCAATTTTCTATTCTTATGATAAGCTTCAGTGTGAACTGTTAGTTCTTTTTTATCTTCAAGTAAATCACCTTGCAATTTAGACACTTCTATCATGTATCTAATTCTTGGAATTATCACTTTACACTTGAGTTTAAGCTTATCTGCTAGTTTTTTTATACTAATTGTATCTGTGTGTTCCTCCTCGCTCATTAATATAATCTCTTGAGAAATTATGTCATTTACATATTCTTCCTTAAGTTTATCAATTTCCTCAGTAAAGAAAATGTTAAATTTTTCCCATTGAATAATTTTTATCGAACTTTCATCAATGTTTGGGATAATAGCTTTAAGATTTGATAACTTTTTAGAAAAAATCTTGCTATTTTCGTTAAAATCAATTAGAATTGTATCAAAACCTCTAATAACAATTGGGATTTTATTTGTTTTGCTTTGATCAATGTTTATCCTGTAATTTTCTAACTTAATCTTAAAATTTTGGATAGTATCAGAAACAAAATTATCAAAATCTTCAACACCTGCTCTATTTCTTTCTTCTATAACTTTTTCTTTTAATAATTGCTCTTGTCCAGCTATAAACTCAATAATATTTGCTTCCAGGCTGTCGAGCTTTTCATTTATATATTTATAAAGTGGAAATAGTTTCTGTTTAAAAGAAATGTTCTTTTTAACCATTGATTTTAAGCTTTGAATTCCCTTTGTTTTTTCTTTCAGTAGCACATCCGCTTCCATCTTAATAATCTTAAAAGCGTCTTGATATTGATTTTGAGAAGTTAAGTTTTTAATGTCCTCTTTAATTTGTAGAATTCCTTCTTGTATATTATCCCTAACATTTCCTATCTCTCTATTTAATTCGTGGAAAAACTGAAAACCATTAGTATAATCAGCAAAAATCGAATCAAAGCTTTCTTTAAAATTAACCCATTTATTTATTACTTTCTTATGGTTCTTAGCGATCTTTTTCTCCTTCGTTGTAATCTGATGTGAAACTTTGTAAATAACTGAATCGTATTTGCTTACAACCTGAGCTATTTTATTAAACGCATTTATGATAAGAGTTAATTTTTCTTCATCATAACCCTTTTCAAGAACCTCCATAATGTAATTTTTAAAAGAGTCTATCTCGCGATTTACCTGATCTTGAATATCGTATATTTTATTATCTAACTCGTCTAAAATATCGCTAAATTTTTTTAAACTTTCCATCTCTTGAATCTTTTCGAGGAGATAATTATTTACTTCACCTAAACGCTTTTGTAATAAAGAATAAGACTTATTCCATTGAGATATTTCAGAACCTAAAGCAGCTTGTAGGTTAATGTATATAAGCTCCTGATTGAACGATGTTTCAATGTTTTTATTAAGAAAATCTGCTTCCATTAACGAATCTCGCAAAACAAACTTCAACCTTTCTTTAGCGAAATCAACTTCATCAATCATAAGATAAGATTCTATTTCTTCCTTTATTTGAGGAATAGTGTTCTTAAGTTTCAAAGTCATATTGTAAATATCATTTTTAATTTCCTTCAGTTTAGCTTTTTCTTCGAAAAGTCTACCGCTGTTAATTTCCTTATCAGAAATAATTATATTTTTGTACAAAACATCTAAACAAAAGTAAAATTTTGTTTTGAATAAATAGGCCTTTTTAGATCTAATCTCTCCTTCAAAAAAATGGTTGCTTATTAAGTCATAGATGATTGGAAAGATATCTTCTTTTAATTTCACGGGTTCCTGTTGGAAGGAACTTTTATATTTTTTGTGTATATCCGAAAGTGAAACGATGCTACTATTACTTAGTTGGTCATAGACTTCTTGGATAATTTGCTTTTTGCTTTGACTTAAATTTCGTAAGTAGTCATTAAATTCAGATGAAATATCGATATTTTTCAAAGAAAACATATAATTGAGGTTAATATACAGTACAATCTCTTCTACTCCATGGCTTAACCCAAATGTAGTTTTTATCTGGTTTAAATCGATAAAGTTATACGTTTCTAACCGCTTAAATACAACTCTCTCGATTTCTTCGATAAAACGATTCCAGATAATAGATAGCAAAATTACGAGTTTAGTAACATTTCTTAACGCGAGTAAGTCCCAACTTTCTTTATCTTTCAATAATAAGTCTAATTTTTCGGCGATAAAAGAATAGATTCTTGCTGGATTGTAATCTATAAGCCATGAGTATATATCGAGAAGATTTACACACCAAAATGTAGATTCAATATCTCCACCAATTGAATCTATGACAAAACCTCCATTTGGTTGTTGAAATTGATAGAAATACTGGATTTCCTTATCTTTTACATCTGAATCTAAATCAAAGAACTTTAAACTGAGAAGTTTAAAAATTAACGATACATCTTTCTTTCTTTCTCTTAAATATTGACGGAATTGTTCTTTGAAAACCCTTACATCAACACCGATAAGTATTAGACTTTCAACTACATAGTAAAAAGTCTCCCCCAAAGGGCCTTGATTACCTAAATCGCATTGTTTGTCAAGGCAATGTAAGAATCCATTATTTCTTTTATGATCGTAAATAAAATTTTTTATTTTTTCAACGATTATATCTTGCCCTTTGGACGCTAAGTATTGTTGGAGCACTCCTAATAATTCTAAACATGCTAGAGCATAGTATGTTGACCAAATATCAGGTGCTTTTATTGAATAAGGCGATGCTTTAAATCCCAATTGATCTTTTTCGATTATCTCAACTTCACAAATTTTTACAAATTCTAAGAAAACTTCACTATGGTCGTCCACTTTTTGTTTGATATATTTCCTCAGAAGGAGAAACCAAAAAACATCCTCCAAATTTAAAGACGATTCTTTTGTTAAGTTCTCATTATAATTTTGATATAATTCTAAAATCTTATTGTAATTACTTAAGTAGAAATTACCGATATCCTTTCTCTTTGTTAAAACAAAAGATTTAAAAGGCTC
>SOKP01000284.1 GCA_004375715.1 Promethearchaeota archaeon | reverse complement strand
GTGGTATGGCGATTTATGGAACTGCTGGAACCGTACGTGGATTGAATATCGGATACATGGCATTTGATAATGACGAGATGAACATCGATCCGGATGCTACAGCTAAAATTATAAGGAAGGTTAAACCTGAATTGGTTTTATTTGGAGGTTCAGTATTTCTCTTTCCTCACCCGGTTAGGGAACTTAGTGAAGTAGCAAAAGATGTAGGGGCGAATGTGGGATATGACGCAGCACACGTGGCTGGGTTAATAGGTTCTGGTTATTTTCAAGATCCTTTAAGAGAAGGAGCAGATGTTATGACTTTAAGCACTCATAAAACGCTTCCTGGACCCCAACATGGCACACTTTTATCAGATAGGGAGGATTTAATTGATATCTTACGACCCAACATGTTTCCAGCTTTGTTATCTAACCATCACTTACATAATGTTGCAGGTTTGGCCGTTACATATGCTGAAATGTTAGAATTTGGGAAAGATTATCACAAAAAAGTGATAGATAATGCTAAAGCGTTAGGTCAAGCTCTTTACGAAAGGGGCATTAATGCTCTGATGGAACATAAAAATTTTACAGAATCTCATCAGATTGTTATTGATATTACAAATTTCGAAAAATCCATCGGCTTAGGCGGGGATATTGAAAGATTAGTAGAGGAAGCAAATATCATTATAAACAGAAACCTCTTACCATGGGATATTACTCAAGGAAGACATTATATGAACCCGGGTGGTTTACGATTAGGAACCTCTGAAATCACCCGACTTGGAATGGGAAGAAGCGAAATGGTTGATATTGCAGAATTCTTTAAAGAATTACTTATCAACAAAAAAGATCCTCAGAAAGTTAAACAAGATGTCGCTGAATTTAAAAAGGATTTTCAAGAAATTAAATACTGTTTTCAAACCCCTAACAAAGCGTATGAATATTTGAAGTTTTATTAAAACCTTTTTCTAATTTAAATAGAAAAATTTATCTTAAATTAGACATTTTAAGGGTATAATGATACCCCTAAAACTTGATATTCTTGAAAAGAGTGAACATAAATTAGTTTTAGTAGTTGAAGGAATTTCTGTTGAAATGTTAAATGCTTTAAGGCGAATAATGCTTACAGAAGTACCTGTAATGGCTATTGACGAAGTAATCATTTTGAAAAATGATTCTCCGTTATATGATGAAATAATTAGTCATAGACTTGGTTTAATACCCCTTAAAACTGATTTAGATGTGTACAAACTTCCTAAGGAGTGCGAGTGTTCAGGTAATGGGTGTCCACTATGCCAAGTTTCCTTAACATGCGAAGTTACTAACACTACCAATGCTTCATTAGAGATCTACTCCGGTGATTTGAAATCTAATGACCCCAAAATAGTACCAGTTGACGATTTTATCCCGATTGTCAAAATAGATAAAAATGCTAAAATTATTATCGAAGCCTATGCAATCTTAGGCTTGGCAAAAGACCATGCAAAATGGCAGGCTGTATCGAATGTAGCATTTAGAAATTATCCCGAAGTAAAATTTGATGCGAGCGCACTTAAAGACGCAGAAGAGAATGATTTAATAATTAAAATGTGTCCTGAGAAATTATTCGAATTAGCTAGTAATGGATTACTCAAATTAAAGGATGAATATTGGAAATATTGCACTTTATGCAATTCTTGTAAGAAAAACTCTGGTGAAAAGATAAGCGTAATTTCAAAAGAGGATTCCTATATCTTTTCTATTGAAAGTGATGGTGTGCTGGAATATAATGTATTAATTAAAAAAGTTTTTGAAGTCTATTACGAAAAGATCGATGAATTTGTTACAGAATTAGATGAACTCGATATAGAATCATAATCAACCGCAAATTTATTAAAATATTAAAAATTTTAAAGTTTATATTTTTTCAATTAAAAAATCAAATGATTTAGTAGTATGAGCCATCGCATTACAGGACCAAGTAATTATTACAATAGAAAATTGATCCGAGAATTATGGAAAACTAAGCAGAGAATTTGGAAGAAGGTTTCAAAAAAGTTATCAGGTCCCCGAAGAGAGAAAGTGGAAGCAAATCTCTATAGAATTAACAAAAAAACCAAAGAAAATGATGTTATTGTAGTTCCAGGCAAAGTACTAGGAATTGGCGAAATTGACCATAAGTTAACTATAGCTTGTTTAACTTGTTCCAAAACGGCTAGAAAAAAAATAGAAACTTCAGGAAGTAAGCTATTATCAATAGAGGAATTACTTGAACAAAATCCTGAAGGTAAAGATGTTAAAGTATTTTATTAGTAAAAAACGGAGTGGAAAATAGTTGCCCGAATATCTTTTATTGGATGCAAAGGATAAAATTTTAGGAAGATTTTGTAGCCAGGTAGCTAAAAAGGCATTACTTGGTGAAAAAATTGTCATTATTAATGCAAAAGATGCAATCATAAGTGGTACTAAGCAAAATATTCACGAAAAATATCTAGAAAAGCTGAATATAAGTACAGCAACTAATCCAAGGCGTGGTCCTTTCTGGCCGAGACGACCTGATACCTTTATGAGGAATATAATAAAAAAAATGCTCCCTACTAAAAAAATTAGGGGAAAGGATGCTTTAAAAAGAGTTCATGTATATATCGGAGGAATTCCTGATCGTTTCCAAAAGAGGTATCAGACTTTAATACCAACAGATATACCGAATTCAGAAAAGAAAAGGCTTTCTTATTACAACAAATTTATTACTTTAGAAAATCTTTGTACGAGAATTGGATGGAATAAATTAGAAATCGAGGCTTAAAAATTATGTCTGAAAGAACAAAAGTAATACAATCTTCAGGTAAGAGAAAAACGGCGATAGCTAGAGCAGTTTTAAAGTATCCTGCTAAAGGACAAATAAAGATAAACAATGTACCTTTAGAAAATTATGAACCGGATATAGGAAGAATGCGCATTCAAGAAGTATTAGATGTCATCGACCACCCTAAAATAGAAAAATGTGACATTACGGTTAGAGTAAGAGGTGGTGGAAAAATGGGACAAACTGATGCAGTTCGAATAGCAATCGCTAAATCGTTAAATAAATTTATTGGAACGAAAACAATTGAAAAAACTTTCAGAGAATACGATGAATCTCTACTCTCAGGAGATTCAAGAAGGACTGAACCTAAACATTTTGGGGGAAAGAAAGCAAGGGCTAGACGACAAAAATCGTTTAGATAATTTATTTTAATGTGAATTATTCTACCAAGTCTACATTTGCGCCTAATTTTTTTATGTGTTCTACGAAATTCGGGTACGAATCTTCCACAATCTCAATATTTTCAATTAAGGATGGGTCTTGGGCAAATAAACCTGCTATGGTTAAAGACATCGCAATTCTATGATCGTTTTCATGATTAAAGGAAGTTCCTCTTAATTCCTTGCAGTGATAAATTGTGATCCTATCACTTTCCTCAATCACTTTGACATCCATTTTACTTAATTCTTTAGCAATTATCGAAATTCTATCACTTTCTTTTTTTCTAAGATTTAACGCATTGTATATTTCTGTCTTACCCTTAGCAAATGCTCCGATAATCGATAATATTGGAAATAAATCGGGAGTGTCATTGATATCTATTGCTATACCGGTCAAGGGATTCTGATTAATACCACCATTTACGATAAGACAATTATTTTTTTTCATAATCTTGATATTCGCACCCATTTCTTGTAAAATCTCAATAATTCTTTGATCTCCTTGAGGTTTTTCAAAATTTAAATTCTTTATAACAACCTGTGATTCTTCAGGAGTTAATATTGTGGCGGCCAATATAAACGAAATCGAAGAAAAATCGCCAGGTATTTCGTACGTTTGGGCTCTATAGTTTTGCTTACACGCAATTAAATATGATCCTTCTTTCTCATTGTTTATATTTTCTTGAATTTTAATACCAAATGACCTTAATACATCCAAAGTGATTTTAACATATGGATAAGAGGTTATGGGAGATGTTATTTTTACCATCATTGAATTTTTTTTCTTACAATCTAACAAAGGGCACATCATAAGTAGAGCAGAAACAAACTGGGAACTAATATCTCCGGGAATGTTTATGTTATCACATTTTTTTCCCTTACGCTTTACTTTTAAATCTTTTTCAGTTAATCTATAACTACAGCCGATACTTTCTAATGCATCCAATAAGGGAATAATAGGTCGCTTCCTTTTTATGAATTCCCCTGCAAAAGACAACCCACCATCAATTAGCATTGCAAGTGCTGTAAATATTCTGATAGATGTGCCAGAATTCTGACAATCTAACAACTTTTTAACGGATTTGTATTTTCCATAGTTACTTTTAACAATAAAAGAATGGTTTGATGCTTTCGACACTTTATTCCCTAAAGCTTCTAAAATTTTAATCGTCACACCAACATCACCAGAAATTAAAGGATTTTTAATGATTGAAACTCCTTTTGTTAAGCTAGAGGCGATAAAAGCACGATGAGAGTAACTCTTAGATGGTGGAGCATTTATAATACCATTAAGTTTTTTTGTTGGAGCTATTCTAAGTTTCATTTTTTTATATACTGATTGATTTACATGGATGCTAAGTAAAAATAAATGAAGGCTTTCAATATAATTTTGTTTTTATTAGTGTAATAAGTTTAAATAGAGAGGGATAACATAAATTATAAGATTCATAAAACATAATAGGAGCAGACTACTCATTATATATTAAATAACTTATATAGTGAGTATGGTTCAAAT
The DNA here is from genome assembly GCA_004375715.1 of Promethearchaeota archaeon. GTDB lineage: Archaea > Asgardarchaeota > Lokiarchaeia > Sigyniarchaeales > SOKP01 > SOKP01. The sequence goes on along the minus strand of SOKP01000284.1, from coordinate 3,468 downwards.
ATATCACATATTTGATGGTTATAATGGGAGATAACACCTTAGGAACAAGATTTAAAATTTCTTCATTTGGAGAAAGTCATGGTAAAGTAATTGGAGTTTTGATTGATGGTACACCAGCTGGATTAAATTTTGATTTAGATTTTATCCAACATGAATTAGATAAACGAAAACCTGGACAATCACACCTAACTACAGCCCGTAAAGAATCGGATAAAGTTGAGGTTCTATCGGGAATTTTTAATCATAAAACAACTGGTGCCCCAATTTGCTTAATCATCAAAAATCAATCGTATGATTCAACAAAATACGAAAAATTTAAAGAACTATTAAGGCCTTCTCATGTAGATTATGTTTCAATAAAGAAATATGGGGGATTTGCTGATTATCGTGGATCAGGAAGGTTCTCAGGGAGAATAACTGCTGGATTTGTAATGGCAGGTGCAATCGCGAAATTGATTTTGACCAAATTCAACATATTTATATTTGCATATACAGAGAGTATCGGAAAAATTACTGACCCAACTGAATATTCTGAGGATAATTTTGAGCAACTTGCCAAAGTAAGGGAAAAATCTCTTGTAAAATCTCTAAATGCGAAATTTTCAACAGAAATGGTAAATGAAATCAAATCCATCAAAAATTTGAAGGACTCAATAGGTGGAAGTATAGTGTGTGTTGTTAAAAATGTTCCCCCCGGTATTGGTGGGCCAATATTTAATAGCCTTGAGTCTAAGATTAGTAGAGCCATTTTTTCGATCCCGGCAATAAAAGGCATTGAATTTGGCGCTGGTTTTAAAGCTGTAAATATGAGAGGATCAGAACACAACGATCCTTGGATTATAAAAAATGGGGAAGTAGCAACCTTAAAAAATGATGCTGGAGGGATTATAGGAGGTATTTCTACAGGAATGCCTATAATTTTGCGAATTGCTATAAAACCAACAGCATCTATAGGAATGCCACAAAAAACTGTCAACATTAAAACTATGAAAGAAACTGAAATCGAAATAGAAGGGGACCATGACCCTTGCATAGTTCCAAGAGCAGTTGTAGTAGTAGAATCAATGTTAGCGATCGTACTTTTAGATCAATTATTAATTGAAGGAAAAATACCGAGTGTGTTAGAGAATTAAAGCATATGATGAAAAATGGAAAAACAAATCACAGCGATTTTAATTGGAGCCGGAAATAGAGGAATGACCGCTTATGGTAATTATGCTTTAAGATATCCTAATAAATTAAATTTTATCGCTGTCGCAGAGCCAATTACTTATAGAAGAGATAAGTTTGCAAAACTTCATAATATTCCTTTAGAGCGTTGTTATGATAGTTGGGAGTCCATGTTACGAGAAGACAAATTTGCTGACGTTGTTTTCATCTGTACTCAAGACCAAATGCATGTAGAACCATGTTTAAAAGCTCTCGAAAAAGAGTATGATGTTTTATTGGAAAAACCTATGGCACACACTCTCGAAGGCTGCTATAAAATCATAGATCGGGTTAAGAAAACAGGGAGAATTTTAGGAGTTTGCCATGTTCTAAGATATACTGCTTTTTTTTCAACAATCAAGAATGCAATTCGCGAAGGTTCATTGGGAAATCTTATTAACATTTCACATAGAGAAAATGTCAGTTGGTATCATATGGCGCATAGTTTTGTTAGGGGTAACTGGCGGAATGCGAATGAATCATCCCCAATGATACTGGCAAAATGTTGCCACGATTTAGATTTGCTGTACTGGATGGTAGAAGCTTTACCAAAAAAAATAAGTTCATTTGGAAGTCTTCTACATTTTAAATCAATAAACGCGCCTAAAAATTCTCCCGATTATTGTGTAGAAGGATGCCCTATAGAAGATACTTGTCTCTATTACGCTCCAAGAATATATATTGACATCGTACCAATAACTCAAATCTTAGAAAAAAGTGATATAAAAATGTTTAAATTTCTCGCTAATTTAAGAAAAAAACATAAAAAAACATTAGCCATACTAAGTAGACCAATCAAACTATTACAAAGTTTGAGATATTGGAGAGATTGGCCAGTAGAACCGCTCTATTCGGGACTCCCAGAAGAGGCGAGTGAAGATTATTCTGATGAAACTAAAATGAGAATATTAAGAACGAGTCCCTATGGAAGATGTGTATATAAGTGCGATAATAATGTAATTGACCATCAAGTAGTAAATATCGAGTTTGAAAATAATGTTACAGCGAATCTTATAGTTCATGGATTTAGTGAGAGAGAAGGAAGGACTATGCGAATTGATGGAACTAAAGCTACTTTAATTGGAGAATTCTTTGATTCTGGACAGAAGATTACTATTTACGATCATTTTACAGGCACATCTAAGGTGATTTTTTCTGAAAAACTATCAATTGATTATTCTAGTCATGGGGGAGGCGATTTTTCTCTAATAGATTCTTTTTTAGAAACGCTTACTAACCCAGAAAAATCTAAACCTCTAACAAGCGGCGAGGAGACTATTGAAAGTCATCTCATGGCGTTTGCTGCAAATAAAGCCAGAGAAAAAAATTCAGTTATTGAGATGGATGAGTTCCGAATGAAATTAGTTTAATCGTAAAATGCAAATTTTTAATTACTCTAGCTTTATTAGATAAATATACTTAGAAAAAAAAATGTGTTTAATTTGAGTCGTAAAATAGACACCTCTGCGCAGTTCTTAGCGTTTTATCTTAAGAAAGGGCATTATTTAGTTGAACTTTCAGAAAACCACTTTAAGAATAAAGAATACAAGAAATGCCTTGAGCTGCTTTCTCAAGCACATAGTTTGTTTGAAAAAGGAGGCGCAAAAGATGAAGCTGAGAAAGTAAAAGTTAAGTTTAATGATATTAAAAAGAACTTCTTCACAAGCACTAAAACTTAGTTTTCGGCCATATTCTGTATTTTTTTATTAATATCCGCTATATGTGGACCATTCCAAAATACTTTTCGACATGATGGATTAACACATTGAAAAAATTCATTGTAGTTCAAAAAAGTTTTACGCTTCACTAAGTTTTTTATCAAAATCTTATTGGTAACTTCTTGAAGGGGTGAATTACAAGTCGAACATCTTGCATTCTTGATGTTAAAAATTAACTGTAACTTTAATTTTTGTTTAAGTTGATTTAAATATGAATATACACCCTCCCCTTCAAGAAGAATTGCGTTGTCCGTGATATCCTTATAGAACGGGAGATCCTTAGTTATGACTGTTCTGTTAGTTGATTGTGCGTATTTTTTTAAGCTATTATCAGGAACAGGATTAATGTTATAGTATTCTATTAAATCGTTGGCATATACAGTATCATAACCAAAAATTCTTAAAAATCTCGCAAGTTTACCTAACATAGCATCTACAAGAAATTTCATCACTACCATAAATATATTTAAGTTAATAAAAAATTATATAATTGTTATTTTTATATATTTTAAAATATGAGCGGATTTCAATTGAATATAAA
>SOKP01000226.1 GCA_004375715.1 Promethearchaeota archaeon | reverse complement strand
AAGGCAGCAGACATCCCAGTTGCTGCCGCTGCTGCCGCTGCAAATGCCATGTTTGTAAATGGGAAATTTGGTGCAGCTTTAGGCCATAATCCTACTACTACATTTAAACAACTAGCTGGCGATACTAGCGCTGTATTAGGTCCTAATGCTTTCATTGCCCATCGTAGGGCAATTTCGAGACCACAACCAGCACAACAAGAATTGCCTGGAAGAAAAAATTCTTCTTGACAAGATTCTAATGCTTCTTTTAATTTTACCATTATCTATTTCACCTCTAATAATCCGTCCCATAAAGTGCCATAAAGCATATCTTTTGGGAGCTCTCCGGTTTCGTTTAGTTTTATTAATATTTTTAATTGAACTTTTTGTTGTTCCAAAGTAACTTCTCTTCCGCCTAAACCGTTTATCATTGGCAATATTCTAGCGGTGCCTTTAACTTCGTGTAAAGCTGTCTTTACTTCGCAACTCACGGGCCCTCCCGTTGGGCTTCCAAACGCCGTTGCTCTATCAACCACTCCAAGAAGTGGCACTTTTTTAGCAATTTCAATAACATCTTCAACTGGAAAAGGTCTTAAATACCTTAATTTAACCATACCAACATTATATCCTTCTTCTCTCAAATCATCAACTGCTTGTTCCATTTGTAGAGCTAAGTCCCCATAAATTACCATTCCTACATCTGCCCCAATCATTTTATATTCTTGAATTAAACCATTTCCGTAATTTCTACCGAAAGTTTTTTCAAAATCTCTTGCTACATTCTTAATCTTCTCTTTAGCTCTAACCATGGCATCGTGAATCTTCATTCTAAATTCGTAATAGAATCCCGATGGCATGATGAGATTTCCAAACATTATAGGTCTTTCTGGATCAAACCAAATATGAGGCCATCCCTTTTCATCTGGCAAAGGTGGTAAAAAAGAATCAACTAAATCTTGATCTTCAATTATTACAGGTTTAGATGTGTGAGATAATATAAATCCTCCATAGGCGACGAACTTAGGCAATAAAACATCGTAATCTTCACATATCTTATAGGACATTAAAATTTCGTCGTAAATTTCTTGGTGAGTCGCACAAAACGCAGTCATCCATCCAGTGTCCCGGCAACTAATAACATCTGTAAAATCAGCCCATATATTCCATGGCGGTGCAGCCCCCCTTGATGCGATGGTGGTGACAATTGGTAACCTAGACCCACTAGCCCAATGAAGCATCTCGAACATGTAAAAAAGGCCTTGTCCTGCCGTTGCTGTAAAAGTTCGAGTTCCAGCTTTACTTGCTGCAATAACAGATGCCATTACAGAATGTTCAGATTCTACTCTTATATACTGAGTTCCGGGCATTAATCCATTATCAGCAAATTCAGAAAGTTTTTCTACTACTGTCGTTTGAGGTGTAATTGGATAAGCGCTTATTACTTGAACTCTAGCAGATTTAGCGGCATATGCTGCCGAAACATTTCCTTTTATTACGATAGTTTCTCTTTCTTGAACAAAATCATTTGTGGCTTCAACCATCTTTTATATCACTCTCTCTAACCATTTCAATATTTTTAGTAGGGCATTCTTTTGCACAGATTCCACATCCTTTACAATATAATAAACCAATTTCAAAATGTCCATCTTCTTTCTTTTCAATAACACCTTCGGGACAATACATCCAACAAATTCCGCATTTATTACAATTTTCTTGATCTATTATTGGTCTAAATGTTCTCCAATCACCCGTTGCACCCATATTTCCTTCAATAGGTAGGGAAATAGGGATTGGAGGCAGTTCTTTCCAATTTTTATATTCTTGAACTTCAGGGCGTTCTTTTTTAGATTTATTAATTTTTTTCCATTTTTCAGATTCAGACATAATTATACCTCCCTAACAGAATTATAAGCGTCTTTTGCGACAGTCATGTTTTTTTCTAACCTATTTTCTCCAAATTCTTTTTTAAGAACTTTTTCCATAATCTTAAGATCGTAATACCCCGTAATTTTACCAAAAGCCCCTAACATAGGAATATTTAGAATTGGTCCACTAGAATGCATAAATCCTCTATTTAAACAAATCCCAGTTGCATCTACAAAATAAATCTTTAGGTTTTTTGGTAATAAACTTAAGTCGATCGATTTAACGCTATCAATTAAAAGTGTAACTCCTTCTCTAATCGTTTCTTTAACTTTTGGAATCTCTAACAAAGAAGTATCAAAAACCATGATGTAATCAGGATTTACTACACTGTCGTAAGTTTTTATAGGTTTATTCCTTGAAATTTTAGTGAATGCTTGAATTGG
>SOKP01000290.1 GCA_004375715.1 Promethearchaeota archaeon | reverse complement strand
ATGTTAAGGAGCGGTGGATTTGAGGTTATAGATATTGGAGAAGATACGCCGGTAGCAACCTTTATTGAAAAAGTAAAAGAACATAATCCTGATATATTAGGTTTAGGCTGTTATATGACAACAACTATGCTTGATATGAAAGAGGTTATCACAGCGCTACAAAATAGTGGAATTCGCGACAAAGTTAGGGTAATGATTGGTGGAGTACCTATAACCCAAGAATTTTCAGACGAAATCGGAGCTGATGCTTGGGGAAAAGATGCATTTGATGCAGTAGAAAAAGCTATAAAATTAATGGAAAAACCTTTGGAGGTAGCTTAAAATGCCTGAGGAAAGAGTAGGAATAGGAGGTTTTTTTGGAGGTGAGGAAGAGCGTTGGATTCCAATTATGGCTCAGATGCATGACCATGCTATGACAGTTGCTGGAGTACCAGCTAAAGAATTTTATTACGATGCAAAAAGTCTGATTAAGACTTCGGTTAATGTATCAAATTATTACGAAATGGATTCGTGTCTTGGTTTTGCTGATGCTTACAATTATGAAGTAGAAGCGTTGGGGGGTAAATTGGTTTACGGCGAAAAATCAATGCCAACAATCGATTTTCGTGACACCTTAATTAAAAAACCAGAAGATTTAGCCAAGCTTAAGAAAAAAGAAGTTGACTGGCGTAAAGATGGAAGGCTTCCCTACGCTTTAGAAAGCGTAGCATTAAACATGGAGTATGGAACAGTCCAAGGAATATTCTGTGCTCCCTTTAGTTTAGCTGTTGGACTGTGTTCCTATCCAAGATTAATAAAATTCCAGAGAAAACAGCCAGAATTCGCCCATGAATTATATACTTTCATTGTTGACGATGTGTTAGAGCCTTATCTTAAGGCTCAGAACGATGAGGCAGGTGTTATGATGGCTATAGGTGCTGATGCTTGGGCTTGCATCCCTAATCTATCTATAAAGGAGATGCAGGAGTGGGTTGTACCTTATAATCAGCGATTAGCAGAGAAAGCAAAAAAATTTGGCGTTTTGGCTATGAACATTAGTGGCGATTATTGCGAGGAACGATTGGAAAAGTTTGATAAAAAGATACTTCACGATTCATTTGACATCGAAGTAGCAAGTCAAGGAGGTTTACCTTCTTTATTTCTAGGTATGGGACGTTGGCACGAATATCCTTTAGAGGCAGTGTTAGATTACACAAAAAAGTTTCTTGAAGAAGGTGTTAAACCCACAGTCTTAGCAGGATTAAATGGTCGAATGCTACGTGATGGGCCAGTGGAAAAAATTGTCGATAATGTTAAGCGATTCATTGACGCTTTTGCACGAGATCATAACTTGACGATTTTTTGCGCAAACATCCCTGCTGATACCCCGACTGATTACATACACGCAGCTATTGTCGCCACGCATACATATGGTCGTTTACCTATAGCTGATAATCTTGATGAAGTCAAATTCGAATTACCGAAACGAGAATCATATCAGGAATGGAAAAAAAACGTATCTCCAGAAATACTAGCATAAACACATTTTTTTTTTAATAATTTTTATAATTTTGAAGACTATAGAATATTTTATGGTGTCTTACATTGCTAAAATTTACTACAGAACAAAAAACTTATAACATAGCAGGAGTAGAGATTGGTGGACAGCCTTGGGAGCGCCCTACTGTCCTCATAGGTAGTATGTTTTTTGCTGGAGATAAAATTGTTCAGGATCCATTAAAAGGGATTTTTGACGAAGATAAAGCTAGACATTTATTGAAGAAGGAAGAGGAGATATCAAAACTTACGGGTAACCCGCGATTTATTGATATAATTGGAGAAACACCAGAAGCGCTTATTAAATACATCGAATTCGTAGCATCTCAAACTTCTGCACCAATCGTAGTCGATTCGCCCTCTCATAATGTAAGGATGGAAGCAATAAAATATTTTTCAAAGACTAACTTAATTCCACGATTGATATATAGTAGTATTGGAATTGAGCATAATAAAGAAGAATTGAATTGTATTAAAAAATACGGAGTGAAAAACGCAATTTTACTTGCCTTTAGCATGAAAGCGATGAAACCTGGGAGAAAAATAGAATTATTGGAGAAAAATTTAATTCCAGCAATTAAATCTGCTGGAGTTGAAAACATTTTCATTGATACAGGAGTGATGGATGTTGCCAGTGTAAGTTGGGTTTCTTTAGCAATTCGCGATATAAAAGAAAGATTTGGGTATCCAACAGGATGTGCTCCTGCGAATGCGCTTTATACATGGGAAAGAATGAAAGAATTAGGGAAACTCGCATTTCATGCAGCGGCATCGTCAGTTCTTTCTATAACACCGTTATTCGGGGCAGATTTTTGTTTTTATGGTCCAATTAAACACGCAAATTGGGTTTTTCCAGCAATAGCCACGATCGATGGATTAATTGCTTACGGAGGACGAATTAAAGGGTTACGACCAACCACAAATAACCATCCCCTTTACAAATTATTCTAACTAAAAAGATGAAGAATATGTATATCATTGATTTTGAACCAATTGGGCTAAGGATTCCTTGTATGAAAGGTGATACTGTTTTTAACGCAGCAGGAAAAGCCGGAATCCCAATAATCTCATATTGTGGCGGAAAAATGATTTGTGGTCGCTGTAAAATACGGATTATAAATGGAAATGTATCTGCTATTAGTACGAACGAGAAAAATCTTTTAAGTGAAGAAGAAATCGCAAATAATTATCGTTTAGCGTGTACCATGCGGGTATTGAGTGATTTGAAGGTTGAAATTCCACCAGAATCGTTAGAAACTATTCAACAATTACAATTGTTAGGAAAAGAACCTCAATTGAGTTTAGACCCTGTTATCACTAAATACAAGATAAAATTGCAGGAATCTTCCTTGGAAAACCCTTTAGCTGATTGGGAGAATCTTCAGAAATTTTTAAAGGATAAATATGGATTCAAGAATTTACGGCCAGACATTACATTATTGCAAAATCTATCATCCAATTTACGAAACAAAAATGGGGAGTATTCAGCTATTATTCGAGATGATGAAGTAATTGGAATTACTAAGTCAGCTGAAGACTTTCATGGAATATCAATTGATATTGGTACCACCAAGTTAGCAGTTTATTTAGTTGAGATACATTCAGGACAAACTATAGCAATTAAAGGAGCTATGAACCCCCAAATTGCTTACGGTGAGGATGTAATGAGTCGAATCAGTTACGCAATGGAAAATGGTGTGGATCAATTGAGGAATTGTCTTTTAAACACTTTAAACCAACTTATACAGGAGCTAACTGGCAATCCAGAAAAGGTGGTAGATGTAACTATTGTAGGCAACACGGCAATGCATCATCTTTTCATCGGCTTACCTGTAATACAACTAGGACGAGCTCCATATTCGCCTGTTGTTGTTCAATCATTAGATGTGAAAGCTCGTGAGCTTGGACTAAATGTTGCTCAAGGAGCATATATTCATTTATTACCTAATGTAGCTGGTTTTATTGGAGCTGACCATGTGGCAATGCTTCTTGCTACAGAGATTTATAAAACTAGTAAAAATACTATCGGCATTGATATCGGTACTAATACAGAAGTAGCATTATCAGTAAATGGAGATATAGCTAGCCTTTCTTGTGCTTCTGGCCCTGCTTTTGAAGGTGCTGGAATCAAACATGGCATGAGAGCAAGTAATGGCGCTATCGAAGAAGTAAACATCAAGAATAACAAAATTGATTTTAAAGTTATTGGGGACATTCCTCCTACGGGTATTTGTGGATCTGGTATTTTAGATGCAATAAGTCAATTGCGTCAACAAAAAATTATCGATCAGCGTGGTAGATTACAAGATCACGATTTAGTTAGCAAAAAAAAGTCTGGCCGAGAATTTATTTTAGCATCAAAGAAAAATAGCGAAATAGAAAAGGATATAGTCGTTACACAACATGACATCAACGAAATACAGTTAGCTAAAGCTGCTATATGTGCTGGAATTAATATTTTACTCCAAGAATATGGCATCAATGAGGAAGAAATAGAAAAGGTGGTGATTGCAGGAGCTTTTGGCACTCGCATAAATGTGGAGAATGCAATTAAAATCGGTTTGTTTCCTTCTATTCCTTTAAATCGTTTTACTCAAGTGGGAAATGCCGCTGGTGTAGGAGCTAAACTTGCGTTAATATCGAAAGAGTATAGATCTATTGCTGGAGATATTGCCAGTAGAGTTAGATATGTTGAACTAACGACTCATCCAAAATTTACCCGTGAATTTTCTCATGCGTTACAATTTCCTTGAATTACAAAGAATATTTAAAAAGTTAATAAAATAAAAAGAAAAAAGAACAATTTGAAATGAGTTAAAAAAAAAATAAAATTAAACATGTGATTTTGAATGCCAATTGTAAAGAAAGAAGTAAAGAGAGGTCTTGCTGCGTTGTTGTGGCAATTTATTGAACCTCTAAATTTCAATGCGGAATTTAAAGAAAAGTTTGGAGATACACATTTAAACATTTTGTTAAATCCTAAAGATCAAAAGTGGGCGGCGATGATAAAAATTGAAAAGGGTACAATAAATGTGATTAGCTCTAAAAATGACGAAGAAACTTTAAAAAACTTAGAATACGATTCGTTATTTGAAGCACCGGCAGAAATGTTCCTTAATTTATTTAGTGATGGTTTATCTGCTGGACCTTTATTAATAAAAATGATCACTCGAAAAATCAAAATAAAGGGCTTAAGAAAAATGATGGCTTTAAAAGAGATTTTTGATCTTTTAGCTTAGAAAGAATATTAAAATTTTTATTTTTTTTTCTTATAATTCGATAATCAATTGATTTTTATTATTTCGAAACTCCTTTTGATAGGAATTCATTATTTGGAATGCCTAATTGATATTATGATTCAGAAACTATTCAAAATGGTAAAAAAAGAAAGATAGAAAAGAAATCTTGTATTAGATTTGCGGGTTTTAGATTCTGGTTAAGCTTAAAATTAATTACATCATCTAAAGATATCGAAAATTCCATGAGGAGATTACTCAATATCATCCCAGGTTATTCTGATATTGACTTAAAGAGAATTCATACGGAAGATGACGATAGTTCCGTGAAAAAACCTACATGGGATTAAAATTAAAATAACCTACTTTTATCTTTTTTCTCTTTAATAATTTAAAAATTATTTTTTTCTAGATAGAAACAGTTAGAAATGAAAATTTCAGTAAGGATTAATCCAAAAAAAAATTTATAAGCTACTAATGAACTTGTAGTATTCTTACCTTAGATTTGAGAATTAATTTTTCTAAAATTTTATTGTTTTTTTAACATTTTATGATTATAGTTAAGCCACTATTAATTGTGTTGCTGGCACATAAATGAATATAACTTGAAGATTGGAATTGAGAATGACATACTGCTCTATTTGATAAAATTCTCCTCCAAGATTTCCATAGAGATAATCGTATTTTAAAATCATTTTTACCAAAATCGTATTATTCAATAAAATAGTAGATGATTGATTAACTACATGAGGTACTTGGGTGAAATTAATGAACCAACTTCCAATGAAATTGAACCATATAGGGGGAGGAACAATAAAAATTGGTTTTTGAGTTTCATAAGTTGCATTAAATATTGTACTATTATTATATGAGAAATAAAGTTTGGATTCCTCTGTTGTATTAAAAGTATAAATAAAATTATGGTAATAAAAAGGCCACAAATGAAATCTTTTGTTATCTCTATTAATTTTTCCTTTTAAAAAATCAATAAATTCTCTATCGATATAATTAATGTTGAACTTGCTTAAATTTTGAATTTCCCCATAAGGGTCATGCATTTTAAGGTACTTTAAATAATCAAAGTTTTCAGCTTTTTCTATTATTTCATCAGAATTTGGGAGATTTACTTCATAATATACGCTATAATAAATTCGACTAAATATTATAAAATTGTTAATAATAAGAATAATGGAGATTGAAAGAACAACAGAAAGTGAAATAATAAAAGCTTTTTTAGTTTTCTTTCTTAGCATTTTATTCTTAACCTATTCTAATATTATAGCCTTACTTCGAAATTATACAATTATAGAATTTTGTGTATTTTGAACTTCCTTTTAATTTGAAGAAAAAAGAAGAATCTTTCATTTTTAATATTTTATTTTGTTTTATTAAATAATGAGATGGAATTATATCTTTTTAAAGAAAATTTTCTTCAAACACGCACATAATGATCCGTTAAACAATCCTTCCGGATAATTTTTTACCTCATCAATAAAATGTTTAGAAACTATTCAAAATGGTAAAAAAAGAAAGATAAAAAATAAATCTTTTATTAGAATTGCGTGTTTTGGATTTTGGTTAAGCTTCTCTTATTTTATCCACTGGTAAAAAGACATACCTTATCTGAGGGGTACGATGTATAAGAAAAATACTCAGAAAAATTTCACTAACTCTAGAATTTGGGTAGTAGATACAAAATTACAGGATAGTAATATTTTTTATCTTTATAAAGTTCGTGGTAAATGAGTCAATCACTCTTAAATTGGAAAATAATAAATTCTATTGAATAATAAGGCAGTTCCTTTTCTATACATGAATGTATATATTTGAATTTTTCTTACTATTTTAGAATAGAATCAAGATAAAAAAATAAGGTTAGAATCATCACACGATTAAAATACCTTGTACCAGGCGTTATCTGCGTTATATTTATTTCGTCTCTTTTAACCTCACTTATCCTTTTGCCTTTTACTATAATTGGTAGCTGTCCGCCCATGCTTCCTATTGTTTGGGCAAAAACATGGGATGGACAATATCAAGAAATCATGCATGATATGGTCGTAGATTCTTCGAAAGATCTTTTTATCGCAGGTGAGATATGGGACCATAATTATAGTAGTAACGATTTATTTGTCCTCAAAATCAATGAGAGCTTTAGCTATAATATAACATGGGGAACGCATTTGCGTGAAGAGTTTTGCGGAATGGTTTTAGATACAGATGATAATTTATTCGTAGCAACGGCCTCTACAGGCAATTTATCCCGAGGAAAGGACATATTTTTGTGGAAATATAGTAATAATCTTACATTAGAATGGTTTACAAATTGGAGTGGAACTGGGATTGATTCCTGCATATCTGTAGCAATTGACTCTCAAGATAATATATATATTACAGGAATGATGAATTTCCCAAAACAGGATGTGTTTCTCGTAAAATTTAATAACTCTGGAATACTAAAATGGAACCGTACATGGAACACAGGTTTTCATAATATATCTGAAGAGGTTCTGTCAGTTGTGATAGATTATCAAGATCAGATTTTTCTTGGCGTGAAGACAAATTTCACTGGAGCAGAGTGGTTTTTATTAAAATATGATTCTTATGGTAATTTATTATCGGATACGTCATATACTAACCAAACCCCATTAGAGCAATTGGTATTAGATTCCTCGAATAATTTATATGCAGTAGGATCATTGAATGATATGTTTCTAACTAAATTTGACAATAGTGGCAATATAGAATGGAATCTTACATGTATACAAGAAATTCTTCATGGAACTGAAAGTATGGCGATTGATCGTAATGATAGTGTTTATATTGCAGGAAATGAACTTATTAATGCTTCAACAATTCTCTATGGGTATAACATGACTGATTATGATACGTACTTAATGAAATTCAACAATGCAGGAGTTTTACAATGGAATAAAACAATTTCTTATAGTAATAATTTGTATCTTGAAATATTAGCTTTTGATCCCTTAGGAAATATTTATCTTGGAGGATCACTTGAGATGATCGCACCAGGAAGTTTAAGTTATGCAATAAGAATCTATGATCATTTAGGTAATCGAAATGGAAGTCATGGAGGAGGCTGTATTTATGGGGATGGAACTTGTAAAGGCATTTATGCAGAATCTCCAAATAATTATATCGCAGCAATAAATTCACCCTGCGATAACGAAGAGAATTACGATATTGGAGTAGTTAAATATAATGAATCAATAATTAATTATTGTCCTCCCAGACCTAATCTAGAGTTTTACTTTTCACTACAAATAGGTCTAAATACGTTTTACTTAATTCTAGGGATTTTGTTCATAATATACAGGAAACGGAAAAGATGAGCGGTTGGTAAAATTATTATTTTTATATAAGGTTAGATCATCTGAATTGATTAATTCTACATAAAGCATTAAATAGACTA
>SOKP01000096.1 GCA_004375715.1 Promethearchaeota archaeon | reverse complement strand
GAGCCCCCCGCTAGGACATGTAAAACTGCGCCAGCTATTATAGTAAACCAACTTAACCCAGCAAAAATAATACGGTAGATTAAAATTGTATTATTTGAAAGTGTAATGTTTTTCATTTTTAAAACTTCGAAAGTACATTTAGTTATAACTTTTGAAAGAACGATAAAATAAAAACTATATTTTTATCTGTAATTATTCTATAGGTTTTCCTCTCTTCTATCATTATAGCCAGAGATGTTAGTGTGTTGAACAAATCTTTATATAATATTGAGTAATAAATGATTTAATAAGACGAATTTTCTTCGGTTAGATTTTTATGAAATCAAAGACAAAAGTATCAATTTTATTTGCTTTAGTAATCATCTTCTTATTCTCCAGCATATCTAATAGTAGGTTTAGTAAAAATATCATAGCTAATAATAATTACCTCGAATATAACGAGAAGGATCAAGGGCAAATAAAACTATCCGGATTTTGGGATCTTACGGGAAGTCCAATATTTGTTGATGATTCCGATACTAATTATAATTGGAGTAAGATTGCTGCTGAAAACGATTGGTGTAGCGGTTCGGGAAGTTGGGCAGATCCTTATGTTATCGAGAATGTTACCATTGATGGACAAGGTTCAGGTAATTGTATAGAGATTAGGAAATCTGATGCCTACTTTATTATTCGAAATTGTTCATTATATAATTCTGGTTCTTCTTTTGATAACGCCGGTATTAAGTTAGAAAATGTCGATAATGGTAAAATAATAAATTGCAATTGTTCCGATAACAATTGGGATGGAATATATTTAGATGATAGTAATAACAACACGCTTTCGGGAATTACCGCCAGTAATAACAACTATTTTGGAATATCTTTAAGGAGTAGTAATAACAATATGCTTTCGGGAAACATCGCCAATAACAACAATTATAATGGAATATATATAATGGAGGGTGTTAACAACACGCTTTCGGGGAATTTAATGAATTTTTGCGGAATTTCTCTTTATGGTTCATTAGTAGAAATGGTATCGCACAGTATTGACAAAACAAACCTTGTTAATAACAAACCAATCTATTATTATGCAAATGAAATAGGTTTAAAATCGAGTAATTTTACGAACGCGGGGCAGATTATTTTGATTAATTGCACCAACTCGATAATTTCAGAGTTAAATATTTCAGACGGTTCTGGAATATATTTATACTATTGTGTCAACAACACGCTTTCGGGAAATACTGCAAATAACAGTGAATTTGGAATACTTTTATACTCTAGTGATAACAACACGCTTTCGGGAAATACCGCCAGTAATAATGGAGATGTCGGAATATATTTATGGAATAGTGATAACAACACGCTTTCGGGAAATACCGCCAGTAATAACGGTGATTATGGAATATATTTAGAAACTAGTCATAACAACGCGCTTTCGGGAAGTACCGTAAATAGCAATTATAGAGGAATATTTTTAGATTATAGTAATTACAACACTCTCTCGGGAAATACCGCAAATAACAATAATTATGGAATATATTTATGGGTTAGTGATAACAACATGATTTCGGGAAATATAATAAGTAATAATAATTTTCGTGGCATACATGTAAGATATAGTAATAACAACACGCTTTCGGGGAATTTATTGAATTTTTGCGGAATTATTCTTACTGGTTCATTAGAAGAAATGGCATCTCATAGTATTGATGATACAAACCTTGTAAACAACAAACCGGTCTATTATTATGTAAATGAAATAGGTCTAGGATCGAATAATTTCATGAATTCGGGACAAATTATTTTGATAAATTGTACCAACTCGATAATTTCAGGGTTAAATATTTCAGACGGTTCTGGAATCTTTTTAGTGTATAGTAATTACAACACATTTTCGGGAAATACAATAAAGAATAATTCTCATGGAATAATATTCGATTCTAATAGTAATAACAATAGTGTCTTTTTAAATAATTTTAGTAATAATGGAATTGATGCTGAAGATAATGGGATTAATAACAGATGGGATAATGGAATTATTGGTAATTACTGGGATGATTACAGTGGTGTCGATGCTAATGATGATGGTATAGGCGATACACCATACTATATCTCAGGCACAGCAGGAAGTCAGGATAATTTTCCAATTTGGACTGATGGTGATGAAGAGATTCCCGAAGTGCCTATAATTTCATTTGGAAATTACTACATCCTATTTATGTTCATAACGATACTTTCATTTATTATCTTGGAAAAACAAAAGAAAAAATAACCAAGAAATTGTATTTATTCTAATCCTAATAGTTTGATGATTAAATTTGCCATGGAATAGGGATCTAGGCTTTTATCCATAACTAACCTTATATATTCATCAATTGTGGGACTGGAACTAATCAGGCCTTCTACTTTTTTCGTGATTTTATGCTTTAAAATCTGAAGCGTTTCGCTTTTAATCCTATTTTTCCGATAGTTTTCCATTACACCAGACTTCGATAAAAAATCTCTATGTTTATTGATCAGCTCAATAAGTTTTTCAAAGTTTTCACCTGTTCTTGAATTAACTTTAACAATTTCGGGGGTCCAATTAGATTTTAGTGCGACATTATCTTCATCTTTTTCAGATTTGTACTTATAATTCATTCCTAATTCTAACATTTGCATTATATCGGCAATCTTTTTATCCGCACCAGCTAAATCCATTTTGTTTACAGCAAAAATATCTGTAATTTCCATAATTCCGGCTTTGATAGCTTGAATATCGTCTCCTAACCCAGGTACTAAGAGAACAACTACGGTCTGAGCCGATCTAAAAATATCTACCTCCGATTGTCCAACACCTACAGTTTCTACGATTATTATGTCGCATCCGTAGGCGTCTAATATTTTTACTGCATCTTCCGTTGCCCTCGCTAATCCTCCGAGCTGTCCTCTATTAGCCATACTTCGAATAAATACATTTTTAAGAGAAAAGTTGTCTTTCATCCGTATTCTATCCCCTAATATGGCGCCTCCGGTCAAAGGGCTAGTAGGATCTACGCAGATAATTCCGATTTTCTTACCTTCTTCAGCAAAAATTTTAGTTAAAATGGAAATAAAAGTAGACTTACCGCTTCCTGGTGCTCCAGTTATACCTAAAATATAAGCATTTCCTGTGTGACTATAAATTGCGTTAATAATATTCTCAGAGGCTTCCGAATCATTTTCTACTAAAGTTATAAGTCTCGCCACTGCTCGAGCATTTCCATTTAATAGTTTTTGGATTAAATCGGAATAGTCCATAGTATGTTATCTTTTTAAATTGTTTTTGACAAATTCCACAATTGTTTTGAGCTCGGTTCCGGGACCATAAAATCCTTTTAATCCAAGTTCCTCTAAAAAAGGTTTGTCTTCGTCAGGTATGATTCCACCCACGCTTACAAGAACATCGTCAATTTCATTTTCCTTTAACTTATCCATAATTACGGGACATAACGCTTTATGAGCACCAGATAACATGCTTAGCATTACTGCGTCCGGGTCCTCTTGTAGAATCGTCTGGACAATCATATCTGGAGTTTGATGAAGGCCGGTATAAATTACTTCCATTCCCGCGTCTCTAAGAGCTCGTGCTATAACTTTTGCACCTCTATCGTGGCCATCAAGCCCCGGTTTGCAAACTAATACTTTTATCTTTCTTTGTTCTCCCATTTTAACATCCTCATTTAAAAAATTGAATCTTCTCTATATACTCCAAAAACCTCTTTGAGAGTAGCCATCACCTCTCCTATAGAGGCATATTCTCTTATTGTATCCATTATAAAAGGTATTAAGTTTTCAGTACCCTTTGCAGCTTCTTTTAAAGCCTCTAATTTCGCTTGAACCGTTTCGTTACTCCTTTGATCTCTTAAACGCTGTAAATTTTCAATCTGCTCTCTCGCAACATTTTCGTCTATTTTTAATAAGGGTGTTGCGCAAGGTTCTCTTAATTGGATGTCGTTTACACCAACAATTATTCGATCTCTCGTTTCAACTTCTCTTTGGTATTTGTACGATGCATTAGCAATCTCTTTTTGAAAGAAATTTGCTTTAATCGCCGGAATCACACCACCCAAAGCTTCGATCTTTTCAAAATATAACTCTGCTTCCTCTTCCATTTTATTTGTTAGCCACTCAACATAATAAGATCCCGCGAGTGGATCTACTGTATCGGCAGCACCTGATTCGTGAGCAATGATCTGTTGCGTTCGTAAAGCAATTTTAACTGCTTTCTCAGTTGGTAAGCACAATGCCTCGTCAAATGAATTAGTATGAAGAGACTGAGTCCCTCCTAAAACTGCTGCTAAACCCTGTATCGTAACTCTCGCAATATTGTTTTCTGGCTCTTGAGCGCTTAACGATACTCCCGCAGTTTGAGTGTGAAATCGCAACCTCATTGATTCTGATTTTTTTGCACCATATTTATTTTTCAGTCTCTTAGCCCAGATTCTCCTAGCAGCTCGATATTTACAAACTTCTTCAAAAAAATTATTATGAGAATTAAAGAAAAAAGAAAGTCTAGGAGCAAAATCATCAACATCTAAACCTCTTTTCATCGCTGCCTCCACATAAGCAAAACCATCGGCTAAAGTAAAAGCGAGCTCTTGGACTGCGGTTGAACCCGCTTCTCTTATATGATAGCCTGAAATTGATATGGTATACCACTGGGGAACATTCTTGGCACAATATTCTATAGTATCAATAATTAATCTCATAGATGGTTCAGGTGGAAATACCCACGATTTTTGGGCAATGTATTCCTTTAGAATATCATTTTGAATTGTTCCTCTTAATTTATCAGCAGAATGGCCTTGTTTTTCTGCTGCTACTATATACATCGCAAGTAATATCGCTGCAGGAGCGTTAATAGTCATAGAGGTAGAAATCTTAGACAAATCGATTCCACTGAATAATGTCTCCATGTCCTTTAAAGTGTCAATCGAAACACCTTCCTTCCCTACTTCACCTAAAGCTTCATCGTCGTCAGCTTGATAACCATAAATTGTATGTAAACTAAAAGCAACGCTCAAACCCGTTGTACCATGTTCTAATAAGAATTTGTATCTTGTATTCGTTTGTGCAGCCGTCCCAAATCCAGCAAATTGTCGCATAGTCCATAATCGGCCTCGATACATATTAGGGTAAGCTCCACGAGTAAAAGGGAATTTACCGGGTGTTCCTAAGTCCGTGTCGTAATTAAAATCCTTTATATCTTCTGGAGTGTAAAGGGGTTTAATTGTTATGTCGGATAGATTTGTAAATTTTTCGCGTCTTTCAGTTTTAGTCGGTTTTAGGGTTTTACTTTCATCAATTTCAGTCATAATAATATCTCGTTCCTAACAATTTAAAACAGGGTTATAATAATTATAACTTAATTATCCTAGTTTTTGATAAGAATTCAAATGTATTAATTCTTATTATAATAACTCTTTGTTAGATATAGCGTCTTATTTCTTCAAATAGAAAGGTTTGTCATAAAGGAATAATCCTTGAAGGGAGTCTATAGCATTATCTATTTTAGAAAATCACATACTTCTGTATGCGTCGTTTATAGCAGAACAACCACCACATCGAACGCAGCCCGCTTTACTTTTCAATGGGTTAACTCCATATTCATTCATTAATTTAGCTGCTTTTACGTAAATTTCTACCATTGTATTTGATGTAATCGTAGACATCTTCTCCAACCCCGGGATTGATCTGACGGGAGTGATATACGGAATTACACCTAAAGAGATTATTTTTTCTGCATCTGATATGAAATCTTCTGGAGATTCACCAAAACCGGTTAAAAGATAGGAGGAAACTTGATTTTTTCCAAAAACATCAAGTGCGTGCTTCCAATTTTTTTCGTACGCTTCATAAGGTATGCGAGATTTGCCTGGAGTTATAGTATTTCTTAATTTTTGATCGAGAACTTCAAGATGGATTCCAATTGTATTAGCGCCTGCGTCTTTTAATTCATCAATATATGAAATATCTTCTAAAGGTTCAATTTGAACATGGAGAGGAAGTTTTGGAAAGTTTTCTTTAACACCCTTCAAAAGTTCAACATATCTTATTGCGCCTTTATCAATCGTTTCGTCTGTCCCACTCGTTAAAGTCATATGATTACATCTTCCTTCCTTTTTCGCTGCTGTAATCACTTCAGACATTTGCTTTGAATTTTTTTCTTCAATTGTTGCTTCGTTCTCCAAGCTTAACTCGATGGCGCAGAATTTACAACCCTCTCCGCATCCATGATACACACACTTTTGATAAATCGTACTTGACAAGCAGTCTATTCCGTGAACTAAAGCAATTTTTTTCATCGGAATTCCGTCAGAAGTAATGTATTCAGGATTGTAAAAAGTTGGGTTTTGAACTAACTTCAACCTACTATGCTCGGATTTATTTTTAATATCATAAATGAAGAAATATCCGTCCTCATTTTCCCGAACAACAAGATTTGACTTTGAAGGATCGTCCCACAGAGCAGCATTTACAATTGCGTGATTCTCGAAAAGAAAATATCTCCCACCTATTGGTCCTGCGCCTCCCTTACGACCGTATGATATCTCAATTCCTTGAGCTTTATAATGGTCAATCAATTTTTCGTCTAAAAATAAACCATTACATAAAATCTCTGTTTTCTTCACAAAAGAAGTGTAATTATCAATCATTTTAACCGTATTTTAATAAAATTTTTTAATTATTCTTCATAGAATGAATTTAATAACGTATTATAATTTTAATTCTTATTAATTGTAAATCGTACTTTATAAATTGATTTAATTATGGCCAAAAATAGACCGTGGCATTGTTATTCTTCGTGGAGTAGAAGACCGTACCAGCATAAACGCAGTGCCAATCATAGAAGAGAATATGCAAGAGGAGGCGCTCAGAGTAAAATAGTTCGCTTCTGGGGGGGAAATAAAGCAGTTCCATGGGAGGATTGGGAATTGACAATTAGTTTAAAAGTCGATAGGCAAATCCAAATCTCTTCAAATACTCTGGAAGCAATCCGTATAACTATAAACAGTCCATTACAGAATAAAATAGGACGATCAAATTATCGGTTTAGAGTAAGACCCAAACCTTTTCAAAAATATCGAGAGAATAGGATGTTGGCCTTTGCTGGAGCTGATCGAGTTCAGAGCGGTATGAGGCGCTCATTTGGGAGGTCTACAGGGGTATGTGCTCGAGTAAGAGCGGGAGCTGTCGTCTGCGATGTTGCCACGAGCTTAAAGCATCTAGCCGTCGTAAGAGATCGATTAAGAATAGCTTCAATGAAAATCTCGAGTCCATGTAGTACTGTTATTACTAGATACAAAACTCCTGAGATATTCAAACAATCTGGTTTACCTCTTTACGATGATAAAAAGCGACGCGAAATTCCGATGTTCGAATTTGTGGCAGCTTAAATCACTGCTCATCTTATTTTTGCATTTCTCTTTTTTAATTCTCTTTAGTGGTTTCGTAAAACATTTTTTAACAAGCAAACCAATTAAATAATAGTAAATTAAACTACAAGAGGTGGTAGTGTATTTCAAAATTAAGAGTTGGATTAGTTGGTGCTGGTGCTTTTGGGACAATTCATTTAATGGGGTATTCCAAAAATCCTAAATGTGAAATAGTGGCAATCGCTTCCAGAACCGCGGAACATGCGAGGGCGGTATCTGAGAGATTTAATATTCCCAATGTGTATGTTGGTGGAGATAATTGGAAAAATTTGTTAGATAAGGAAGAATTAGATATCGTAAGCATCTGTACTCCAAACTATTTGCATGCTCCCATTGTGTTAAAGGCCATTGAGAATGACTGTAATATATTGTGCGAAAAACCAATCGCTATATCTCGTGAAGAATTATCCCAAATCGAGGAGAAATTAAAAAATAAAAACATCATATTCTTTACTTCCTTCCAGAAACGATATAATCCTATTTTTAAACTCCTTAAGGATATAATTGAGAATGATGCTCTGGGTAAAATTATCTCATTGAGGTATTACTTTAGTCATTATGGCCCCTATAAGTCTTGGAAAGCAGTTTCTGAAGAGAAATGGTTTTTTGATTCTCAAAAGGCTGGAGGTGGAGTATTATTAGATTTAGGAGTACACTGTATCGATATTATGCGATACTTGATAGGAGAATACGATATAGTAAATGGTATAAATTACAATACCTCTTGCTTGAAGATGACAGCAGAAGATAACTGCAATGTTCTTTTTAGATTTAAGAACAACGCTTTAGGATTTATAACCACTTCTTGGTGTAACGAACCACTTGAAACGATCGACATATTTGGCACCAAAGGGTATATTAAGTTGGATTTGACGAATAAGAATTTTGTTTCATACGGTCCTCGAAAGTTAAAAAAGAATGAATATCTTCAAAGCCTTATCGATTACAAGCCATCCGGAGATATCGCTCAATATGTTTTAGCCGATCATTTTATTGAATGTATTAAAAAAAAAACCCAAGAAAACCCTAATTTTGAAGATGGCAAAAGAGCTGTGGAGTTTGTACTTGATGCATATTCTCTTAAGGAATAACGCTACACTTTAAAAAATAAACATCAAATTTTTAACGATCTAATCTCTCCTATTAATAATTAGAAATATTCTGTAAAGATAGATAAACATTGAAAGATTTACAACCGTTTTTCAATCCAAAAAGCGTTTTAATAGTAGGAGTTTCAAGGCAAGCACTCTCGTTCAGTTTTACAGTGTTAAAAAATCTCTTAGAAATCTTTTACAAAGGAAAACTTTACATCCTAAACCCTAATGCTAATGATATTTTAGGAGTTAAATCATACCATTCTTTTGATGAATTACCAGAAATTCCAGAGCTAGCTGTAATAGTCCTAGGAAAGAATATCCTTGAAGTGTTTGAAAATCTTGGAAAAATCGGCGTTAAATATGTAGCTATTCAAACTGAATTAAAACCAGGCGCGAAAATAAACGATTTAACTTTCAAACTACATCAGATGTGTCTAAAATACGATATCACTTATTTAGGACCATCTATGCTAGGAATAATCAATTTTAGTGATAACTTTACAACGTCAATTATACCCGTACGACAACATATTATGCGAGGAAACAAAAACGTAAAGGAGGGGATAAGCTTTATTGCTCAATCTGGGGGTTTAGCAGGCGCAATGGGATGGTGGACACCTTCACAGAGATTACCAATTTCAAAGGTTATGCATTTAGGAAAAGGATTTCATATAAATGAGGCTGATATACTTGAATATTTATTACACGATGATACAACTAAAGTAATATCCCTTTTTCTAAGAGAAATTTCTGACGAATTAATTGAAGCGGTCAAGAAAGTCAGCCCGACTAAACCTATCCTCTTTTATTACGTAGGTAAAGAAGAAGACCAAGAAGAGAAATTGAAGGTCGCTGGAGGAATACTCGTGTCAAACTACATCGAACTTTTTGAAATTGCGAAAATATTTTTATGGTGTCCCGAGCCTAAAGGCGTTAATCTAGGAATAATTGGACCAAGTTCAGGAGCGATTCATTTAATTATAAAAGAAATGAGAAATCAAGATTTAGCTCTAGCAAAACCTAGTGACAATTCACGGGATATTATTGTTGACAAAGTTGGAGGGTCGACGTGTAATTTCGGTAACCCTGTAGATTATTGGCCACCTGAAAAATTTGTTGGAATTAAAATTTGCGGAATTTATAACACAGCTTCAGAAGCGCTTTTGGGAGATAAAGCAGTAGACGGTTTAATTTTAGCCTTAGAGTTTTTTACTGAAATCGAGTTTGATTTTAACATTTACGCTTCACTTCTCGAAACTTACCCTGATAAACCAGTAATAACCATTCTGATTCAAGCAGAAAAAGAAGGGGCAAAGAGAGTTATTAAATCTGCCACTGAACTTAAAATTCCAGTCTTTGAAAACGAAATTGAGAGAGCTGTTCGAGGTTACAAACTTCTCTATGATTACTACTCAAAAATTAAAAAAAGAAATTAGATTTAACTTAAAAAAATCTCTTGTAATTCTTCAGGAACTTCATCTTCTTCATCCACCAAAGAGATTGCGTAGATTTTATCTCCACATTTACATTGAGTTCCCTCAAATAAGTAGAAGTTGAACTTATCCTTCCAACGACAAACATTTATCGTGCTAATTTCAGTAACTTCCCCGCATATACAATAAATTGCATTGTCAGTTGGATAATTTGGAATAATCTCGCTAAGTCCTAAGTCAGCCTCTGAAAATTTTGAATCGCTTAACATCTGATTAATATTATCAGCAAGGTTATCTTTCAAACTGGCAACAAAACTCGTGATAATTCCATTTTTACCTTTCATTTCAGTCAACACGATAAAGTTTTTCTCTGCCTTTTGACTTTTCTTCCTTTCAGGAAAAATCGGTTGGTTATACTGCTGTTGAAGACTCTCGGGAATTGGAAAAGGTTCCATACCTTCGGGATATGCAAACGAAACGTAATATTCTGTCATGCCTTTTAATTTTTTCTGGCTTATTACATTTAAATCCTCGTAATCTCGAGTAAATAAAGAAAACTTTATCAACTCCAAGGGCACTTTTAACTCTAATAACTCAAATCTAATGTTAGCCAAAACTTCAGCAATATAACTTTTTAGAACTAAAATATCATCTCGATTTTTAAGATAAAATTCATTTCGCGTTTCTTCCTTAAATTGAAACCATTTTTTAACTACTGAATTTCTAACGAATTGGGGAACCATACAAAATACACATATTAAAGGGAGCATAATAAAAGTGTCAAGATTAATTCCAAAAATCGGCAATAAGAAAAATAAAAGTGCTACCCCTAATAATGGTCCAGTAATCATCAAATTAAGTCTACGTAATCTCTTATCAACTGATCTATTTATTCCTTTGCTAATTGCTAGTTCTTCGGTATTACTTTTTATCTTGTTAACTGTTTCAAGGATTTTTTTATCCTCAAATCCTTTCTTTAAGAGTTTATCTTCTTCTCCACCGAACTCAAATTTATCGATTTTTTCAGTTATTCTTTTCACATACTGGTCAATAGTACGCTCTTTAAAGGCAAAATCTAGAGGTTCCTCAGAAAAATAGTCCAAAAATTTAACAACAGATAATTTCCCTTCTATGTCCTTAAGTTCTTCCGGACTGATCCCTAAAGCTTCTTGCA
Source organism: Promethearchaeota archaeon (assembly GCA_004375715.1). Classification (GTDB taxonomy): domain Archaea; phylum Asgardarchaeota; class Lokiarchaeia; order Sigyniarchaeales; family SOKP01; genus SOKP01. Next base: position 17,540 of record SOKP01000096.1, on the reverse strand, counting down.
ACGCTTGACCTTGCGCTCTACGAGGCGCTCTCGAGCGTCGTGATCTCCTTTCCTTGTAATCTACTTCTCCAGTTTGTTCGCTTTTTTCTTGTTCTTTTTCGTTCATATTATTTTCAATAACTTAATGCGTTTATTAATTTCTTAATAATTCAGAAAGAATAATTAACTTTTTGAAATTAATTCCTTTCCTAATTAATTAGGAAAATAGGCATAAATTTAGGTTTTTAATAAATTCGTTTTTTCAATTAATTCTTCTGATAATGTTTTAATAAGAGTTCATTTATTTCTCTTCCAAGATCTAAAGCATCTTCAGGAGATATTTTACTATCGATTCGGAAACCTTTCAAAAAATTTAATTGTGCAATCTTTCTTCTAATTGAATCTCTTGCTACTTCAGACCAATTAATTTCTGGAAAAGCTTCCATTGATTTTTTTAATTTATTAGAAATTGAGAAAGTTAAATTTGCCATTCTAATCTTGATTTGTTTCTTAATAATGTGAATCCACAGATAAATAAACTTCTATCTTCAAAAAAAGATTTTAATAACTTTTTATTAATATACATATTATGAGCAAAAGAATAACTCTAAAAACAGAAGTTTTACTTGAGGAGTTGAAATTTCCCGAAAGTCCAAGGTGGCACGACGATAAACTTTGGTTTGTCGATATCGATGGCCACAAAGTAATGACAGTCGATTTAAAAGGAAATTCTGAGACAATACTTGAACTACCTAACCAAGTTTCCGGATTAGGGTGGCTTCCTGACAATAAATTATTGGTAGTTTCCATGGGAGATAATACTTTATTACGACTCGATCCTGAAGGAGTTAAAGTAGTCGCAGATTTAAACGAGTTTAATACCGTATTATGTAATGATATGGTAGTAGATAAAAAGGGTCGAGCTTATGTAGGGAATATGGGATTCGATTACTTTAACGATAAACCGTTTGCACCAACAAAGCTTATACTTGTAGAACCCAATGGAGACGCGAGAGTCGTCGTGGAAAACATGGCTTTTCCTAATGGGACAGTTATTACTCCAGATGATAAGACACTTATTATAGCTGAAACATTTGCTGCTAAATTAACAGCATTTGATATTATGGAGGATGGTTCGCTTACAAGACGTCGCGTCTGGGCTAACCTCAAATCATTGGCTCCTGATGGTATTTGCTTAGATGCAGAAAGTGGCATCTGGCTAGCTGCTCCTGGACGAAGAAGAGTTGTGCGTGTTCTAGAGGGAGGTCAAATTACACACATAGTAAGAGTAGAAAATGACGCCTATGCCTGCATGTTAGGTGGACCAGATCGTAAAACTCTTTTTGTCGCAACGTCTAAGCATACAAGAGACGCTGGTAAAATTGAATTCGTTGAAGTTGACATTCCGGGAGCTGGACTTCCTTAAATTCTCCTATTATTATAAACCAAATTAAAAAAAATAGTTAAAAAAAACTTTCTTATTAGGGTTCTCCTAATAATAATACGGTGTTGCTTTAAGCGACATTTTCTACCCGAATAACTTCAGGCACGAATTGTTTAATAGCTCGCTCGATTCCAAATTGTAAACTATCGCGTACAAAATATGTTGATCGGCGTCTTGAGTTCTTTCGAGGAAGCAAAAACGAGTTTAGATTCCTTTGGGTTTGGCGACTTGTTTTTAATGTACCAATTGTTATACAAACAAAGGAATTTTATATAAACAAATATTTTTCCCTTTTACGGTTCTCGTTCCTGTTGAATAATAATAAATTAGGTGTTTTTTGCTTATACTTTATCTTTTTTATTTTTAATTTCAAGTTTTAAACACTAACAAAGGGAACGATTATGGTAGAAAAAGCTCAAATGGTAAAAAGCATAGTAAGCCAAAAAACCTTAGACTCGAAGAAAATTAAAGTAAGCAGTAAAGGAGAGAAGACTCAATACGAGTTTTGTAAAAAGAGGTACTCAGATGTGATTAAACACTTACAAAAGTGTCACCGAAACCCCGACAACGCCCCTAAGATCGAAGTCGATTGTGACAATTTAGAACAATACCAATTATACGAGAAATGCTTAATTAAAAACCCCATTACCGATAAAATGAAGGAATTCAACCAAATCCTAGCCCCAAAAGGCAATCCTTTTAAAAAATTCGAGGAAGAAATGCTGAATTACGCACACAACCTAACTAAAGCTCACAAAGATAAGATGATTCACCAGAAACTTGACGAAATATTAAATCGAAATTAATTCATCATAAGTTCGCATTTATTACGCTCCTAGCAGATTGATCTGGATTAATAACAGAGATGCAATTATTATAATTCCCGAGTTCACGAACCATGCCAGAACGGAAGCGAGAATACCTTTTTTAAAAGGTTTAGTTCCTAGGGCAGTAACTATTACTGCTACTACGATGGAACTAAAAACAAAAACATACATAATCACTAGATTCGTCATACCTGTGATTGTAGGTATTGCACTAACAATAAAGAAAGCAATAGTACCATTTAGGGCATTAATCGAGTCGAATGACTTCACGCCGAATCGTTTAGATAATGCACCCATTAGATTATAGATAAACAAATACTCAATGACTACGAAACCAGAACCTAATATAGTAACTGTTATAATAAGAGATATAGTGAATACTAAGAGAAAGCTGTTGAACTCTGAGTATATTATAATTCTTATTGCCACCCCGATGATAACCAAAAATGATACATATATACCAGCCACAGACACATGCTTAATCTTACTTGGCTTCTTTGGCCTCTCACTAGAACGGGGATGCGTGGAGAAGAGTCTCCAGCGAGAACCTGTCGCTCTATTTTTTACTTTTCTGAGAGTCCTATTGTGCTCTTCCATTTTCATTAGAGCGCTACTGAGAGCAGCGGGATCAGATGTACTATCGGCCAGTGTCTCAATGTTTCGGCTCAACGTGAGTGATAAGATTAGACCAATTGACATTATCGCCACATAAGCGAACACCAATATAATGGGTGTGTTTAATGCTATTTGTACAACAGAGAGCACCACAATCAGCGACAGCATCCAAGGCATCATTAATGTGAGGTTGTGCATTTGGCGGATGTGATTATCCTCGTGATTTATGATCTCCGAAAACTCTAATTCGTTGAGAAGTCCAATGAGTCCCGTGCTTACTATGATATATCCGAAATATTTCCAGAATCCCACCGCTAAGGCATTTGCGGTTTGATCATCTATTTCATAGACAGACACGCCTAACTTGCTTTTTCCGATCAGTTTAAGCGAGCCCTGCTTCAATAAGCTCTTCAGAAGAATTCGTGCAATGAAAATGTGCAACACTAAAACCAATACTCCAACAAGAACCAAACTCAAGGTGAGTCCAATGAAATTGAGGGCTAAAGATCCAGCAAAACTAGCTAGAAAGAATGCAAAAAAATTGATCGTACCAAAACGCATGAGGTTTACGCCAGGTCTTTTTGTGGTAGAACTGCTTGATTCCAAGCCCTTAATATCGGAAATATCTTTAATATTCATATCTGAAAGAAACAAACCCCCATATGCAAGAACCTTAACAAATTGCGAATCCAATTTTATAATTTTGTAAAATATTAAATGAATTCTTCGTCTTTCTTAGTAAGATAATTTCGATCAAAATATTTGTATACTGTAAATTTTGAAACTTACTTTTTAAATCTTCTTCGGAATACCACATAATTAAATAAATTCTTTTGGTTATCGTTTATTTTATTTAATGAACCTAATATCATAATTAATATATAAATAATTTTTCACCGAGTAATTAGGAGAGCACCACGCGGAGACACCAATTATCGGAGAAAATGGGGAAAAAAAAATATTTACGATATCGCAGTCTGGTATTTCGTCGTGCGAAAGGTTTTGTATTCGCTTTCGAACTATCGAAAGGTTTAAATTTAGTTCGTAGGTTTCACAGGCCCTCTGATATATATCTAAGATTTCAAGATTTTTAATTTATGATTATTCATATCCCTGAAAAAAAACAGCAATTTGTAATTTCATATGGTAAATGACAATTCAAAAATGATAGTTAATACTGAATATATTTAAAATATTCATTAATATAATTCTTTACAAATTCAAACTTAGGAGGATTATGCTTTTTGATTTTTTTCAATAATTTTTTTGCTTTTGTATTAATTGGATCTAATTCCAACAAATAATTACAACTATCTAAGGCATTATCGTATATTTTTAATTCATATTGTTTTACACATAGGTTATACCAATAATCTTTATTATCAGGATCTACTTCCAATACATTATGTAAATACTTGCTCATCTCAACGCAGTTACTAATAAAGTTGGAAACCTTTTTCATTCCTCTTACAACGCCCATATGACCTTCACATAATAGATCCAAATTTAATTTTAATAATTTCTGCATAGATTCTTTGTATTTCTCTAAATCACCATCCATTAACTTCAAAGGGCAACCAATTATGTCACCACCAAAAAGAATTTTGGACTTTTCAATTTCCAATAAGATAGCCATTGAACCTGGTGTATGACCTGGTATATGAATATATCTTAATTCATAATCTCCAAATTTTAACGTTCCAAATGAATCTTTTATATGTTTTTCTAATCTTATAGGCTCAAAATCTCCATCAAGATAAGAAGATGCATTTTTATCTTCATAACCTTTTTTCTCTATCCAATTTGAGTCTAATTGATGAGCATAAAACTTAATATTCTCATTAATCTTTTTTAGTTCATTAGCAATTCCAAAATGATCAATATGTCCATGAGTTATGATACAATGATTTATATGTATCGGATCAAATCCAATCTTATTAATTTTTAATATGGAATTAATGTTCATACCTGTATCAATTAAGACTAATCCATCCTTAGATTGAGTATCAATTAAATAAACGCAGCAATCGAATTCTCCAATACTAGTTATATTTATACTATAAATGTTGTTATATATCTCTTTCATATTAGTAAAACTTCTGAAATTCTTACCAAAAGCTAATTTAAAATAATAAATATTAGAATTAAAAAGTTTGGTAGATTTTTGTTTATAAATTTTTGTGAGATAATGAATCCAAAATCTTATAAAAATCTTGATAATTTAAAACATTAATTTGTCTTTGTTTGTTTTTCTCAATTTCTTCTTTTAACAACTCGAATAATTCAGTATTTATTTAGAGTTTTTCTTGTAAAAATGGATTTAGAATATCATTATGATTATGGGCTTGGATTGTCTGAGGGTTTAATAATTGAACAATTCTTAAGTTTTAATTCTAATCTACAAACTATGTTTGTGTACATCCCTTTAACATGTTTAATGGTAGCATAGGATTTCATCCAGAATATAGTGTTTCTGTCTTCTGAATACTGCCTATCGTTAACTATATAAATTTACTGATAATCATATTCATTAAATAAAAATAAAAAATAAATTAAGTAATGAGAAATGGTTAATTTCAATAAATTTTGGATTTTAATATCAATTGGAACCTTAATCATAATGATTTCTTCGGTCTTTTTACCCATCATGCTACCTAAAAATCCAGATTTTCCCACAGGGATTAATGGTTATATTTAGATGTGGGGACTTTGGATAGAAGTAAGAGGAGAATCCATGGGTATGCTATTAAATGTCTCGATATATGGGATTATATTTTCCATTATAATTATTGTATTCGCAGTTAAAAATGCAAAATTATTATTGGAATTTAGAAAAACCCAAAATTTCACAAAGAAGATGAATAAAAACTTTTTATTATTAGCAATTTTAACTCTTGTTTTTACAGTTCTATGGTTGATATTTTTTATGATCATCCCACTTGCTAAAACCTCTCTTTATAATTATCATGTTATTGGGTATGGATTTGTTATTAATCTTATAGGAGGGGGAGTAGTTCTTATAAGCGCTATTTTGATGAACAAGATAGTGAAAGAGTAAGTCATGGATGATCTGAGAAGGGAATGAATCTTTTCTAAAATTTGTGGAATTAGAGGCGGATAATGATGAACCATGGTTTCATTTAGGATATATTTCGCATCAAGTTCTCCTCTAACTAAAAATCTTATATATTAAATCTACTATCACAACACCTACAGCACAACCGCACAACACCCAGATCAAAGCTACTTCTAAATCTTTCATCATTCTTATATATCATCAGTTTTTCTAATCCTGCTTTTTTTAATCGATCCTCTCTCATTTTAGTTCAATATAATATACTCCCATAGAGAAGAAACATCAGAAGCTCGTTTTCCTCGACGCTTAATGGGTTCTTAGGAGGGTTAAGATCGAGCTGTTCTCTCACTCTTTTTCTCGCAACATCGTCAAAACCTAATTCTAAGGAGGCTTGAGCGTAAAATTTGGTAATTTATTGAATAATCTATTAATCAGGGCTTTTTAGAAATTTCAATGGACGATAAACAATTAATTTAAATTGTTTAAATTTTACTTACTCACATTATTTAAATAAGGATATTTCTTCTTTCTATTTAGATCACAATAAAAGAAAGGTAATTACTTCTTATGATTGAGAAGGAATCTAAACAAAAGCAGAATTCTACAATTATAATGATAATAGGGATAATTTTTTCATTTCTTGGAATTTCATTTATAAGTATCCCGTTCCCAAATACATTTGTGATTGAGAATTTAGGACAATTTGGTATAGCAGAAGGTGTAACATATCCGGTACACTATGAGTATCCGATGTTTTCAAATAATCAAAAACTAATTATTAGTCTAGGGGCAGTTAACAGTTCTTTTACAATACTCGTACTTAATGATAACGACTACGGAGCTTGGATTAATGAACAAGGAGGATATCTCCCTTATTACGAGGAGCACAATATTACTGGAGTCTATAAAACCCTTTATCTAAATCAACCTTTTATTGGCTATATACATATTCTTATAACTGCTGAAACTTTATTAGGAATATATGGAACAATTCAAGCAAGCTATTCATCTCACTATGTTATACAAGGGTTAATACCTTTAATGATTGGAATTATTTTAGCAATATTTTTAATATCACAGAAATACAAATTTAAAAAACATAAGATAAAATAGATTTGAATTAAAAAAACAGTGGATTATGAATCCAGAACTATTAAATATTTTAGATGAATTTTTCAGAATTTATGTTTGACTGAAAATCAGCTGATTTCTCTTCTTTTATAGATATTTAAATGGTCAATAGGTTGTTTTGGTAATCTGGTATGTATTATGAACACCTTTTTGTTATTTTAATAAATCGAGCCTTCTATGCTGTTTTCCAGATAGCATTTTTTTATATCAATTTATAAAGTTATCAAAAAAATTTCAGAAAGTTTACGAAGAATGCGAACAGGGAATAGTTAGGAACACTCAAATTCACGCAATTTTTGATTTTTTGAACAGACATCTAGACATTAAACCAAAAGAATTGATAGTGGAGTTTTACGAGTTTAACCCGTTAGTTGTAAGAAGTGAATATTACACTTGGTTTGCCTTGACTTACAAAAAATATGTATTGATTTAGTTTTAAAGGTAAATTATTGCTTTGAGTAAATATTTAAATACCTGTCTAATCAATTCTTTTTTAAGAAAATTGCTAAAAATTGAAACGAGTGGAAAAATTAAAAAAATAATAATTTTTTTACTTGATTTACTTCGTCGATAAGTTCATGCAAACTTATAAAGAGCTATTCTTTGTCAAACATAGCCCTCACCAAATTGTACACGTGTGTGCCCTTGACGCCTTTGGAGGTTACCCATATACAGTTTGAACTGTCAATCACTTTGTACGAAACGCCTTCGATGGAAAAACAACAAGCTGCGTAGGCGGTACTACCCATCTTATGAGAATACACGATTTCTTTACTAACCTCGCAAGGGATTCCCAACTCGCCTACAGTTTGCATTAACGTTGGGTATGACTTTGGCTTCATCGCTCTAAACCTTTTCTCAACTCCTTTTGCGTCTAAAGATAATGTGTAGGACTCGCTTTTTTGAGCGGTTTCATTTTTCGACTTTTCTCTGTTTAAGTTATTTACCCTAAGCTCTCTTTCTTTCTTATCTTCTATGTATTTCATCCTTTGGTAAGCGCGAAGGTATTCTTTCTGTTTAGTCTTGCTATTAAACTTTGCGTAATGCAAATTTTTAGCGGTTAGTTCTTTAACTTTTAAACTTTCCAAGTATTCTTCTAGATTATCTTCTACGATCTTTTTTGCCACTTTTAAAGGTCGGTGAACCCTTAGGGCGATCTTTCGATAATTCAATCCTTTATTTCTAAGTCGGCACGCCGTAAGGATTTCTTGCTGCGTAATGCGGTATCGAATCTTGTAGTTACGGTAATCTCCTAAATTTCGTTTCAAGGTTGCGATAACTTGAGTCTTTGGCGTTTCTACTGCTTTAGCGATTTTATCGAGCGAATGACCTGAGCGCCACAAGTCTTCGATTTCTTCCTCTATCGTTCTTGCGTTAATCTCGAGTAGGGAGGTTTTTTCGCCGATTTTGCGTTTCATTAGTTCAAAAGAAGGTTTAAGACCAAGGCTAGTTGGAATCTTTAAGTAAGGAAAAATTTTATCCATAATTGAATTGTGAAGAGTGCTCTGCCGGATGCCAGCTTTATCGCATATTAACCTCATGCTTACGCCGTGAAGGTCGAACGAGATAGATGTGAGCGCGCAGATTACTGCCGCAACGGTCTCTTCTTTTTTGTGCTGTATAAGTGGATAGAAATGGTTAAAAAGAGTTAATGCGTGCGAAATCGTTCGCTGTTTTATGTTAAAGCTCTTTAAAATGGTTGCGATGTATTTCTTAATAATGCCCTTTTTGTCGCGTATGTTATAGTCAGGATAGAGTTTTAGCACTTTTTTCAAATTCGCAGTAAACTCGAAGTAATTTAAGTTAAAGAACTTCAAAAAGCGGGGAAGAACTAGTAAAATTCCTTGGGTTTTCAAGAACACGTAAAGCACAATCGGACCGAGCTTATCTAAAGCAGTGTAATGCGTATGAGGGTTTACTAAATCTCTTATGTGGTAGTAAAAGTGGACGTAATCGTCGCTTTCGCCGTTCAGATCTTTAACCTGCAAAAATTCCAAAGAGTCCAAATAAAAATTACTTACTTCGTCTTCTAGCTGTTTTTCTATTGCTATAGTTTCCATTTTATTTTACCTTTTAATCACAATACACGCTGTTTCTATTTAAAAGAAAAATTTTTGATTCTGAAAAAAAATCATTTTTTTAAGATTTTGAATATATCTACCTATTTTTGAGTAGGTTAATCTCAATAGAAATTGATATTATTTATATAATCTTTAGAATAGAAAGCCTAAAACTCTCTTTTCTACATCTACCCAATATTGAGTAATAGTTTAAATATTTTAAGAATAATATAATAATTGAGGCCTGGAGTTTGGCCATGGTTTATTCCTCCAAGAATAAAAAAAAGCTCCGGGAACCTCTTTTTTATTTTATTCCAAGACCTCTTAATATTCCTTGAGCAGGAGGAAAAGGAAAATTCTCTTGTTTTGCAAATACTTCAGCATGGAAATAAGAATATTTCACGATAAAATTATCCATAAAAAGTCTTAATGGTTTAGGAATAGTTTTAATTACAAAATTAATTTTATTTTGCTGAGGTGATTCTAATATACATTCTCCATTGAAATTAATTTCCCCTATATCAGGTCTCATAATTAATCTAAAATGAAACCTAACTTTTCTTTCTCTAATATTTATTAATTTATAACTTAAAATATCGATATAATGTTGAAATTGAACTTTTGTAAATCCTGAAGTAGGTTTAAATGTACCTTTCATTAGGACTTCATCATCAAAAGTAAAATTCTTAAATCTAATATCAAATTCGATTGATTTTTTGGCCATATTTAATTCACCACGATTAATTTAATGTTTATTGCTTTTATACTGAATTGTTAATTCTTAAACAAAAGGAGCCGATGATAATAGTAATCTTTTTAATATTGTTCCAAGAGTTTTTTTAATTCTGATTTTGACATTGTTTTAAATTTATATAATTCCTTACTCGATCTTGGAGAGAATTATCTCATAAGTTCTTTGCCATTATCAGGAGGAAAATCAATTAAAAATTAAAACAACCAAGCTTTATTCATAGATTTTTTAAGCTCGTCTTTAAGATTTTCTAGAGAAAAATAATCTCCCTTATACTCTTTTAAAATTTTAATCTCATAAAGAAAGCTTATTAACTCTAAAACTTTCATAAGATCCTCCAAAATTTCTTTTTTATATTGTTCACCCTCGCCATGAGAAATTGGTTGCATAATACCATTGAGAATTTCTTGAATTTTAATTATTGATTTTGGCAGGAATATTAATCTTTTAATTACGGAATCATAGCTTTCTCTTTTAATAATTTTTAACTCTTTTAGCACTTTTAGTGTGTTTTTATATATTTGAATTGTTGTTATGTTTTTTGACATACTATCGATATCTATAGAATATTATAGTATTTTAGTTTTATTTGTTATAATAAAAATAGGTAGAAAATATCATATTTGGAAAAACCGTTAATAAATCAGGAATTATTGATAGTTTTTGGGTATTCTTAACATAATATTTAAATATGAATCTATTCATTTTGTTAATTGATGATGTCTTCAAATGCAACTGAGAAAATCGCTTACGATTTCTTAGCTATCAAAAAAATATTTCAAGAAATTGGGTTTGAGTTAATTGGCACGAAATTCATTAATGAGGACAAATATTTTGTTGTTAAAAAGAAGAAAAAGTAAATTAGATTCGATTAAGATTTTATGCTTTTTTAATTAAACCTGTTAATTGATATTTCCCTTCTTCAAGTATTTGCATCATAGGAAATCCTTCTTTTGAATCAAGATCTAATTTAAAATGTATATTGGCCTCAGGATCAAATTCTTGTAATCTTTCAATTAAATTTTTTACTATCATACTATAAAAATAGAATTCAATCCTTATAAAATTAAAAAATTCAGGCCAATATCGTAAGATTTTTTCATCGATTGAAATTTAGAATAAATTCTCAAAAACGAATGATTTGACTTTACATGAGATATTGCGACTCATTTCTTTTTATTCCCATTAACCTTTTTAATATCAATTTCCACTAAATCATCAATATCTATCTTTAATTTCATTTAAGATATCATCAAATTCCATTATTTTCTCTTTGAATCCTTTAAGATTTAATTGGAATTCATTTACTACTGTTTTAACTTGTTCATTTATAGACACTTCTCGTTGCGATAACTCTCCTAACATTCTTTTTGAATCTTCTATGTATGATTCGAACTCTTTTTGACTAAGAGTCTTTTTCATCAGCGAATTGATATCTTCAGTAATTTTCTTAAATCTTTCTCCTTGGCTTAAAATTCTGTTCGTTGTTGCCATTGAACGAAGATCTAAGTAGTTTCTAAATGTTTCATTATGCTTAATCATTATATTTTTAAGCGTTTTCAAAACTTTAATTAGAGATAAAACAACATCTTTATTCATAAAACAACACTCTAGATTTTGGTTATTAAATTATTATAATATGTAAAAAATAAATAAATAAAAAGATATGATTTAAATCTAATCACGATTCAAATTAAATTTATTTCTCCTTTAAATTATTCACAGTATCCTTCTTAAATTCACTTTTTTCAATTTTCTCTATAGTTATTTGAAGATAATCTCCAAGTTCAAGACCTAACAGATCAATAACTTTTTTATCTATTACTACTCCTTTTGAATTTCCAATTGTAGTTAATTTTCCAATTGTTTGAATATTTTTTCTCACCATAATAATTTTATTAATCTTATGTATAATAAGGTTTTATATTATATAAGTATGTCTTACTTTATTATAATTTGTTCTAATGAAATGATAACATTTTTATATTAATCATTCTTATTAAATTATAACAAGTTATAAGATTATTAATACAAAAATAAGTGATCAAAAAGATGTGTGAAGAGATAAAATTCGATCTTATTAAAGAAATTCACGTAGAATATAATACAGAAATTATTGACTGGTTAAAGGAGAAAGGATACAAATATAATGTTCAAGAAATTAAAGATATTACTCCTTATCAATCAGAAGAAGAAATCGAAGATAAAAAACTTTATTTTGGTTTTGACCCGGAGCTAATAAATAAATACTCGAAAATCGCTACTTTTTTACGATGGTCTTTAGAAGAACTACTTGAGGACATCCTCAAGTCTCGAAGTCGACAGATTCTCCGATTATCGCACAAACTTTTCGAGGAGCAGGAGAACTTTTTGATACGCTTGGAAGTTGTATATACGGATCGGCTTCTTACGGGGAGATTTATCCTAAATTACACGGATTTATAGAATCGTTAGATTACGACGCTCACAAGAGCTTTGCTCCCATTTTAGACTACGCTCATGATTTTAGCAAAGATTTGTTGGTCTTCTTGGGAGAAAATAACTTAAAGTAAATTAGTTTAGAATGAAATAAGGTTTAAAATTTTCACCTGCTCGACTTTAAAGTTTAAAAACTAGATAATTGCGTGCTACTAATTCGGCTAAGTGAAAAGGTTTATATGTCTACAAAAAAATAGATATTGTAAAGAAAGATAAAATCTTAGTATTTTTTTCGCTCGTAATTTATATTTTGAGAGAAAAAAATTCAAATTAAAAAAAAGAAAGATTTACAATGGGGAAAACTCAAACCGCGACTCCTGCTTCCGCCCTGGATTTTTGTCTTTTGGTAGTGTGTACTGCACACTATATTTCGCCCTCCTTCCCCTTTGATCTTTCTGACCTTCTTATTAGGTCTTGGTGGCAGGAGTCTCCCTTTCCTTTTCTTATCGAAATTGATAATTATTAAACCAAGAAATTTTTCTACCGACTCGTAAATTTTGAGGGTTTAAGCCGTTTTTACCGGTGGGTACTAAATTAGTACGGACCGAACCACGCGATAAAAAAGATACTTTATTAACCTTTACCAACAAAGTATAGTTTAACAAGAATTGTCTTTAAGACAAAATTGCAGAAAAGTGTTATAGTTTGTTAGAAGAAAAAAGAAAGAGGTATCGAAATCATCTTATTGTCTACTTACTCGTGTTCATACCTTGCGTATTAGCACTGATCGGATTTAATGTGCTTCTACTTTATTCTACCACAAATTTCTTCTTAGCTCTTTTAGTTGCAGCTTTTGGGCAATATGTATTTTTTATTAATTTTTTTTTGATTACGTTTGGTAGCCTTATGGGTTTGTCAGTTGCTCTTGCTACGAGAGGTTTAATATCCACTAAAAGAAAAATGAGCCAATTCGAAGGTGGCAAACCAGAGCAGAGCTTAAAGGCCAGATCAGAGGAGAAAAGGAAGAAAATTATCAAATATGTTTCTTTAGTTTTTATTCTAATCGGAGTAATACTCTACTCTTTTATCGCGTATTACGTGTATAGCTTCAATCCCGATATCCCGTATGATTACGTTACCCTTATCGTAATAGCCCCTCTTGTGGTGGCAGCTATAGCGTATGGAATTTACGAAAAGAAAAAGCGTAAGAAATAACTCTGTTTGTTTTCATCTTTTTTTCTATTCTACCTTAGTTGAGAGGCGTCAGGAGAGAATTCCAATTTCTTGACGAAACGGATTAAGTGTCCAAAGCCTCCAAAGCTCTCTCTAAAAAACTCAATAGCCTCGGATTTTTCCATCTTCTTGTGTAAGGTTCCATTTGTCAGCAATGAAAGCACGAACTTTACGAAATCGTCTCTTAGCGACGTAAACTCGGTTTTAAATTGGGAAGTCATTCGAACAATGACTCTCGACAAATTTATCAAAGAATACAATCCGATTGCGTACGATAGATTTTATAAAAATGTCCTTAAAGGCAAACGACCGCAACTACAATTGTTCCTATCCGAATTACACCCTGCTCTTGATTTATCGAAAGTCTATAAAGCCGCAGCACTAAGTCCTTATCTAACTCAGATAACCAGAGCTTTTAGCGAACTTTTGCGACAATATCGTCATCCTATAAAAATTTAAATCTTATTTTAAATTTTATTTAATTTTTTTAAGACTATCTATATTTAAATACAAATAGCACAGTTGTATTATTGTGAGAGATAAAAGAATAGTTATTATTAAGGATCTTGGATTACGCAAAATCCGCAACGAATTGAGAATGGTCCTAATTCAAGCTTCCAACACAGAATGGGATAAGATTTTCAACAAGATGGAAGAATTTCGATATGATAAGGACGAAAATCGGATTTCGCTTGATGATTGGACTCCGTCGCAGCTAAAGCAATTTCGGGAGCTCCAGTACTTAAAAAACGGGAACGAAGAGATATGTCGGAAGTCAATTTGCATGTGCTACACTTGTGGTAAGCCTGACCAAGACATGTATTACAACCATCCTTATCGTGCGTGGTTCTGCGTTGAGTGTGCTAACCTTGCTAAATCTCACCAAACGCGAATCAAGGCAAAAAAAGCTCACGGAATATATAACTGCGACTCCGATGAAGAATTTAGTCATTCATTTCGTGTTATATAGTAAATTAGAGTTAATTATTTGTTTTGTCAAAATAACTTACTCCATCAAAAATAAATTAAAAAAAATATTATTTTTTAAATTAAAATCGTAACCTTAAGCGACATTTTCAACCCGAATTACATCAGGGACGAATTGTTTGATAGCTCGTTCGATCCCAAACTGTAGCGTCTGCTGTGCATGCGCACAACCCGCGCAGTGGCCTTGGAGCCTCACTTTAACAATTCCTTCATCCGTGATATCGACTAATTCTACGTCGCCACCATCCATCTGGAGTTGGGGTCGGATTTTTTCTAAAACTTCTTTTACTTTTTCTTTATCGACCATTTTTCTCATTTTAAAATATTTTTTAAATCTTAATATAGTTAAATTGTTTAATATATTTAAAACCAAGCTCTTTAAAATATGAATATTAATTCAACATTGGTTAATTCTAAACGATGTTTTTAACAAAAAGTACTATAAAAAAAATGATGGTTTCTCGATTTATTAAAATTAACCTAAAAACTCTTATTTCGAAGATCGTTAGATGATCTCAAGGAAAAAGTAATTTGAAATGTATATAATAAAATGGACGCTAACCATTTCGTAAGGGATTTAAACGACGCTAAAAAACTAATGAGAAACGAAAAGTATCTAGACGCTCTTTGTATATTAAATAAGTTGAAAGAAGCTGATAAAGCAGGAAATTTTGACTATAATCTTACACATAAATTATATCAATTGATTTCAAATTCACAATCACTTTACAATCAACAAAGAGTTTTGAGCGTTGTTAAAAAAATTTCTCACGAACAAAGGTCTATATCCTTTATTGATTTAAAAGAAATGTTGAATAAACAAGAAAATGTCGAGTTAGACGAGCAAATTTTAAGAAGAGAAGTTGAAATCCTTATCCTAAGGTCGTTGTTAAATTGTAAGATTAAAGGAAATGACTTAGTTTTTTGAGTTGTACAAAACTCTATTTTATAGATTTTAATTTAGTTAATAAGACGGTTCTTAAAAAGATCTAAAAAAATCGGCTTTTTTAAACTTATTTTGATATCTACATAAAAGCAAGAACATAATTTTAATATGATAATAGATCAGCTAACTCGGAGTATACAGCTAAAAATTTGTTATTTCGGGCCAGCGCTTTCGGGAAAAACTACATCTATAAAAGCGTTGTTCAACCATTTTGGGAAGAAAGATCGCGTTTTGAGCATAGATAGTAGCGTAAGAAGGACACTATTCTTCGATTACGGAACGATTAGTTTTCAAAATCAAAAGTGGAATTTGAAAATTCACATTTATTCCACGACTGGACAAGATTTCTACATAATAACAAGACCAGCAACTTTGCAAGGCATCGATGGGATCATATTCGTAGCAGATTCACAACAGGAAGTCTATCACCGAAATTTAACTTCATGGAATGAGCTGTGCAATTATTTTGAGGATATAATTATTGCACTTCCAAAAGTTATAGCGTTTAACAAGCAAGATTTACCGGATAAATTTAGTCCAGCGGTATTTTTGGAAAACATTAATTACTTCAAATTTAAAAACATCGACTTTAAGAAAACAATTGCAGTAAATGGAGAGGGAATATTAGACAGCTTTGAAGAAATTTTGAGCTTAGTATTTAAAAATCTCTATAAGGGGCAATTAATATCTGCGCTTCAGTGACCAAAACCTAATTTAACTTAAAAAAAGTTAGAGGCTAAAGGAGTTTGTATTCTTATAACTCTCTGAGAGTTGTCTTCTAATATGCAAATTAAGGCTGAAATATTCTGCTTGCTATTATACACAATTTCCTTTTCCTCGCTAGATTCCCAACTACTAAAACCTGTTAGAGTTGGTTCGGTTTCAAATAAACCTTCTTGAAGCCCAGAAGTCTTTACTGATACGCCCTTTAAAGAATCTTTTGATATGTTCTTAATTCGGATGCTATATTTTTCGATATCAGAGTCAATGGAAGTAATTTTGAATACTTTCTGGAATTTAGACGAGACTCCGTTGAAAAGAGAAGGTGTTGCAGTTGTGCTCTTAGAGAATAAATCGACACCAACCTCCTTTCCGCTCAGAGATTTTGCAACAATCGTAATTGGAACTTTAAACTTAATAGTTTCTTTTCCGTATTCTGGTTTAGGTTTTCCGATAAATAGTAAAGACCATTTCACATAGGATCCGTATTTCATACCCCAAAATTCTTTCTCGTGAGGCTCCCAGAGGTAGTTATGACTCGGTTGAGCGATCTCAGGAATTTTTAGTAATAGAAATTCTTTACTCATATCAGAAGTCTTAGAATCTCCCGCGATTGCAGGCGGTAGTTCTTCTACTTTACTACAGGTTTGCCCATAGGCATCGCAATAACACACGAGATTCGCTTTTTGTAATAACCTTATTTCAATGTGCTTAAGTTCGTTCGAAGAGAAGTTAATTTTAACCGTTTCTCCGGGTTTGAATACATCTTTTGTTAAATTAATACTCAAACCGGAAATTGAAATTGAAAGAGGGTTTGGTTTAATAATCTGATCTCCAGAATCTTTAGCTCTTATTTCAATCTTATGTGTTTTGTTAATCACTAAATCGTCGTCTGGATTGTTCGGATGAGGCTGTCTTAAAATTAATTTAATTTCATACTCTAAATTTCTATTTTTAATTGTAGGGATTACATTTTTCTTTATTAAAAATGACCTTTCTCTGATGTATTCGCCTTTTTCAAAAATACCCTTTGAAAAAATTTCTTCTTTTGTTATCTGAAGCTCTTTTAAGCATGGAGGATGGGTTAATAGGCGAATCCCAGACCAAAGGATTGACGAATCGTCATCGAAATTAAATGTTGTTCTAACATTTAGCTTGTCACCTAAGGAAACATGTCCGTTATTTAGATCGTTTAATGAAATCTTCAAGAGGAATCTTTTAAAATCTTTTTTTTAATAACTTAAATGTTCTAATTCAAAAGTTTCTTAATATCTATTAATTGGTGAATTCTATTAAATTTTTTTTTTACTATTTATTGTAATCTGCAAATTATTAAAACTTTATTTCAAACTA
>SOKP01000144.1 GCA_004375715.1 Promethearchaeota archaeon | reverse complement strand
ATTTCATGATCTATTTTTATTTTAAACCATTCTTCTCCAAAATAGTCTGAATTTCTTAATAAAAAACTTACTTTCATAGAATCGTCGTATTCAATGCCAAAGGTTATATTATTTTCAGAAGAACTCTGCGAAATAAATACGACATTGATATTATTCTCTCCTAAAAGCGAAAAAAGTTTCGCAGCAGTTCCCGATAATGGGATCATCGTATCACCCTCTATAGTGACCATTGAGAGCTTTTCTATTGAAGTGATTGCTTTTATGACGCTATCACCTTGAACTATCTCTTTACTTATTGTAGTAAATTCTTCTGATTCTGGCTCGTTAAAAAACCTAACTTCTGAAGGAATATCTCCTTTTTCATTAATATCGAGACACAATGGGTGGAGTACCTTAGTTCCAAAAAACGCTAATTCTTTCGCTTCCTTATATGAGATTTTTTTAATGAGCGAAGTCTTTTCAGCAACTCTTGGATCAGCATCTAAGAATCCTTTTACATCTTTCCAGTATATAATTTTACAGAGATATGCACTACGTAATGCATAAGCAATTATCGCCGCCGATAAATCGCTCCCACCTCTCCCTAAAGTAGCTATTTTATTATCTTTCGTCGAACCAAAATACCCACTCACGCAAATAATTGGATTTTTCTCTGACATTAGAATGGGAAGCAGTTTTTCTTTAACTAAAACTTCAGTTTCTTCGAGTAGAGGAAGAGCTCGGCCAAAATTATCGTCAGTTCTTATAATTTCATCAGAGAGCATAGGTTCTGATTTATAACCGTTAAAAGATAAATAATTGCTTAAAATGAATGTGCTTAATTTTTCTCCGTATGACACAAATAGGTCATATATATCAGCACTAGGGCGTATTAATTTAATAAGGCTTCCCAAATGCTTTAAATCCTCAGTATTTTTTTGTAAAATTTCGAGTGTATCCCCGTATTCGCTACTATCCTCTTTAAATAGCTTTTTAATCAGTTGGAAGTGGTCATTGTAAATATCTTCAATAATTAGATCGCAATCTTGTTCTTCACTACAAGATTTTTCATAGAAGTTTATTAATTTATTAGTCATTCCTTTGATAGCAGAAACTACAATCAAAACTCTTGTAGATTTCATATATTCTTTAACAATATTTATTATCTGAAGATAAGAATCTCTATTTTGTAAGCAAGAACCGCCAAACTTCATAATTACTAAAGAATTTTTACTACTTTCCATTTTCACCAGAAATCTCAATTGTTAAATGATTAGATAGTAAAAAAAATAAGACACTTAAAGATGTTTCTTAAAATTAAGTTATAATTTTTTTTCTATGCATTGGGATTCATAACTCTCCCAATAAATAAGATAGTCCTTGTGTAAGAATCTATAAGTAAAAATATAAAAGGATGATCAGCACGAAATTCTGGGGGGTTTAAAGTTGGACCCATCGCAGCTCCTAACATCCTAAGTGCCGTTACAGCAGCAGCTTCAGTTCCTCTCTCGTTAACTTCCACAAACGCTTTATGAATAATTTGAGAAATAAATCTTGGGGGGTCTTCCGCTATCCCTGAAAAATCTGCTCCGTCAGAGAAGGCGGACGTCATCCCTAAGTTGGATAGTATTTTTTTTAACTCATATTCTATTTCAATCTTAAACTTAGGAAAAATTACATCTATATGTTTCTCCCAAATTTTATAAAGTTTTTCTAAATAATTTTCAATATTATCAGTTGTTAACCTATTCTCTAGGTCTTCAATTCCGTCTTTCTTTTCGGGGAGGAAGATAACCATTGAAATATGTTCTAGTGAGCCAAAAACTCTTATCCCTTTATACGGCATTTCAAGGATTTGGAATCCATCTTCATTTAACCACCGAAATTTCTCTTTTTGGTGCATCATCGGAACGAGAATTCTATCCCCCGAAAGTAGTGTGAAATGTTCTTCCTCAGTATCCTTTTCCTTAAACAAATTTTCCCAAGTGCCCTTAAAATATATAGCGTTCACCAATACAAGGCCATCGGCCTCTTTAAGCGCATGAATAACATCTTTAATTTTACCTTGAGTATGTTCTGCAACCCACGCATTTATTTTTGAGCATGTCTCAGGAATTGCATTAAAATCTAATTTCCAAATTACTCCACCATAAGTATCTTCAACAATCCATAAATATTTTTCAAGTAGCTGATATTTTTCATGAATGCATAATAAATTTGCCATGCTAAGTTCTGAGCCTGTATCACGATGAAAAACTCTCAACATTTTCTTGTACTCTGAATGAAATCGAATTTGATCGAGCTTGATATTGAGAACGGTTTTAATTTGTGTCTCAGTTAAACCACGAGCTCCAGCAAACA
>SOKP01000276.1 GCA_004375715.1 Promethearchaeota archaeon | reverse complement strand
TTCATAAGATTTTAATCTCTTTGATAATTCTTTAATATTGAATGTTTCCGCGTCTACAGTGGCATAGCTTACAAATACTATCAAATCTACTAATTTCTCACTTGGAGACTTAAACTTTTCTCCATCAAGAGGATAATTTCTAAATTCTTTAATAAAGCCTTGATCTTGAAGGAATTTACCTATTTTTTTTGCTGTGCTCAAATCATATTCCTTTTGTATTACTAAAGCATACAATGTAGGATTAAGAAATTCTTGTAATATTTTCGTTCCTAAATTTTCTAGATGTGCTGTTTCAGAGGCTTCATAATCTAAAGGATTTGCTATTAAATTTTCATAATATTCTGTTTCTGATATTTCTATCTTGAGTTGGTTAACCATCTCAGCTTTACTTATATTTCTCTGGTTTTCGAATTCAAATTCTAATATCTTTTTGACATTTTTTAAAGATTCTTCTGGATCTCTTAAATTTTTTAGTTTTTCGAACGCAACTGCTTTAATATCTTCAAAATTAAATACATCTGCGGTTTCCAAAACATAGTTCAGTTGTTCAATAGCTTCTGAATAATTATTTTTAACAATCAAGTCCTCTACATTCTTTAATTTGCTTCGAAGCTCTTTTAGTAGTTTTTCTTGTTCTTCCATTAATAAATCCCAGACTAAAACATCACCTGAATCATAACCTGCAATAATTTGATTTGTATTTGGAATAAATTTTGCTGAATTAACCTTTGATAAGTAATAATAGGATGTTTGGTACTTTTCAATGAAATCCCATATTCGAATAAAATTATCTTCTGTACCACAAGCAATATATAAACCATCAGTAGAAAATGATACTGATGTGACTGGGCTATTAATTTTTTCAAATGTATAATCTAGTTCGCCAGTATTAACTTTCCAAATTTTAACCGTCTGATCTTTAGAACCACTCGCAATATATTCTCCATCAGGCGAAAAGGCAACTGAATTTACAGCTTCTTTATGTCCCTCAAGTGTAAGAATAAGTTTTCCTTTTTTCAGATTCCAGATATTAATGGAATTATCTTCTAAACCACTCACAATATATTCTCCGGTTGGTGAAATGTCGATAGATGTGATTGCACTTTTAGCTCCTTTCAGTCTTTTAAAAATTTTAAGCATCTTTGGCTCCCAAATTATAATTGTCTTATCTCTTGAACCACTTACAATATATTTTTTATCATACGATGCAGCTACGGAAGTAACAGCCTCATCGTGTCCATTCAATGTCCATAAAATTTCACCGCTATTGATTTCCCATTCTATTAAAGTGTTATCATAAGAAGCGCTAACCACATATTTTCCACCGGGAGAAAATGCTACTGAACTAATAATATCTGTATGGCCCTTAAGAGTTTTAATCAATTTTCCACTAGACAAATCCCACACAATTAGAGATTTATTAGACAATCCACTTACAGCTAATTTTCCGCTCTGTGAAACTGCAATTGAATTCACATTTTCAGAATGGCCCTTAATATTTTTAAATATACCCCCAAATGTGAGAGCCCAAATCTTTAAGAACCCATCGCGGGATCCAGTTATACCAAACTTTCCATCTGGTGTAATTACCACTGAATTCACATCAGCTCCTTGCCCTTCAAATGATTGGATAAGTTCATATTTATTATCCCAAACTTTCACTGTCGCATCTTTAGATGTGGTAATAAAGCAATTACCAATTGGAGAATAGGTTACACTTGAAACAGTGTCATTATGATTCTCAAGAACAGAAACTAAATCGCCGGTGTAAAAATCCCATACATTTATAGAATTATCATTAGAGCTACTACAAATAGTTGCTCCATTTGGAGAAATTGCAACTGATGAAACCTTTCCCTTATGCCCACTAAGATCTTTTATTACTTCTTTTGAAGAGTAATCCCATATCATTACATGTTTGTCTTCTGATCCAGTTACAAAATATCTTCCATTCGGAGTGAACTTTATTGAAGTTACCGGCCCTTTATGAGCTTTTTCTTCCCATATAAAATTCTTATTTTGAATGTCCCAAATTTTAAGATAATTATTGCCTAAACCCATGATTATTTGTTTATCATCGGGAGTAAATGATGCTGAGTATGGAACACTACCTATGTTTGTAACAATACTGTATGGTGCTGGGAGCTTGATATCCCAAATTATAACTTTCTTATCAAATGAAGTACTTACAATGTAATTTCCATCACGAGAAAATTCAACCGTATTAACCTCTCTGTTATGCCCTTTTAATGTTCTTATGAGTTTTAAGCTTTTAAAATCCCAAATTTTAATAGTATTATCATCTGAACCAGTTGCTATATAACTTCCATTAGGAGAAATTGATACAAAATTGATTCCTCTATTATTATGAGCATTGATAGTGGTTTCGAGTTTACCTTTCATATGCTCCCATACCATAATATTATTATCTGCAGATCCTGTTATAATATATTTCCCGTCAGGAGAAAATGTAATTGATAATACCTTACCAGTATACTCTCTGAGCGTTCTTATAATTTCACCAGTGGAAACATCCCATATTTTTATGGTCTTATCGTCAGAACCGCTCACAATCAAATTTCCATCGAGTGTTATGGCTACAGATCGAACTATTCCTGAATGACCTTTAAGTATATAAATCGGTCTTCCTTTTGAAAGACTCCATATTCTTACTGTATTATCGTTTGATCCACTAATTATGTATTTTCCATTTGGTGAAATTGAAAGTGATGTTACAGTTCCAGCATGCCCTTTAATAGTACGAATAAACTTACCGCTCTTTAAATTCCATAATCTAATAATACCATCTTCAGTTCCACAAACCATGAATTCATTATTTTTAGATATAGCAATTGAGAATACCGCACTTTTATGTTCAAATTTATGAATGGATTTCGCATTTAGTAGATTCCAAACAATCACATTTTTATCTTTGGAACCACTTATGATGTTTTTCCCATCGGAAGTTATAGCTAATGATGTAACTGAATCAGTATGTTCTCTTAATTCATTTATAAAATGCCCTCTCTTTAACCCCCATACTTTTATCAAGTTGTCAGAAGAAGAACTATAAATATAGTTGTCATCCATCGATACTGCCACTGCTAATATTGAATGATCGTGAGCTTCTATTGTTCTTAACAGATTTCCAGTTGGAAAATCCCATATTTTTAGAGTATTATCCTTTGAGCCACTAACTATATAATCTCCTTTATGAGATACAGCGACTGAAGTTACATCTCTGCTGTGTCCGAAACTTTTAGACATGTGAAAGGCTTTTGCTAATCCTTTTCTTTTAGGGTATAAATGTTGAGGATATTCGAAACTTTCTTTAATTTTTTTCTCGAACAAATCGGTTTGAATAGAAATCACCTTCTTTTAGTATATTTTGGATTATAGACCGAAAAGTTATTTGTTAATAAACAAATATCTAATTTAAATATTTGGTCAAAATTGTAAAATCACTAAAAAGCTCTTTCACTTGGTCATGTTTCTTTAATAATAAAAGAAAAAAAACATTCAATATCTAATTATTTTTATAAAAATTAATCATATCTTCTACGCGTAACCATTAACCAGATAAATCCAACTATTCCTACTATAAAAGCAACGAGATTTATCATACTTGATATGTCAGCTAAGTCAAATGAAGCGGGATCCATTATTAATCCAATAACTGGAGCAACTCCGGTAGCGACCATTATACTGAGAACTACTAATGCTTGGCCCATAGCCCATTCTGCCTCTTTAAACATGAATAATCCAGAAACAATACACCAGAAGGCTAAAACAAGGGAGACTAACCCTTGACCTCCAAGGGCAACAACACCTCCAACTGCACCACCCCAGTCTGCCAAAATTTCAGGTAAAATTAATCCACCTAATGTTAAAAAGTCGATTATCGCTCTAAATAGAAAAATTACTCCTACAGCTATAATTAAAATATTTAAAATCGAACTAGAAGATTTTACTTTGCTTGAACTCATATTATTTTACACTTTATATTTTTTTGTCAAAAATTATATGTTGATAAAAATATCCACTCAATAATATATAAAGATTTAGAAAGAGTTTGCAATTTTTTAAGAATAGACACTTCCCCACTTTCCAAAAACGCTTCAACAGTTCATTTTTGACATATTTTCTTATATAATCTTCTCTAATTAGATAGCGAATAATAGTTGGATGACCAATTTCAAATCTCTTTATAATTTCTTCTTTAAATACTGCTTTTGCTACTTGATCTCCTACTTCAGTTAAGACTTTTAATATTGGAAAAGCTAGAGCTCTGTGCAGTAATCGCGTATCGTACTTATGCTTTGACCATGCATCCAAATTTGAACAATATGCCCAAAACTCCTCTTCTGGTCGTATTTCATATTCTTCTAATCCTAATTCATCTAAAGATCGATCTAATATTATTTCTTTTTTTTAATTCAATAAGCTTAATAAAATTTCTTTAATTTTTCATCTTCAAAATACGATGTGTTTGTGAAGAGATCATGCCAATAATCATGTCTAGCCCTAGAACAGGCAAAATACCCCAAATCAATGAATCAGCATACATAGCCCCAACAGCAGTCATTATAGGTGATGTTACTATTGGAGAAGGAAGTAATATATGGTTTGGAGCAGTGTTAAGAGGAGATTTGGGCACGATAATTATAGGAAAAAATACTAGTATTCAAGAAAATGTAACTATTCATAACGTAATAGGTTCTACAGTAAACATAGGTAATGATTGTATCATAGGTCATCACGCTATGATTCATGGACCGTGCACGATTGGAAACGGGTGTTTGGTTGGAATAGGCGCTAATGTATTACATCGGTCCAAAATGGGTGATGGTGCCATTTTAGGTGCGGGTGGAGTGTTAGTTGGTAAGGAAATTCCATCAAGAACTTTAGCCGTAGGCGTTCCAGCTATAGTTAAAAAGCAATTACCTCAATCTGGTAAGATGGAAGGGGCAAAAACATCTAGTGTCTATGCTGAAAACGGAAGATTGTTCAAGGAGTTTTTTGAAAAAAATTCTAAACATTCAAAACTCTAAAACTCTTTTTTTTAATTCCATTCATTCGATTTCATTCCTCTCATTCCTATCACGATATTATATGCTTTTTAATTAAACGATATAAAATATTTATATAACATTATATCCATTAGATAAATAAAGAAATCTTAAAACATAAAACAAAAATAGCTCCTGCATTTCCACTTGATGATATCTTTTTTGTTGTATCTACTCTATTTTCACCGATTATAAATACTCCAGGTGGTACTTTTATAAATGCCATTACTCTAATAACAGCATTTGATTTATTAGAATTACTATCATTTCTAGCAATAATAGTTCCTCCATTAGTAGCAGTAATCGTTGGTGCGAGATTAGGAGATACCGATAAAATATCTTTTTTATCTTGGTTTTTAACTGCTGTTATTTCTTGCGTTGTTTATCTCTTGCTTCTTATCCTCGGTGTATCCCCTCTTCTTGTCACTGTATGGGCGGGTTTACAATTACTGTTTGGTGGCTTTATTGGTGCAATACTATATGTGATAATCGGTGGAGTCGTTAATGGAGTTTTCTATGGGTGTTTTTCATTTCTATTTAGTAAAGGCGGACTCTAAAAGGAATACTTTAATTTAATCATTCTTTTTTCTTTTTTTATCTCGCTTAAGCCTCACTTTGAGCAGAAACAGTTTTCACTCCTTACAAGATCAATGATATCGAAAGATAAGTTTAATAGATTTACCATTAGGAGTTTATTTTCTAAATTAGGTAGGTCTAATGTCGTTTTAATTACCTCCAATGCCTCTAAAGTGCCTAAAATCCCTGGTGTGACCCCAATTACGGGTATAGGGCTCTCTGAAGAATCGAATGAATTTGGTTGATTAAAAACACATTCATAACAAGCCGTTTTTTTTGGAACTATGGTAATTATCTGACCGTAGAAGTCTTTAATG
Source organism: Promethearchaeota archaeon (assembly GCA_004375715.1). Lineage (GTDB taxonomy): Archaea > Asgardarchaeota > Lokiarchaeia > Sigyniarchaeales > SOKP01 > SOKP01. Next base: position 2,442 of record SOKP01000276.1, on the reverse strand, counting down.
CCCGCTATGATTGATTTAATCCCATAATTCACCGCTACCTCATTCACAAGAAACTTAGTTTTAAAATTATCGCTACAATCGACGATAAAGTCTTTGTTTTCAATATACTTTACGATAGAATTTTCATCTACATATTCATTATAAGTATTAATTTCAACTTCAGAATTTAATGTAGCTAAACTTTCCTTAGCAGCAAGCACTTTCTCTCTCCCAATTTGAGATTCCTTATATAAAATTTGCCTTTGAAGATTGGAAATTGATAGTGTGTCATTATCCAAGATTGTTAATTCTTTTATACCTGCTGCTACAATGTAAAGCGCAAAGGGGGATCCTAATCCACCTGCACCTATTTGTAAGACTCTAATTTTTGACAGCTTTTCTTGACCCTCTTCACCAATGGATGGTGACAAAATTTGCCTAGAATATCTTTTTTTCTGTGATTCAGTAAGAATTTTCATTCAACCTCTAAAAATTTTTGAATAAATTTTATAAGTTCTTCTACCTCAATTAAAATTATTCCCAAGTCAATGTTCAACTCAAGTAAGGTAATGAAGATTAATACTTTATTAATTGCGTAAATAATTAATTGTTCCTCATCAAATTCTACAGTTAAATTAACAACATTATCCTTAAATGTTTTTACCGCAGTTTCCATCGCCTCAAACATGGTAGCTGCCATAGCACCAAATTTACGATTGTCTATGTGCCTTGGTAATCTAGAAATTAAAATCAATCCATTTCGATTTACTATGGCAGTACCACTTATTCCGTTAACTAAATCTAATTTATCTAGTTCTTTCGTTATAAGGTTATTTTTTAGTGCTTCAATCATCTTCTTGAGATTTATAGTATATATAAAAAAGTGAATTAATATAACGAAGTAATTGAATATTATATAAAAATATGTATTCCTTTTAATTTCCTAAGGATTTTGATTAGTTAAATACGAATTAGATTTAAAAACAATTAAGAAAGGTTACCTAAGCATGGAAGCCTTTAGTCTTGTTAAAAGCTCGATATCTAGTCCTCCAACTTGGTTGACGCATTTTGGCAGTTCTACCATATCCACATTGAGCACAAAACCTTTTACTTCTATGATAACTATGTCTTCCGCATCTTCTACACGTTTTATGACTTGCTGCTTTATTTTTCTTTCCTTTACTCGGAGTTCCTTTTCCCACTTTTCCCACCTATTATTGTTTTAACTAAATTCAGTCTCTTTTCGATGCATTAATTTATCATGCGATTCTTCTTCATTTTCCTTTTCAGTGAACATAATTTTCTCTCTATCTTGTCCAATGAATATTATTGAAGCGCCTCTGATCAACACGGTTCCAATATCTTTGCTTCTTTTTCCACCGCGACCAAAATATATTTCTTTAGCATCTTCTACTATCAAATTCATGTAGCCATCGAACTGGATCAACTTACCCGTCAAGTAGGTGTTCCAAATCTTTAATTTGATTCGTACTTTCTCCTTCAATATTGCTTTACTTAAAGTTCTTGAAATCGTTGGCTGACTCATAGAGAACACTCGCTAAAATTAAATACAATATTCTATAAAATGTTTAGAAAATATAAATATTTTTTTATTCTTAAGGATTTAATAACAATAGCAGAATAATTGAATAATCACTTTTTATGAAAAAAATGAAGAAAATTGGGATTTTTGATAGTGGTGTTGATACCCCAGAAGAAATTATACTTGCAGCCGGATTCACTCCATACAGGTTGTTTGGAGATCCTGAAATCGAACCTGACAAAGCAAATGAACATATTCCTCCTACTCACTGTGTATGGACAAGAAATTTATTAGAACTCGCAATGAAGGGTTTTAGTAACGATGTTGTTGGGATTATAACAACTCATGGGTGCGATCGCACGAATCGCGAATTTGATATATGGAAAGAGTGTGTTGATATTGATTTTATGTATTTTCTGAACTCTCCAAGAAAGTTAGATTCAGCAGCTTTAAGGTTCTTCATAAACGACCTTAATGAGCTCATAATTCAACTCGAGGAACACTTCAATATCAAGATAACTAAAGAGCGTTTACGAGAAAGTATAAAAAAAATGAATATTATTCGTAAATTGTTAAGGGAAATTTCAAACTATAGGAAACAAATGGTTTTGTCTGGCTCAGAATTCCATGGGATAGTTAAAAATGTTCAAATTTCAAATAAGGACGACGCAATAGATATTCTTAAGACTAAACAGGAAGAATTAAGGGAGAGGCAGCCTTTTTCAAAAAAAAACTACAAAAAGATATTATTGACAGGCTCAGATCTTGATGACACAGAGTTCATTAGATACATTGAAAGTTTAGGATTTCAAGTAATTATTGACGATCTCGGTGTTGGCACTAAATATTTTTGGGAATCTGTTGAAGAAACCGGAGATCCAATAGAAGCAATAGCGAAATACCACATGAGCAAACCAATA
>SOKP01000259.1 GCA_004375715.1 Promethearchaeota archaeon | reverse complement strand
AGATAGAAAGATATAAAGTAGATAGAAAGATATATAGATAGATAGAAAGGTTATGGTTTTTTTATGAGTGTGAGAGATTCTTTAATCAAGTATTTAACTTCAATCTTACGGGCATCTCAGGGTACAATTTTGGTGATATTGTGTGATTTAAATGGGCTTTCTATAGCAAAAATTGGGAGAAAAAGTGAGATTGAGATTGATGCTAACCAAATTACAAGTTTGGCCTCAGCAGCGTTCTCAGCAACCGAGGAAAGTTGGGAAGACCTAAATATTAGGGATCAGGTTATTTCATTTACATTTTTTGACAAAGTTTGTTTAATTACAATTAGGATTAATGAAACTCTTCTAACTATAGTTCACGATTATCGGAAAGAGTGGCCGTTAGACGCTGATAATCTAGCCAGCTCTATGTATTATATAAAACAAAAACTTGGAGAGTTTTTTGGTAAAAAAAAGGAAACAGAGAGAGATTTTGAAGAATTTTCAAATAAAGTACGAAGTGCGGTTTACCTTTTTGGAATGGGATCTGAAGTTCCTTTCATTTCTTATTCGCCAGAAAAATTTGATCAGGCTAATCTCTTACCTGCGATAAGTTATGTTCTAGATTCGATACAGAATCCTATTTTTATAAGATATAGTCTAGTGAGTCCAACAGGCTTAACATTAGACGCAAGAGAAGTTAGTGGTCAGAAGCTACCGATTTCTGTCGAGGCATTTTCTGCGAGTGCTAATGTAGCCTTTCAGAAAATGAAAGAGGAATCTGAAGGAAGCTCGATCGGTGATTTATTATGTTACATTGCGATATCTGGGCAAGATCCTGAGAATTTCTTTGGTATTATTACTTGTCCTTCCGGAAGATTGAAATTTTCAGAAGTAGAAGGAACACTCAATGCTGAAGAAATATCCTTTGTTGCGTTGTTTACGCTTACATACGGAGGTATTCCAATTATGTGTGAATCAAGGAATATAATATTTTCTATAATGAAAATAATAGGTTCAGAAAAAATTACTGATAATTTTATTAAGTCAGTTAACGTACTTACAAGTTTCAAGTATGACTAAACAGAGTTCAAAGGAATCCATTCCGAAGCTGGTGTGTCTTCACCTTAATCAGTGTGACAGAAAAAAGTGCACAGCTCTAAAATTAAAGAAATTAGGTGTTTTAGAAATCGTTTCTGACATTAAAGGAAAGAGTCGTAATTCTGTTATTCTTAATCCTCTATCTAACATAACTATAAATATTAGCGATCGGGCTATTATTGAGAAATATGGCCTTATAGTAGTAGATTGTTCTTGGAAAAAAATTTTTAATCTTAAAAATCTCAATTTACGGAATGGTAGGAAATTACCTTCATTAATCGCTTCAAATCCCGTAAATTATGGCAAATGGGAAAAATTAAGTTCAGCTGAGGCGTTGGCAGCAGCATTATACATCACAAATTATGGTGAACACGCCGATCTAATACTCTCTAAATTCTCCTGGGGAGCTGAATTTAAAAGGATAAACAAATTTTAGCAAGCATTTTTAAAATTTGGATAAAAAAAAAGAAAAACAAAAAGAAATTTGATTATTAGTCGTGACCCTTTGAGAGTCCGGAAGCAGCGATTACATCATCTATTTTTAAAATCATTGAAGCTACTTCCGTAGCTGATTGAATAGCCTGAGATAATACCATCAACGGCTCGATAATACCAAGGTTTTCCATGTTATCAGGTTTTCCTGAATCGATATTTATTCCATATGAGTTTCCCGATTCTGATTCGTGTTTTGAGCGTAATTCTACTATCAAATCAACGGGATTGTAACCCGCATTTTCAACCAAAGTTTTAGGTATAATTTCTAAGGCGTTAGCATAAATTTCAATTGCTAATTGTTCTCTCCCCCCAATTGACTGTGCATAAGCCCTCAAACGCTTAGCGAGCTCGATTTCGGAAGCACCTCCCCCTGGTAAGATATATGGTTTTTCTATCGCCGCCCTTACTACAGATAACGCATCATGAAGCATTCTTTCTGCCTCATCGACTACATGTTCAATGCCTGCTCTTATTAAAATGCTGACTGCTTTGGGATCGTCACATTCTGAAACGAAAATCATATTATCATCGCCAATTTTCTTTTCTTCTACTTTCCCGGCCTTTCCTAGATCGTCACTTGTAATGTCAAATATGCTGTTTATTATTTTTGCACCTGTAGCTCGAGCAAGTTTTTCCATATCAGAACGTTTAACTCTTCGAATGGTTATAATGTTTTCTTGAGCAAGAAAGTTTTGTGCTTTATCGTCAATGCCTTTCTGACAAAAGACAACAGTTGCGCCCACATCCTTAAGTTTATTTACCCGAGACTTTAACATATTAGATTCTTCTTCGAGGAATTTATTTATTTGATCAGGTGTTTGTATTCTTATTTCAGCATCAAATTCAGTTTTGTCCACCTCAAGAGAGGAGCTGATTAGCGCAATTTTCGCGTTTCTAAGAGATTTTGGCATCATAGGATGTACGATTTCTTTATCAACAATGATCCCATCGATGATACTTGTATCTATTAAGCTTTTTCCAGCTTTTTTGATAATTTGAATTTGATCTAAATCTATTATTGAATTTCCGCCTCTTTCCTCTTTAATCTGATTTACTGCTCTAACTGCGATGGTAGCAAAATGATTTTTAACGCCAGCAATCAATTTGCTATTCATTGAAGTCTTTGCTACTTTTAAAAGGGTTTGAGTGTCATTGCTTTCAACTTTTATTGCTATATCCTGCAAAATCTGCTTTGATTTTACTAACGCTTTTCGATAACCTCTGAAAATAATTGAGGGGTGTACTGATTGCTCTATTAGTTCTTCAGCAAGATTTAATAATTCTCCTGCAATGATTACGCTTGTTGTTGTGCCATCTCCAACTTTATCGTCTTGCGTTTTAGCAATCTCTACAATCATTTTTGCGGCAGGATGTTCGATATCAATAGTATCAAGAATCGTTGCTCCGTCGTTTGTAATTGTGACATCTCCTAGTGAATCAACGAGCATTTTATCCATTCCTTTTGGGCCTAGGGTGGTTCTTACGGCTTCTGCTACAGCTTTAGCTGCAGCGATATTATTTCTCTGGGCATCCTTTCCTTGTTTTCTTTCTGAGCCTTCTTTTAAGATTAGGATAGGTACCCCGGATAACTGTGCCATTTTATAATCACTTTATTTCGATATTTTACTTAGTTTATTTTTTATTAATTATATAATGATCTCTAAGTCATAAAACTAAAAAAGTTTTCGAAAAATAATTTTATCAAAGTTTCTAAGATGGAAAGTTATAAAGAGTCTAGAAAACATTAGGATTTTGTTGTTAAATTAATTCTATTCTACTAAATTTAATAACTGGAATATTAATTGCTATAAAAGGGAAATTCAAATGATGGCTGATTTAGCTTAATAACTTTGTTGAATTTTTTTGGAATTTTTATCATTCTTAAAAGTATGTGTAGTTTAAAACTTCATAATCAAACAAATTTTAAATGTTTAGTAGTTTTTTTATTTTAACATCAATTTGCCTTACTATTAACTTAGTGTATTATTTCTATAAGAAGAGAGGTTATACTTCCTTCAAAATTAAATCCTTTATATTAGTGGGATTTTTCGTAACAATCTTTTTTTTATTATCCGAGTTTCCTCTGTTTCTTTTACAGAATTCTGATTACGTGTTAGAAAACTTTAATTATTATATTATTGAAGTAGTTAGTTTTAATCTTACTGTTATCTTATTCTGTGTTTCCATCATTCTGTATTTACTAAATTGCTTCAAGATTGACAAATCATTAATCGAACTAGAGATTCCTTCATTTAAAGCTTCAAAGGATGGATCTATTAAAATTGGAAGAATATTAAAAGGAAACTCTAAGAAATTCAATTTTTTTTTATCATTCCATGATCTTGAAAAACATATGTTCATTTGTGGTTCAACAGGTACAGGAAAAAGCAATTTTATGCAAAATTTTCTCATCAATATTACAAAACAATTTAAAAAACCTTTTTTTTTAGTAGAATTTAAGGGAGAGTATCACTTTTTGCAAGAACACATAAAGGACTTAATAGTTCTTTGGCCAGGTGAAAATTTTTCGATAAATTTATTCGATCCCTTGGGAGCTAATCCAAATATCCACGCTGAAAGAATTTTTGATATAATTAGAAGCGGTCAATTTTTAGGCGATAATGCGGAATATTCACCTCAAATGGAAAAAGTTCTAATTGATATCCTTACAAAAGTGTGTGAAAATAAAGACTTCAGGAGTTGGGAAGGATTTCAAGAGTGCTGTACAGTTTATCTTAAAGATAAAAGAGACAAAATTCCTATGCTAAAACAAACGCTTATTAGTTTAAATAATAGAATTAGAAGATTCTCTATTGGGCCAATGAGAGCTGTTTTTGATTCGAATTCTAAACTTACAGTATCACAGCTCTTTAATAAAAAAGTTATTTTAGACTTAAGTTCTATTATCCGGTTAGGAGGAGAAAAAGAAGATGCGTTATTCTTTTTAAACATGGTTTTAAAGTATTTATGGGATAGAAATTTAACCAGAGGTGCAACTAATTATGATGGAATAAATCATATCACTATAATTGAAGATGCACAGTATTTTGCGCCTCAAGGTTTAACTAAAAAGTCAAAATTAACGAGTTATTTAGAAGACATCGCTCTACTGCAGAGAGGTACTGGAGAATGTTTAATAACTATAGCAACTCGTCCAAATATTAGTAAGGAGATATTAGCGAATAATGGTGTAGTATTAACTTTCAAAAATCATATAGAAAAAGACATCATGTGTGAACTTTTAAATTTAGAATCTGAAAAGAAAAATTATTTATCTATAATAGATGAAGGGCAATGCATTATCCGCGTAAATTCAATAAAGAAACCGTTTCTTCTTGGAATTCCTTACATAAAACGGAACCCTCTAACAGTTTCAGAGATACATAGAAAAAACGAGGTGATTTTAGATAAACAACAAAAGAATTCCGATTTGGTTTCCTTAGATACTCACAAATCTAATAATCCTGTCATATGTAAGGATAGTAAGATTAAAGTTTTGATATTTAAAACGATTTTGCACATAATATCTTTTAGAAATAGACTTAAAAATGATAAGGATATGTGTTCTAAAGAAATTGATGATTTAGATCAGACACTTAATAGCGATTTAGTTGATGTTGTTAATGATGATGAAAATTACGATTTTGATATTTACATCAAGAAGTTGTACATGGATCAAGAAAAACACAAATAATTTTTAAGATAATAAAATTCTTTTACTCATTAATGACTTTTTTAATAGGTATTGTTGGAAAACCAAGTGCAGGAAAGTCGACTTTTCTAAATGCAGCTTGTTTAACTAATGCTAAGGTAAGCGAGTTACCTTTTACTACGATAGAACCAAATAAAGGCGTAGCGTACGTAAAAACGAAATGTGTCTGTCAAGATTTGAATGTTGACGATAACCCAAAAAATTCTTACTGTGTTAAGGGGGATCGTTTTATTCCTATAAATGTACTCGATGTAGCGGGATTGGTTCCAGATGCCCATAAAGGAAAAGGGTTGGGAAATCAATTCCTTAACGATTTAATTAGAGCAGATGCGCTTATTCATATAATCGACATTAGTGGGTCTTTAGATGAAACAGGTAAAAGAATAAAAATGGGTGAAAATGATCCTTACAAGGACATTTTATTTCTTGAAAAAGAGATTAATCTCTGGTTTAAACAGATAATAGCAAGAGAGGACTGGGAGAAATTCCTGAAATCACATGCACGGGAAAAAAAAACATTTGTTGAAGAACTCTATAAAAGACTTTCCGGTATAAAGGTTAGTAGAAGAGGAATCATTCAAGCGCTTAAAAACTCTAGTTTAGAAGAACTTAATCCATCATTATGGTCAGATAAAGACTTATTAAATTTTTCTAAAATTTTAAGAGAAAAATCAAAACCTATCGTCATAGTAGCAAATAAAATTGATAGAGAGAATGGGATGGAAAACTTCAATAGATTAAAGAATAAATATGCGGAGAAAATAATACCTTGTAGTGCTTTAGCAGAATATTATTTAAGAACATATCACCAAGAAAAGAAAATCGAATACATACCTGGGTCGGATTGTTTTAGAATTTTAAATAATGAAGGTTTCAACCAAAATGAATTGAAAGGATTAATAAACATTCAAGAGAAGATCATTAAACCTTTTAATGAAACGGGTGTTCAAGCAGTACTAAATTTTACAGTTTTTTCAATATTGAACCAAATTTGTGTTTACCCAATCTCCGATATTAATAAATATTCAGATAACAAAGGGAATGTTTTACCTGATGCATTTTTGGTTAAGAAAGGCACCTTATTAAGAGATTTTGTTAAGGATAAAATTCATACTGAGTTAGCAGACCACTTTATTTTTGGGATCGATGCCAGAACAAAGAGAAGGCTAGGAGAAAATTATGAGTTAAACCATAATGATATAATTAAAATTGTTACTGCTAAATAAGAGGATTATTCTTGCTTGGATGTTAACAAAATATAAACTAAGATTATTATTAGCAATAATATCCCTAAAAGGACTAAAATAAAATTAAATGCTTCTTGTTCTGGGCTCAAATCTATTTGAAAGATAAATAATAGAAACAGTAAAAAATAGCTTTTTAACGTCATATTGTTAATTTATAAAATATAATGTATGTTAAAAAAATTTCTGATTTTTTTCAATTCTATTTGAATTGACTAAGAATTTAGTATTTTTCATTTAATAATTGGTAATTGCACGGTTTTATTTTGATTGGGAGATTTTGTATCTTTTTGATTTTAGCATATATTAAGTGGACCTGACGGGAATTGAACCCGTGACCTCTTGAGTGCAATTCTTGCACTAAACTAATAGTTTGTTGTGCGTCAAGCGATCTGCTACTGATCTACAGGCCCTAATAAAAAAAAGTTTAAAAGTTAATTGAGAATCCCTATAAAATTAGAAAATGGTGAAAAAGTTAAAAATAGGAGGTGATCCAGCCGCAGGTTCCCCTACGGCTACCTTGTTACGACTTCTCCCTCCTCGCATACTAGAAACTCGATATGACCAGATTGACCAAACCTCATTTTTAGCACACTCGGATGGAGCGACGGGCGGTGTGTGCAAGGAGCAGAGACGTATTCACCGTGCGATGATGACACACGATTACTAGGGATTCCACGTTCATGTCGGCGGGTTACAGCCGACAATCCCCACTGAGATATGATTTCGGGATTGGTTTCTCCTTTCGGAGTTACAGCCCATTGTTCATACCATTGCAGCCCGCGTGTAGCCCAGGGGTTTCGGGGCATACTGACCTGCCTTTGCCCGCTCCTTCCTCCGTCTTATCGACGGCGGTCCCTTTAGTGTTCCCAACGAAGTCGTGACTTCTTGCTGGCAAATAAAGGCGCGGATCTCGTTCGTTGCCTGACTTAACAGGATACCTCACAGCACGAACTGGCGACGGCCATGCACCTCCTCTCAGCTCGTCAAGTAAGGTCGTCAACCTGACTATCATTCTGCTGTCTCCCCTGGTAAGTTTCCCGGCGTTGAGTCCAATTGAACCGCAGGCTTCACCCCTTGTGGTGCTCCCCCGCCAATTCCTTTAAGTTTTAGCCTTGCGACCGTACTTCCCAGGCGGCACACTTAACGGTTTCCCTACGGCACTGATACGGCTCATGGCCGTACCATCACCTAGTATGCATCGTTTACGGCCAGGACTACCCGGGTATCTAATCCGGTTCGCTCCCCTGGCTTTCGTCCCTCACCGTCAGGCGCGTTCCAGTCTGACGCCTTCGCCACTGGTGGTCCAACAAGGATTATAAGATTTCACCCCTACCCCTGCAGTACCTCAGACCTCTCCCGCCCTCTAGTATAGTAGTATTCCTAGCATATAGATAGTTAAGCTACCCGATTTTACCAGGAACTTACTAAACCGGCTACGGACACTTTAAGCCCAATAATTATCCCGACCACTTGAAGAGCTGGTTTTACCGCGGCGGCTGGCACCAGCCTTGCCCTCTCCTTTCTAGTAGGGAACATTACTCACCTACCACAGTTCAAAATTGAACACTTTGGGTAACCCCGTCACACTTTCGTGTATTGCGGAGGTTCCGCGCCTGCTGCGCCTCGTAAGGCCTGGGTCGTTGTCTCAGTACCCATCTCGGGGCTCCCGCTCTCACGGCCCCTATCGATTATCGGCTTGGTGAGCCATTACCTCACCAACAACCATAATCGAACACGATCCTATCCTATAGCAGATAAAAACCATTTTTTTTACCCCTTTCGTCGAAAAACTTTTCCAAGCCAATTCAACTATGAAACATTATCCTCAGTTTCCCGAGGTTATTTTTCTCTATAGGGTAAGTTGATCATGTGTTACTGAGCAGTTTGC
>SOKP01000011.1 GCA_004375715.1 Promethearchaeota archaeon | reverse complement strand
AGAAATAGAGTTGGGAGGAAGAGAAAATTCGTATCTACCGTAGGGAAACTCAATGTAAAGTTTCTTGAAGATTTTTCCTCTGATTTGAACTTTAGTTAAATCCTTTACCGGAGCCTTAAATATTCCCTCTTGTTTTTTCTTTCGTTTCCCATATTCACGGACAAAGGAAAGGTCAAAATTAGTAATTAAAAGAATTCCTTTATCTTTTTTGTATTTATCTTGAGTGTTAAGACCGTTAGATAATTTAGCATATATTGCATAAACGGGTTTTTCTTCGTCTGCTAGATTCAGAAATTTTAGATAATTTGTGAAATAAAAAGTTATCTTATCAATAAAATTAAGATTTTTTGAAAGAGTCTCGATGCTCGTACTAATTGTTATAACATTATTGGCTATAAAAGAAGTTATTGAATTATAATTTCTAGTCAAATTTTCTAAAATATCTTCTATAATCTTTATATTCGAATTTTGTTGGGCGTAAATATCAAAAAAATATTCTTTATTAAGAGATAAATGTTGAATGAAATTACGAATCTTTTCTATAAGATTTTCTTTCGCATATATAAACAATTTGAAGAGAGCTAATAAATCTAGTTCCATAGTAGGGTAATGAAAACACCTAACAGGAGGGGCTCTTGCATCCATAACCTTTTGTTTTAATTGGTACAAAGAACCTAATAAATCTCTTAAGGGAGTTATGAAACTTCTTGAATTTTTAATTAACTCCAAAAAACTCTTTTCTAAATCTTCTTTTTTTTCGTAGATATTAACAATTTGGTTCGAATTACATTTCGGACAAGACTTTAGGAGTTGAGTTTTCTGAGTTATATTTGTTGAGTCACAATCTTGACACACAGAATCAGTTATATTTGTTGAGTCACAATCTTGACAAACATATGACTTAATTTTATCTTCGTGTAAACAGTCGGAGCAACAACTGGTCCCACAACTTTCACAATAATACGCCAATTTCACATTTCTCTGACAGAAAAGGCAAATTTGGAAGTGGTGTTCCGACATAATTAGTTTTAAACCCGAATTATTCAAATTTAGAAACAAACAAATTTTGATCGCTTTATCAGAAGAATAAGAAATTCAAAAACATAAAAAAAGCTATATTATTCCCGTATCATGTAATATTCAGATATACCTAGGAAGAAAAATAAGAATCGATTGAAAAAGACCTATTTAATTATTTTAATTTTAGTGCCTAACGCTTGCCCAGGAACGCCGGCTTTTTTGAAATGAGCTCTAATAGCACCATTATTGCCGTGAGCTCGCGTAATCGTCCCTTTTAATTGTTTTCCCGTAGAACTTACCCATACAACTGTCCTTCCAATTAATTTATTAGCCTCTTTTCGATTGGTAATCTTTGGAAATACGATTATACAGTGTTTCAGGTGAATAGTATGTCTGCCCTGCTTATAATTGGAGATTGTACCCTCCATACCTAATATTTCTAATTTATTTAAAGTCATTTTAAGAAACCATCGTGATTATAAGAATTACTTAATTGTTAGAAGAAATATTTAAAAAAATAAAAATTTTCGTAATTGTAGTTCTTTTTATCCTAGAATTTAAAAAAGAAAACTTTTTGAGCAAAACCCATTTAATATAATCCAATGAAAGTTGCGTTTAATAGGACAAAAATTACACCAAAGGATTACATAGGGAAACCTATGGCAGGGTATTCTCGCAAAGATCCTTGCTTAGGTAAATTAGATGATATCCATGCTTATGGTGTTTTATTAAACATAGATAGTAGTAATAATAAGCATCACCTACTAATGATTTCGGTTGATATATTAAAATTACCACTTTCGATTGTTGAGTATATTAAAAAGAGATTGATTTCAAAATTTGAACTGTTAAAAACAGATGAAATATTTCTACATGCCACTCACACTCATTCCTCATTTGATCTTACAGGCGAATTTTATTATCCCGGTGGAGCATTAGGATTCATAAAAGGGGTGATGTTTGCTGATAATAAAAACGACAGATTTATTGTGTGGATGACTAATAGAATTGTAAGAATGGTTAGTAAATTATTTGAAGATTTAGAGCCGTGTACAATAGCTTGGAAAAAAGAAAGTTTTAACCCAGATATTGTTCTTAACCGAAGATGGCCAACAAGGAATGTTTTACCAGATTTAGGAATAATAGCTTTTAAGAAATTAGAAGACAGTAAATTAATCGGGATTATAATTAATTATTCGTGTCATCCGACCACGCTATCGCATAAAAATAATAAGCTTTCTGCTGATTTCCCTGGGAGGGTGATTTCTAAAATTGATGATTTAACAAGTGGAAGCGTTAAAACTATTTATTTTAACGGCCCGTCTGGAGATTTAAATCCAATTACAACTTCAGGGACAAATCTGGATAAAATAGATAAAGACAAGAAGTTATCCTATGACCAGTTGGGAACGTACAAACATACAAAAAAAATTGGGCATATTATTGGCGAGGAAGCCTTAAAAGTGGCTAAATCTATTCCGGAAGATGATTATTCAACAATTATAGAAGTTGATATATATACAAAGAAATTATTAATTCCCCAGAAAGATGCGAAATATTATTCAAAAGTATGGTTTTCAAATAAAGTAAAGTGGGTATTAAAAAAATATTTCCTTTTTAAAATAGCCAAGTTTGATTATAAGTTTGTTAACTTTCCATTTTTTACAGTTGAGCGTAAAAATTTAAAGAATTACGGAAAAACAGTGGTTCATTTTATTAAATTAACTGCAGGTAATAGCAATACCTTCGGGATATTAACTATTCCAGGCGAATTGTTTGAAGATCTTGGCGAAAATTTAGTTTCTCACGCCCCAACTAAGATGGAAAACACATTAATTTTCCAAAATACTCAAGATTGGATAGGTTATTTATTTCCACTAGAAATGTATATTAAGGAAGGCGGGTATGAACCGTTTATGTGCTTTAGTCCTCTGTGCGGAGCTTATGTAGAAAATAATGCGAAGAAATTATTAAAAGAAATTATAGATACATTTTAGAAATGAGTCTAAGATATCTATTCAATCTGCTTTTCTGCTAATTCCCACGCTTTTTTATTTAAATCAATGTATTTGTTCAGATATTCATTTTCTGATAAAGATGATACTTGATTTGCGATTGTTCTCTCTTCTGTGATCAACCTTTTTTCAATTTGTTCCAATTTATCAAGGTAGACTTGCTTTTCTGGCTTTATTGAGCGTTTTTTGTATGGTTTAATGAATTCTTTATGTCTTGACCAAAACCAATTAGGACTAATTTCAGAATAAGGTCCTGGTTTCTTTACGGAAAATTTTTGACCTTCTGCTGGAAAAATATAGGGTTTAAATACATTTAAGCATGGAAGTGTGCCTCCAGTAAACCAATGTACTGAATTTTTTACGTCTTTTTTTAGATGAGATACCTGAGAACCAGTTGATTGAAAAGATCCATGCATACAAATACCTACGTCGTGTTCTCTTAAAAAATCCATCATTAAAGAAGGTGTTATAATTTTTTTATTTTTCTTTAGCATATTAAAAGTACAGCCATCTCGTGACTCTGGTGAAAAATTGTTTGGAATCTGTGGATCTGAAAAAATCATTGCAAAGTCAAAATCAGTATCATCTTTACAATAGCCCCTATCGATAGCGTGTTGGATAATACCTTTTCGTCTCATATCTCCTTTACCTCTTATAGATAAGTTGTTAGAAATTGATCTAATCTCTTTGACTTTTTCTACAATCCACCATTTATCAGCCGTTTCTAGGACGAATGCTTCGTTATTATCTGCAATGATATAAGAGTTATGATAAATCCATCCTTGTTGGTTGTAAGCACAACTTCCACCTTGTCCATATCTTTCTAATAAATCTGTAATTACTTCCAGTGCTTCTTTTGCAGATTTGCCTCGCTCTAAACCTAACCGGAGCAAATCCATACCTAACAACCCCGTTTCTTGATATTTTTCTTTTGAATACACCGCTTCATTTCCTATTACGACGCCATGTTCATTTGAACCCATTTCACAACCAAACATCCAGAACGGTTGACTCATAATTAACGCCGCTGTTTCTTTTGCTTGTGGTATAGAAATATACGTACATCTTACTTGCTCTCCTTTAGAATAATGTTTTTTAGGATTGAAGGTTATTAATTGAGCTTCAGCTTGAGGCCTATCGCTATTTTTTCCGAATATTACATTACTATCTTCTGTAGAATTTCCTAAGGCTACTAAAGTATCACACATTTTATTTCCTCTTACGATACATCTAATTTTCTTTATCTCATAGAAAAAATGATAGAGAGTTTTAAAATTTGATTAAGTGAGGTGTCAGATTTGAAAGTATTCAAGTTATGAAAAAATTACAAATTTTACAAAATAAGCATTGAACTAATTTAATCTAATTTTTAGCTTGATTTTTTATTTATGCTAATGTTTCAAACAATAATCATTTTTGATTAACCTTTTATAAAAATAATAGTTTAAGTCAAATAACTATATGAATACAATTATTGATTTCTTAGACCTTTTTTCTGTATTTTAAGTTTCAAAAAAAATGAGTTAAATTGATGGAAAAAAAGAAATGCGTATGGATTTTCTCATTTGAGTATGCCGGAGTAGCAAAAGTTGGAGGGCTTGGAGAAGTACCAGCAAATCAGGCGAAACATTTATCTGAGCAGTTCGATATTACCGTATTTATTCCCTCACATGGAAAGGTTGAAGGTCTAAAAAGTAAATACGCTTTGGAAAAACTACCATTCACCTGCGTTGGAACTATAAACCCTACGCTGTTTGGAATAGAAGAAAAAGATGCGAAGTATAACATCTCGTTTTATAAATTTAAAAAAGATAATGTTGAAATAATTTTATTATCTGGCGATAATTCATTTACATCAAAATTCTTGGATGACAACACGGTATATAATCCAAATACCATAATGGGAAAAATCGCGCTATATAGTCTAGGAATTCGTTGTTTAGTACGCTATTTCATTGAAAATAAAATAAAAAAAATTCCAAACATAGTACATTTACACGATTATCACGTAGTTTTGGCCTTTTTCGGGATGAAACAAATATTAGCAAGAAATGGGTTGAAAGTTGCGTCAATATTAACCATACATTTAATGACAAGGCCTAGGTTCGAATATAATTTTTACAGAATTTGCGCAATAGATGACGCACCGATCAGAGTTCTGCTTAACAGCGGATTTAAAATGTTAAACTTGAACCAAATTCTGCAAATATCTCAATTCAACGAAATTAAAGGAACAGAATTTAGAATGCCTACGGTTGAAAAAATCGGAGCTATTATTTCGGATATAGTGACTACTGTAAGCGAATCGTATTTAAACTCCCACATCATACCAAATTGTGGAAAGGGATTAATAGAATTCAAAGCGGATTTTATTTGGGATGGATGTGATTGGGACAGAGAAGAAATTTTTAATCAAGTTGTTGAGATTCATGGAAAAGAGATTCGTAATTTTGTGCAAATTAACGACAGTACTGAAATTAATGAAGAGAATATGAAAAGATTTCTATTGGAGTATAAAATCGGAAATCTTAGCCAGAGTCCATTAATTAGTTCCCAAAATGTGTTAAACACTATAAATGAAATCTCGAATGGAAATCCATTTGTCAAAAACGGTAACATTAAAACCTTTCTGGATTCGGGTCCTTTAGTTTTAACAACAGGCCGAATTTCACCCCAAAAGGGATTTGATACTATTTTTGAAGCTGTTCCAGAAGTCTTGAAAGTCATACCTAACGCGAAATTTCTTTTTTTGATACTCCCTACAGATTACAGTATAAATGAAATTAAAACTTATTCACAATTCGTGAAACAATATCCTCAAAGTATCAGAATCATTTTTGGTGTAGCCTCAGACATTTTTTACTTAGCACATTTATCTGCTGATGTCTATTGTGCACTATCGAGATGGGAACCTTTTGGTATTGTGGCGTTAGAAGCGATGGCTTGTAAAATTCCTATTATCGCCACAACAGTAGGAGGTTTGCAAGAAACTATTGTTGATGCGGTTTTTAATCCAAAAACGGGTACAGGAATTTTAATTGATAAAGATAATCCCGAACAATTCGCGAAAGCTCTAATCTCGTTATTAAAATCGCTAGAAGTCGCTCATCTGGTTAGTTCTTCTGAAACACACACAATTTTTGACACAGATACGCTTAAGATCGTTAACCAAATTCCTGACGAAGTAATAAAATCACATGTTCTTCTAAATCCCCAATTTTTTTATACTCTAAAAGAAAATTGTTACAGAAGAGTGAAAGAACATTTTACCTGGAGTTTGGTTACTAAAAAATTAGCTCTATTATACGATAATTTAAGTTCTTAAGCTTTAACTGTATTATTAAGAAAAAGTTAATTAGATTTCCAGAAAATATTTAGATTTTGGAAGAGATTTTGAGGTCTATCTGGAATAATTTCTAATTCTTTTCTTATCCACTCAGCAATCCATTTAGATTTTTGTTTAAAGCGGAAATCCATAAAGATTATAGCCCCTTTATCTTTTAACTTTCTTATTGGGCGCCCAGCAGCTTGATTAGCCCGTTGAATAGCGGGATAAAGATAAGCAAAATTCCATCCCTGATCGTTAAAAACTTTATCATAATATTTAATTTTAGCATCAACACGAGGAGTAGGCAAGTGGTAAGGGAAGCCCGCGATGATTACAGAATTCATATGATCCCCCGGATAATCCTCTCCTTCTGAATTTCTTCCGCCACACACCCCTAATAAAACTGCGCCATTACGGGGTTTAGAAGCCGTTGATTTAAAATCGTTTATTAAATAAGCATTTTCAGAAGCAGAAAGACCAGGTTCCTCAATAAAAAACTTTTTATCGTGATTCATAGCCACAGATTCAATTCCGTTATCAGCTAAAGCATTTAGAATTTTGTAAGAAGCACAAAATATGCCTATATTTGCTGGGGTGCTACTTATAACTTCTTCGATTTTGGAGATCATCTTTTTAAACATTAAAGGATTTCGTGAGTTTCTACGAGTATCCACGCCTTCAGTTATAATAGCCTTAATATTTTGTCTTTTAAATGGAGTTTCAGCGATTATACCCTTGTAACTTTTTCCACTTTGTTGTAAACCCATTAAATTATTATATACATATGGATTTACGGTCCCTGAAAGGTGCAAGCTCGTATAACATTCTTTCAAAATAGGAATAACAATTTCTCGAGGATCTAATGCAACTATTTCGATAGAGATTGTAGGCTTCCCTTTTATCTCTTTGACATTATAACAGAAGAAATAATTTTCCAGTAGATAACATCTTATCCACTTTGTCCAGAAATCTGCTAAAGAGCCTAGAAAATCTCTCGAAATGTCCCCATTAGCTAGTTTCTCCTCGTGAATAGATGCACTAAAATCTAGTAGGTCACTAACGAAATTTTTAAACTCATTTAAATTTTCAAAATGCAAGGAAGAATATACTTGAGCTACAAATTTCTCAGCATCTATTTCCTTTTCAGAAATAAGATTTTTCCTCTTTTTCTCTAAGTGATTTAAAAGATTCTTCACGAATGATTGCATAATAGATGGTGAACGATATATCTCAAGATCTTTTAAACATAATCTAAGCGTATACGGGGTTATCCTATCGGAGTTAACTTCAGTTGCTACATCAATAACATTATGGCATTCGTCAATTATTAAAATGCAGTTAGTTAATTCTTTATCTATAAATTGCATAAAATTCTGACGGATAAAAGGGTTGAATAACCATTGATAATTGCATATTACCAATTTCATATCTTTTAAGAGAAATTTGCTCAAAAAATAAGGACATAATTTTTTGTCCATACAAAATTTTATTAAATCTTCAGCATCTACGGGTTTATTGAAAATTTCAGGAGCGATATTAATTAAATTATCGTATTGATCTCTCTTTTTAATTAGGTTGAGAAAAAACTTACAGCTCCTGTTTTTTCTTAAATCTGAACACACAGCCATAGATTCTCGAGGTTTAAGCTTTAAAGACAATAGTACTTCATTAAGGCACATTTCGTTTCTTCCCCGAATAGAAAGTCCGTTAACCTTAATATTAATATCATTATTTCTCAAATGAGTAGAAATTTTTGTGAGTTCCTTGATAATCCGAGTGTTTTGGGAGTGAGTGCGACACAAATATAGTATCTTTAAATTTTTTTTATAAGCTAAGGGTAACAAAGCGCTTAAAGCGATAATGGTCTTACCTGTCCCGTTCGGTGCGGCAAGTAAAGAATTTTTTTTTTCCAGCGAAGCTTTTTCGATTTGCTTTATAATCCTCTCTTGGTCACTTCTAAAATGCTCATAAGGAAAAAAAGTTAGGTAGCTGGTTTTTTGAAGTTTTGAATTACTCGTAGCTGTTTCTGTTTTTTTCTTATACTCCACATTAGAGTTGTTATT
>SOKP01000115.1 GCA_004375715.1 Promethearchaeota archaeon | reverse complement strand
GGTATCCGTTAATTGTTTCTCTAAATCGTTCACCTTTGCCCTTAAATCTAATAGGAATCGCCCCTGTATTTTTTGGGACTTATCCGGGTTCTCTTCCGCTTTTTGCCAGTCTACAGAAATTTTTTCTCACGCTCTTATAGGAATTTTGATTATTTTAATATTAATTTTTTATACTATTTAATATCATATAATGGATTTGTTTTAAAAATCTATTTTATAATAAATTAGATTTTAGTATAACAATTGTGTAAAATTTATTTATCTTACGGTTGTTATAATATAATAATAGCGATTATTCAGATATTGTGAAATAATGTGGAAGGAGAAGAAGAATCTCAATTTGATTTGGAAGTAATCTCAACTTCTGGCGTTTACAAAACTCCATTTTCTTTGATAATTTTAATCCAGTTATTCATCGGAGGATTAGTTTTATTTGTGGTGAATTTATGGTTTATTAACAGTTTATATTATCTTTTAACGGGTACAGAGTTTTATTCGTTTGGATTAAAAGCGGAATGGTATTATTGGTTATTACTTCCATTAAATATCTATGGTAATATTTTTCTGTTTGTGTTTACAGTTATCTTCTTTTCCGGAGGAATTTTTCGGATATTAAATAAAATTTCACCACCTCAAGAGGGTATTTTCGAGAGGGGGAGTAAAGATTGGAAATATATGCATAGAAGGTTTTGGACTGCTTTTTTTCCTATTTGGTTAGCTCGGGCATTACCGTTACCATGGCTTGATATTATTGCTTACAGATCTTTTGGAACTAAAGTTGGAAGAAGCGTTGTCTTATATGAAGGATACATAGACCCTCTATTTGTAGAAATCGGTGATTTTACAATGACTTCACTAAACATATGTATTTTCTCACATTTAATATATCAGGACAAACTTCTTATCAAAAGAGTTAAAATTGGAAAAGCGTGTGTGGTGGGACCTCATACAATTATAGCACCAGGTACAATCATGGAAGATTTTGCTGTTTTGGGTGTAAACAGTTACACAGAGATCAATCAGAGATTAAAAGGAAATCTTATTCACGTAGGGACTCCCGTAAGTATAACGTTACCAATTCAATCTGTAGAAGAATCTCAACATAAAGCAGAGAAAGTTAAGGAATCTACACTCTCTGATGATAATAATAATAAAAAAACAGATTCAAATTTACATGAGGAATAAAAAATGTTTCAACCTGCCAGCTTAAAAGGAGATTCTCCAACACCTATCGACGAGAGAATTAGAAAAAAGTTTCTTGTCATGTATATTGTGATAATTATTCTAAGTCTAATTCCAACCTCGCTTTTCGAATATTGGTATATTACTTTATTCTGGAGCGAGACATCTTTCTGGGTTTTTTTTATTGTTTTACCCTTCAATATCTTCCTTTCAATTTATTTAATCCAACTTAGTGCAATTCTGATCTCAGTTTTATTTTTGAAAATAATTAACCTTATACATAATCCAAAAGAAGGAAATTTTAAGCGTTCAATAGAAGATCGAGATTATTATTTTTGGACCGTCCGAAATATCGTTAAAAAATGGCCGCTCTATGTAACATCGTCAAATCCTTTTCCTTGGCTTAAAAATCGGTTTACGCTGAGATTTTTTGGTGTGAAGATTGGAAAAAAAGCAATCTGTGATAATAGTTGGATTTCCTCAGAATTCGTATCTATTGGGAAAAATGTTATAATTGGGATGAACTCCACAATTTTAAGTTTTGCAATTGAGCAAGATAATTTTATATTGAAAAAAATAATAGTCAATGACAATGTGCTTATAGGAGCGAAATGCGTTCTTTTACCAGGTACGATAATAAAGCAAGATACAAAACTTTCAGCTCACTCTTATACGAATCATAATCAAATATTAGAAGAGAATTCTATTTATAGGGGGCATCCAGCAAAATTAAAGGGGAATAGTTAATATGATTTCCGAAAAAAGCGTTAAGATTAACTCTCAGGAAAAGATTAAGTCAAAAAAACGAATAGTCATTATATCTGATACTCACATTACTCGTTCTGGGGGAGCTTTTAACCTCCACGCTTTCAATGTTGGAATTGAAAAAGTAAATAAGATAAAGAACGCATCCCTATATTTGAACTTAGGAGATATTACTCAGATGGGAACCTTATTGGATTATGAATATGCGTTAGAGCAATTTAAAAAGTTCGATCCAGTGACGAAAAGTCCTATTATGGTCTTAATTGGAAATCACGATGCCATGAATGTGGGCTATTTATTATTTGAAGAAATGATAGGTAGAAGGCATTACACATATGAAGACGACGATATCTATATAACTGGTATAGATAGTACTAAACCTGATTTACCTGGAGGAATAATACACCATAACATAATTAATG
>SOKP01000294.1 GCA_004375715.1 Promethearchaeota archaeon | reverse complement strand
ATTATGATAGTGTGGTTTCAAGAACCTATTATGCTATGTTTTTAATAACCGAGGCATTGCTTCTTACAAAAAATTTGGCACCAAAATCTCATAGTGGTTTGATTTCTCTTTTTGGTGAGAATTTTGTTAAAACAAATGTTTTTTCAAAGGAAATGGGAAGACAACTTAATAGGGCATATGATAAAAGACTTATTGGAGATTACGGAACAACAATCATAATTAGTAAAGATGAGGCTCAGGAGTTATTAAACTTAGGTCAAGATTTTGTAGAAAATATCGCTGAGTATTTAGAGAAGAATAAAAATTTGTGATGATTTTCTTATTTTTTAAAACCTATTTTGTGTTAAGATTAAACATAAGAGAGTTAGTTTTCAATATTCAATAATAGAAACTAATAAGCCAGTCCCTTTAGCATCTGGACTGTTGTATATTGATTTTTCCCACCTGTCCTCAGATAATCCATCGCGTCTTCAATTCCTTCTACGGTCAAGTTATACATAGGGACAATACTTGAAATTATTTTCCTCGTCCATGGTACCCACTCCAGACATAAAATGTGTCCTTCATCTTTAGTATTATAAATGTAATCCTTATTAAAAAATTACGCTGAAGCGTCACAACTAGATCTGAATCAATTTGCAATATACTTAAATTACCATTAAACTTATATTTGTTAAGACAAAAATAGAAAAAATTCTTATGAGATAATATGAAGTATCATAAGTCATGGATTTTAATTACACTCTTTTTAATAATTAGTTTTAGTAATGGATTAATGGACGATAGTTATACAGTTAATCAAAATGAGACGAGCGCAAATATAAAACGAATTAATGCACCGCAACCCCAAAAATCTTCTGTTTACTATGAAGACACAACTGGACTAGCATCTGATGTTTATATAAGTGGAAATTATGCCTTTATAGCAGATAGTGACTCGGGTTTAGCAGTTATCAATATTTCCAACCCGACAGCTCCAAATTCCCCCTTCTACGAAGGCACGAATGACCGAGCTTTAGGGTTGCATGTGGATGGACACTACGCCTATGTGGCCGATCGTCTTTCTGGATTAGCTGTTATTGACATCTCCAATCCAACAAATCCCGGAATATCTAACTATAAGAACATGCCTGGATTAGCATACGATGTTTTTGTGAGCGGAAATTATGCTTATGTTGCAAATTATGATACAGGCTTAGCTATAATTGATATTTCAACTCCAACAAATCCAGGGACACCTATCTACGAATATACGACTGGATATGCATGTGGTGTTTATGTGAGAGGAGATTACGCGTATGTAGCTGTTGATTCTTCCGGTTTAGCGATCATCAACATTTCGGATCCTACGAACCCAGGAACGCCCGTGTACAGAGACACGACTGGATTAGCATATGGTGTTTACGTAAGTGGAGACTACGCGTACCTAGGAGATCGTACATCTGGTTTGGCAATTATTAATGTTTCAGACCCAACCAATCCGGGGACTCCTATATACAGAGACACGACTGGATTGGCTCGGGGTGTTTATGTAAGTGGAGACTATGCCTACGTAAGTGACTGGAGCTCAGGTTTAGTAATTATTGATATTTCGGATCCCACCAACCCTGGAACGCCAACCTATATAGATACTACAGGACATGCATTTGGTATATATGTTAACGAAAGTTACGCTTATGTGTCAGATTATGAATCGGGTTTAGCAATTATCGATATTTCAGATCCAATAAACCCAATAATCTCAAGCGCTCCGGATGATCTCATTGTGGGAAAGGGATATACAGGAAAGAGCATTTCTTGGACGGCAACCGATACAAATCCTGATTCTTACACGATAGAACTCTTAGAAACAGGTATTGTAGTAGCATCGACATCTTGGACTAATGATACACCAGTTATTTATAATATCCCAAACGGTTTTACCCCAGAGAGTTATATATACAAAATTAATTTTACAGATAAAAATGGTAATTCAATCACAGACACAGTTACTATAACAGTTAATGAAGCAATACCCTTTGGTAACTTCTTCCTTATCTTCATTGGATTTGCGATAGTTTACTTAATTATTAAGCAATCTGTGACTGAGGATATAAAAAAGAAAAAAAATATCAGAAATTTGCAGCAGATTCTGCCATAAGCTTAGTTCATAATGTATTAAGCCATCCCTTTAGCATCGGTGCTTTAATATTAAGTAATAATTAAAAAGTATTTATCTAGGTGCTTATTTATGAATTTATAAATCCGTTCCAGCAAATATCCGAAATATCTGATTTTACTCGATTTCAAACTCGCGCGTTCTGTGTTATTGCGAAATACGGGCTCCAATTAGATGCAAAAAAAGAAGAACTTTTCTCTGGAGACGAGTGGAAAAACAAAACTATACCGAAACAACATTTAACTATAAATATAAAAAATATAGTATTATTAGAGCGATCACAAGACCAACGGAAACACTAAAAAATATGGGGAGGTAATATCTAAACCAATTCCCTCCGAGATAATCGTAATTTTCAAGAATTTCACGAAAAATATTTTTCCTATCGTCGTTGGAAAGTAATGAATTACCCGATAATTTATTCTCAAGCTTTTCTTTGGTTCTTTTCCTTCCCTCATTCATCTTGTGAATAACATAAAATAGTGGCGCAATTAATCCAAGAAAAAGGAGCCCCATATACCACATAAATATCACATACGTAAAAATCAAATATGCAACAAGAGCGAGCAGCGGCATTACACCATACAAGATTTTTACAAGCACAGGGTAGAGCTTGTCAAAGTAATTGTTTTCTAGATTTTTCAAGGTAGCACTCGTAAATGAATTGTTTTCTAGAACACACTCCTTTGAATATAAAAACTTAAGCCACAAAATTGAATTATTTCGAATCTTCATATTATAACAACCGTCAACCTCAAGCTCGTTAATTTTACAGTTTTCAATTACGATATTCTGGGTACTAGTACACTTTAGTTTAAAAATTGTAACTTCTTGGATAATGTAATGTAAGGAACTCCGGTGAATCCAAATATTCGGCTTTAAGCCCGATAAATTGTCTAATATTATAGGATCCATTTCAGTACCGGTCCCCTGCCATCCCATCATTGCTTGTAAGTCCTCAATGGTTTTGTCTGTGATATCAGTCTTACTATATTGGTGTTTTTTTAATTTTTTAAGCAATTCCTCTTCTCGAGTATTGTCACTTAAGATTAAAGAATTATTAGGTTTCATACTATTCTTGTCTTGCTGTAAATTTGTCTTTGATTATAATTGATTTTATTTTATTTAAAGATATGGAATTTCAATTAATTTCTTCCTTTCCTTTTTTACTTAGCATAAACCACCGATTATATACCATTTTAAAAATTTGATGTTTAGTATTGATTAAAGCGAAAAGATATTCTAAACCGATTTTAAATTTTTTTCTATATATTTCTTACATAATGATATCCGATATAAAGCGAACCACCAGTAAAAAGGGAAACAATTATCTATTTAAGCGAGGGTGATCATGCAAAATTAGAATTAAGAATGAATTTTTCTTAAAATTTTCTTGAGAATAATTCTTCTAGAATATCTAAAATTCTATATAGCGGTATATCTACCAATGTAATTTCGAACTCTCTCCCTCTTTCTGCTTCCTCGATTCTAACTGATTTAGTTGCAATAATTCTTAGTTGTCCAAGTGTCCGAATATACTTCCGAAAGCTCATTTTAACATGAGGTTCTATTGAGTATTTTTGACTAATTATCTGATACTCTTCAAAAGCATCATCTACAAGTATATATGATTGCTGTAAATTATGTATGGCCATACATATTCCATATAATGTAAATAGTTCTTGATCGTTTAGTTGGTCGAAGATCTCCCCTCTAACTGAAGGATACACTTCATTTGTTCTAATAATATCAGGGGTTATGGCATCCAAACCCTTCCTATCGGCATATAATCCGCTTTTTCTTAATAATTCTATTCCGACACGCATGTTTTCGTAATCTGTAACTATTTGACTAATTATGCTTAATGTATCGTCATTAATAACGTGTTCTTTAAAGGCAAGGTTGCTTCTATATTCCAATATCTGTTTCGCTTCTTCGTAAGTATAAGGTTTGAGCTTAATCTTCTCGTTTAATCTACTTGAAATCCTCTCAGTTTCTATTATCATCCAATCTTTATTTCTGGAAATTAATATTATCGAAAGTTTAGTATTATGCTGTCCAAAAGTTTCAGCAATATTTAGGAATGCTAAAATTTCGTCAGATCTTAACAGTTGAACCTCGTCGATAATTAGCAACATATAACCTTTTTCTCGGATCAACTTCCTTAAGATGAGCTTAAGTGCTTCGTCATCCGAGAATCCTCTACCACCACCATGAGTATATTTTGAAAGTAATTCTCGTATTATAGCTCCCTTATTTCGGAAATTTATACAGTTATAATATTCAATAAAAATTTCTATATCATTTTCTAAAGCTATTGTTTTAAAGTTTCTACCGAAATATCTTGCTGTACATGTTTTTCCAAGTCCTTCCTTCCCCAAAATTAAACAATTTACTGAAGGTTGTTCTTTTTCTTCAAGGATCCGCCTAAAATTATATAAAAGGTTTTTAATTGCTTCGTCGCGACAAAATACTTTTTCAGGAACGAAGCTAAAATCCAGTGAACTTACAAGTCTAAATACTGAATTTCCCTTTATTATTTTTCTAAAATCATCTTGGTGCATAACTTCTCGATAAAAATTGATTTCTTAATATTTAATACTATCGAAAATATCGCAATTAAGTTTTGGTGAAAAACCTAAAATTATATTAGTAAATTTGCCCTACTGATATAATTCTGATAAGGAGCATTTTCTTTTTGATGAGTAGTAAAAATCATAAAAAAACAAAATCTTTCTACTTCTAAGATTCACCGCTATCGAATAACATTCGGGTCGTCTCCGCCTTCGTCTCCTTCGTATGTATCCACCTCGAATTTATCTAAAGAGTTTAAATAAGGCATAAGTTGCTCGGAGTATTTAGCATCTGTACAGAGATAACGTAACGATTTTAACTTGGATATTGATTCGGGAATCCAAATATCACCTTGCTCACCATAAAATGGAAAGGTGCCCACATTAATATATAATCTTTCAAGATGTTGAAAACGGGAGATCTCTTCTGGAATATATGGAATCGCATCATACCAATCATGAATGTGATATCCTAGCTTTAATTCTACCACATTACCGGAATCGTTTACTGAATGACCGCAAGAACCCCATCCGAATAATATAGCTAATACTGCTAACATTTCAGCCTCTTCTTTAACAACGCCTTTTCTCGTATAAAAACGAGATGAGTAATGTTTTTGGACAAATTTAAACAACCATATAGGAGTAGTTTGTAAATTAGTTCCATCCAAAGTAAAGTGTCTTAACTTCGGAAACATCTTGGCTAAATTCGGAATTTCGCGAATTTGAGTATTTATGAAGCGAAGATACCTTAAATTTGAGAGCGGGGCTATTTTAGCAAAAATATCGTCGTCATCATAATTTTTTTCTGACGATTTAGAAGTTTCATAATCTTTTAACAGGAGCATTTTTAATTTTTTGAGGTTTTTGATGGAAGATGGTATTGTACTTTCTAAACTCAGATTCAATCCTAAAATATGTTTTTTTTGAAAGATTAACGAAGCGTCCTCCAAATCTGTAAACATTAGATAACCAAAATCAAGTGGTCCCTCGTTAGGGGAATACAACTCAGATATACGTTCTAAGTCAAAAGAATTAAAAGGGTCTGAGAACAGTGACTCTAATTCATCCTCGGTCTCATACCAACCCAAATCCTTTAAAAATTTTAACTCACTTGGCTCTATATCAGCTTTACCCGATTTTTCTGTCATTTTCTAGTTTTCGAATTTAATTGTTTTTGTCTTGTAAGCTATTATTGGACTTTGCTCCTTAAAAAACATTACTCGCAAGGAATTTTTTCGAAAAATACCAATATTTTTAGTTTAATCGTAAAATTCTAAGTCGGTTTCAAACTTTTCTAAAGATTTTAAGAATGGTAATAATGAATTTGAAAATTTTGCGTTTGACCAAAATTGGCGTAATTTTGTAAGATTAATTATTGCTTCCGGTATCTCTGCGTCTGCTTTTTGGTTATTCCATGGAGGATGAATCCCATATTCTTTAGAAAAAATACCATTACAGACACATAACCTCTCCAGATGAGTCAATCTGCAAACTTCTTCTGGAAAATAACTCAATGCGTAGTAATTAATATTATTAATGTTTGAATATCCCAAGTTCAATTCTATGACATGTCCCAAATCATTGATACGATATCCTGTAGGCCAAGCATTACAACCTCCCTCTCCATCTGCATCTATCTCAAGCTTCCCATCGTCAAATTTGTATCCCCAAAATGGGGTAGAGATCAATTCTAAGAGCCCTAAAATTTCTGCTTCCTCCTCAATCACTCCTTCTCGTTTATACCTACGAGAATTATGTTTTTGGGCGTATTTAAACAGCCACTTAGGAGTGCTATTTAAATGAGCACCCCCCAAGTATAAATGTATTAACTTCGGAAACATCTTGGTTAAATTAGGAATTTCAACCATTCGAGAATTGATAACAGAGAGATATATTAATTTTGGAAATGTCTTGGTTAAATTAGGAATTTCTCGCATTCGAGAATTGATAACAGAGAGATACCGCAAATTTAAGAGCGGGGCTATTTTAGCAAAAATATCGTCAAGATCATATTTTTTTTCTAACGATTCAGAACCATTATAACCTTCAGAACCTGCTAGTACGAGCATTTTTAATTTCTTGAGGTTTTTGATGGAAGATGGGATATTATCATCTAGATTTAGATAGAAACCAATAATGTGTGTGTTTTGAATGATAAAACTTCTATATAGATCCATTTTACCTAGAAAGGAACTATAATTAAGCGGAGGGTCTTCAAAATACCTAGGCATCCGTTCTAAGTCAAGTGAAGAATCCGAGATCAGTAACTCTAATTCCTCTTCGGTCTCATACCAACCCATATCCTTTAAAAATTGTAACTCACTTGGTTCGATATCAGTTTTATCCGATTTTTCTGTCATTTTTAAGTTGCTTCAACTCCACTCTGATTTAACTCGACGATCGGTTTAGAAGTAGACATAACTAAGATCTAGTTAAATTTGTCTTATAAGCTATAATTGGACTTTGTTCCTTAAAAAACATTACTCGCAAGGAATTTTTTCTTAGAGATATATAATATGTTACTGAAGACGAGCCATTCGTAATCTCAGGTTATTCCTATAAGTTGATTTTGTTATCGTTCTTTTTTTTAACATTTATTTTTATAAGAAAAAGCGTAAGAAAAAGTAATTTTAAATAGTTATGTTACAAAATTAGTAAGCCAGTCCCTTTAACATCTGGACTGTAGTATATTGATTTTTACCACCCGTTCTGAGTGAATACTTCTTTATTTTGGGGTTAAAAAAAAATATACTTTATTAACTTTTAACAACATAGTATAATTTAATAAGAAATTCATTGTAGGAAATGAAGCAAAATTTTGATATATATAGCACGCGAAACAAAATCTCTTGTTATCTATTCTTTTTTCTTCACTTTATTTCTATTAGGATTAATCGGGTTTAATATTCTTATACAAGTTACTACCACTAACTTCCTTTTGGCATTGGTAGTTATAGTACTAAAAGAATTTTCGTTATTTATTAACATCTTTCTCATCGCTATGACCTGCGTTTTTGGAATACCTTTCGTTTTAGTCTGGCGGAGATATTTAAGGTCTAAAGGTCCAATAATAAAAAAAGATTACACAGCTCCAGAGCTAGAACAGAAAATACTGCAGATTGTAGCCAAAAAGAAGGGAAAATATATCAGTCCCATAACCCTACTCAAAAAAGTAAGATATAACGGAAACCTAGAAGAATTTAAATCCATCCTCCAACGCTTAAGAGAAGAAGACAAAGTAAAGTTCGACAAGGACGATTATCCGTATTATAACGTGAAGTTATTTTAAAGACTCTAAATTTTACTTTAAATAGAACCAAATTCATAATCTAATATTGAAGGTTTTGTAAAGATGTGCAGTTTTATTTTGTAGAGGGCAAGCAAAAAGTTCAGTCAACAGGTAATTTCGATGTCATCAAGCAAATCGTGGGATGAATTATGATTGAGTATTATTGGGACCTCATTCAGAAAAACAAGGAAAAAAAGGCTAAAAAAGAAAAAGTTTATAGAATTGGTTATATAGTTTTCACACTACACATTTATTTTTAAATCTTTAAAAAACATTACTCCCAAAGTATTTTTTCTTAGTGTTATTCCAACTCTTCTGGTATGTTGTATCCACGAGGTTCCAGAGAATTACCTTTCTTTATAAGTTCTTTGTGTTTTCTATCTAACTCTTCTTGGCTATAGGCTACATCTAATATTTCAAACTCAAAGTTATCCAAGCCATATTTCTCGATGTCTTTTCTTAATTGTTCTGGAAGGTCGTCTTTTATCTTTTCGTATATT
>SOKP01000138.1 GCA_004375715.1 Promethearchaeota archaeon | reverse complement strand
GGTACGATTTTTGAGGTGAATTCTTCCAATGTGTAAGGAAAATCGTCTTCACTTGAAATTTTACCCAATTCCAGCAAAATCTGTCTTGCCATAAACCAAAAGGCGAGTCCTAACGCTTTTTTCCCTCGATTATTTGCGGGAATTGCGAGGTCTATGCCGTCAAGGATATCGTCAGTATCAAACAATGACACTACAGGAATTCGAGCTAATTTTGCTTCTCTTAAGATCACTTTATCAGCGTGAGGATCAACGATGACTACAACCGATGCGTCTTTAATGTAATCGTCTATCATAGGATTTGTTAATGATCCAGGGATAAAACGTTCGGTAATTGCCCGACACCCGAGCACTTTACAAAATTGTTTCACCGGTTCTTTTCCGTACCTTCTAACGGATGAGACTATTACTTTATCGCTACCTTCTTCCACATATTTACTAAGAAATTTAGCAGCAGTGAGAAGGCGTTCGTCGGTTTGAGTTAGATCTATTACGTACAACCCGTAATTAGTTTGTCTATAAATAAATCGCCTCGCATCACCAGATAATAACTTAGTTCCAATGTGGATACCGCAGCTTAGGTATAATTGTTTTTTTTCTTCATCTTTATCGACAATTTTTTCGATCTCTCCGACATCAGCGTCCATATCATCTGTATCGAGTAAATTGAGTTCCTCTTCTAAATCCAGCTCATCTTCAAAATCTTCCTCAAATTCTTTTTGGAATTCTTTTTCTAAATCTGAGGTGTTAATATTCTCTTTTTCTACTTCAGAATCCTCGTTGGAATCAATTTTTTTCTTTTTTTTAGCCAAAATAAATACCCTAAAATAAGCGATTTAGTATATCAAATATAATCGTGATAAATTAAATAAAACGTCATAATTTTAATATTTTATTAAAAGCATTCCTTTAATTCTCTTATAACTAAAGATTTAATACATCACAATTATTTAGTTTATTATTCTTCTCTAATAATTCTAACGAGGTAATTGAAAATGGTTTCGTATCGGTTAGTGCTAGGTATAATTGTTGGTTTAGTGTTTAGCTTTTTCACAGTTTTCTTTTTTAATATGGAAGCCACTATTATTCAAATAGAGAATTATTTACAAACTGATGTATTAAAAGTAATCATTTTACAAATAGGAGCGAACTTTAAATTTGATTTACTTGCTTTTTTTACCGGAACTCCTTCCATCACTAAATTTTTTGCCCCACAGGTTTTAGCTTGTATTTTTATTGGTTATGTGAGCGGTACTATTTCTAAAGGTATAAAAAGAGGGGTTATCGCAAGTAGCTTAGTAATTATAATTGGATTTTTAATTTGGATGTTATTAAGCGTTATCTCTGGAGAAGATTTAATGGCTCTGTTTCAAGGAGCTCAGCTTTTTGTTACAGTCGGCGGAATTTTAAGCGCTATTTTAGGCGCTGTTATTGGTGGTTTATTAGGAGGTTTTATCAGCGGACCATATGAAGAAGTTTATTAAAAAATGTCATTTTTCTTGAAATCATCAATACTATTTTCTATTAGTTGAATTACATATAATGGTCAATTGAATAACTAAACCTTAAAGTGAATAATTAATTCTTAAAGATTAATGGCAAGTGAAGAAACCCTACCTAACAGCGATTTTGCTTTTGACTTATTAAAAATTTTAAAAGTTTCTTATCATGTAAGGCGTCATTCTTTGAAAGTAGCGGAAAAAGCGTTAGAAATTGCAGAAAAAATAGATGGTAAAGACATTGATAAAGATTTAATTGAAATTGGAGGTATATTACACGATATTGGTAGATCTAAAACCCATGATTTCAAACATAGTATAATTGGAGCTAATATCCTAAAAGAAAGAGGATTTTCAAAGCGTCTCTCGAGAATTTGCGAAACTCATATCTTAGGAGGATTAGATAAAGAAGATGCCAAACAAGTGGGGTTACCAGAAAGAGATTATCTGCCATTAACTCTTGAAGAAAAGATCATTTGTCTTGCTGATAAACATATAGCTGGTACAAAGGATGTTTCGATAGAACAGAGGTTTGAAAAGTGGTTTTCCAAATATGGAAAGACTCAGATACTTATTAAAGCTAAAAAAAGAATTGATACTATTCAAAAAGAAATAGAAAGTCTAATAAAATAGTGGTTATTTAAGAATTTTTTTTAGTTGGTTAATTACACCACCGTTCTCCAATATATCCATTAAAAATTCGGGAATTTTTTCAAAGTTAAATGTAGAGTTTTGTGATTTGTTAATAATAAGCCCTTTTAGTAATGATATTTCTATTACATCCTCTTTAGCAACTTGGTTTAAGTCCCAATTCAAACTAATAGCCGGTATACCGTTATTTATAAGATTTCTAAAATATATTCTAGCAAAAGATCTAGCAACAACAGCCTTAACACCTAAAAGCTTAAAGACATGGACAGCTTCTTCGCGGGAACTACCCGTTCCAAAGTTTTCTCCAGCGAAAATGATATTTCCTCTGTCAACATTTTTGGAAAAATACGGGTCTATGAATTCTAAAGTGTGTTTAACCATCTCATTAGAATCTCTCATAGTCAGAGTATGACTTGGAACGATATCGTCAGTGCTAATGTCATCACCCAGAATATAAGCATATCCTTTGATTAAATCCATAATTAGATCAAACCTCGTGGATCTTTTATACTTCCATTTATTGCTGACGCTGCGACTGTAGCTGGTGATGCCAAATAAATTTCTGAAGTTGGATCACCCATTCTACCTTTAAAATTACGATTTGTGCTGCTAATACATACTTCATCAGGACCTAAAACCCCTAAGTGGCCCCCAATACACGCACCACAAGTCGAATTAGTAACTATAGCATTAGCCCGTAAAAAAATTTCTAATAATCCCTCTTTTAAGGCTTGTAAGTAAATTTCTTTTGAGGCAGGAGTTACTATCATTCGAACCTTAGGGTGAATTTTGTTTCCCTCTAAAATTTTAGCTGCTATTCTTAAATCTTCTATTCTACCATTAGTACAACTTCCTAAAAAAGCTTGATCTATTTCAATCCCTTCAATTTCTTCAACTTTAGCTATATTTCCTGGATTGGAGGGTTTTGCAACCGTTGGAGTAATTTCTGATAATTCATAACTTAATTCTTGTTCATATTCCGCTTTTTCGTCTGGAACAACATTCCTATATTGTTTACTTGTTCGTTTTGCTAACCATTCTTTCAACCTATCGTCTGGGAGAAAAATCCCGAATTTAGCGCCAGCTTCTACGACCATATTAGTGATTGTCATTCTCGAATCTATTGATAGATTTTTAGCACCATCTCCATGAAATTCCAAAGATTTGTATAGGGCTCCCTTAGTGGAGATATCTCCGATCAGCGACAATATAAAATCTTTAGCCATTACTCCTTTTTCAAAGTGTCCACGTAAATTAATCTTTATTGATTCAGGAACTTTGAACCACAATTTACCAGTAGCAAACACCACAGAAACATCGGTAGCACCTATCCCTGTCGAAAGGCAGTTAAAAGCCCCATAGGTTGTCGTATGACTATCAGAACCAACAATTAACATACCCGGCCTTGCAAAACCCATTTCGGGTAATACTTGATGACATATTCCTTTATCTAGCTGGTGCCCATAATTATGAGTGATTTTATATTTTTCAGCAAATTTTCTTGCGTCCTGGTGCATTTGAGCTGAGGAAATCGTTGGAGGAGGCACCCAATGATCCAGTATGAAAAAAACCTTGTCCGGATCCCAAATATAGTCTATTCCAAGTTTATTATATTCTAGATGAATTCTTCCACCCAATTGTTCGTGCACCATTATCATATCTATATCGCAATCTACAAATTGCCCAGGAGAAATTTCTTTAAGACTTGAATGCTCTTTTAAAATCTTTTCAGCGATTGTATGACTCATTTCATTTCACACTTACTTTCTTGATTATTTAACAACAAATCCTTTTTCTTTTAATTTATTCAGAACGATTATTTGAATCTCAGTTTGGACTAATTCGATAATATTGTTGGTATCTATTACGGAATATCCTAATTTTTCAGCACGAGTAAGATAAACTCGTCTTACTTTATCTAGTAATGAAGTGTCTTCGAATTTCTCTAAAAATTCTTGATTTTTTCTTGATAATGAAATTTTGGGATCTATATCCAATATTATTGTAAGATCGGGTTCACCAGCAAATAAATTTAAAGTTTCTATCCATTCGATGGTAATTTCATCGGTTTGACTTGATTGGTAAGCAATCGAGGATTCTATATATCTATCCGATATTACTATATAACCTTCTTCTAATTTTTTTTTTATTTCGTTTTTATAATGAAGAACTCTATCAGCAGCAAATAGTAGAGCATCAGTAGAAGCAGGAATTCTTTTGTCTTTTAAATATATTCTTAATAACTTCCCAATTTCGCTACTTGAGGGTTCTTGGGTTAAATATGTTTTTAAACCTTTTAAGGATAAAAATCCCGCTAATAGTTTGCTGTGTGTCGTAGTTCCAACACCGTCAATTCCGTCTAAAATTATGAATAGTTTTTCAACCATAGTGCTACACCATCATGTATTTCTATTATTTGAATCTATAAAAATTAATTGTAAAAATATGTCTATTTTGCATTACATAATACGAAGCGTAACAATTCTAAGTTTTAGGTTGTTAAGAAGTTTTATCAAATTATTTTACCTGAATTATTCTATTTAACAACTTTTTAGAATTTAAAGATATCAGCGGTAAAAATTTTAAAGTGGTTATTTTTTACATTATCTTAATATATCTTTAAAAATTTGAAGCCTAAAAATTATTTAAGATAAATTATGTCAACAAGAAATCGAGTAGGATATTGCCCTAATTGCAAACAAAATGTATTGTTAGTAAGAGAGGCGTTAAATTGGCCACTTATGATAATTTTATTGATTTTTACTGGGGGAATCGGGTTAATAATATATTTAATAATATATTATAATAAACCTGAGAGTCGTTGTATTCACTGTCACACGCAAATATCGTTGAAATCATACAAGAGTGTTCAATCGTCAACTTATGTTCAAGCTGAAAATCAAAAACCGTATATTAGCGATATTAACAGTGATATAAAGGTTAAAGCTGACGAAACTTCAAAACTTAAGTATTGCTCATATTGTGGCGAGCTACTAATAAACGAGCTAGCAAAGTTTTGTGCCCATTGTGGATCAAAAGTTTAGAAAATGGATTTTCATAGGTATAATCTACATCTTATGCTAAATACATCCTCTTGATGAATAGAATAAATATTGGGATATTTTTCTTTTTTTAAGTAATTATCTTTACTTGTAATTATTTTTCTTACTCTAAAATAAATTTTGTCATTGTTTACCCATATCTTATCAACCAAGATATTAAGTACACCAAAATTTCCTGTGCTATAAACTTGAAAGGATGTTAAATTTTCCGTGGTTGAACCCTCACCACAAGATTCATTTAATTATCTTTTAACTAAAGTATTTTTAACTCCACGAATTTTATTTTCGATATATTTTTGTCCCAAAACAATCGTCTAAAAACTGGACTCCCGATTTTTTATTATTTATCAAATTTATGTTTTAATTAAAACATAATAAAAAAGGTAAATTATATGGCATCTAAGTATTGTCCGAATTGTAAAATGAATGTTCTCACAGTAAGAGAGGATATAAATTTATGTTTAATAATCATATTATGTATCTTATCAGCAGGAATTTTCGTTCTTATCTATCTCGCAATCTACTACGAAAAAGAACCAAATCGTTGCGTTCACTGTAAATCGATTTGCCAACCGATCTCTAATATACAAAATGATAGTGTTCTTAATTCAAAACCATCGCAGATAAATAACTACCAAGAAGCAGAAAATTACGTAGAAAACAACGCTCAAGTTGCTGTTGAGTCGAAATTCTGCTCTAATTGTGCCGTGAAAATCGGCGAGAGAGAAGGATTGAAATTTTGCGCATTCTGTGGAACTAAAATTAACTAAAATTATTTCTATTTTTTCTATTTTCCTTTTAAAATCTTCATAAATTCATAAAAATAGTTATAAGAACGCTCAAAATGATTATCTTCTTTGGAATAATCTAATCCTTGAGAAAATATCTCACTAAAACCTTTCATATCTTTATTTTCGATTAATTTCTTATACTTATTTACTAATTTTTCAAACATTTCTAAAATTGTAAGGAATTGTTGATTTTCCATCTGAATCTCACCAAACATTTCCATTTCTCTCTGGATAATACTCTCAGCAAATACTTTTTGAAGTAAGAAAGTCGTTCCAGTATATTTAGTTAATTCGTTCAGTGGTTCGTTTGCATTCTTAAGAAGATTTAAAAAAAGAATGTTCAACATATGTGGCACGCCCAAGGTAAGGGCTACCCTTTTATCGTGAATATCTGGTGAAGTTTCGGTAAGGATTAATCCATCTGATCTGAACAGATCTAAGAGATCATTTATAATTATGTCGTATTTGTCAGTTCCTCCTATTTTTAGCACTATTATAACATAATTTTTCATGTCCTTAATACCAGGACCAAACATAGGATGTAACGAAATGCAATTTACAGGAAATGTATTTTTTAAATCTTCTAAGGCTTCAAATACTGCTTTCTTTATTGATGTAATATCAAAGATTAAGGCATTTTCCTTCAAATAAGGTCCAATCTTTGTAATTATTTCGGGAGTAGATTTAATTGGAATAGTTACCATTACAACATCTGCTTGTTTTAGGCTCCTTTCAAGGGAGGAATCATAATTTACACCTATTTCAGTAGCTACAGCCTTTAGTCTTTCCTTATTACGAGCATGTATTGTAACATCAAAACCATGGCGTTTAAAGTATCTTCCAAAAACCTTACCCATACCACCAGAACCACCAATAATTGTGATTTTTTTTTGCGTCATCATTTATTACCTAGTTCTTCAATAATTATTTCTTTCATTAATTTAACATTCGGTTTTTTACCTGTCCACCACTCAAATGCTATAGCTCCTTGATTAACAAACATATCCAATCCGTTAAGGGTTTTAGAACCAATTTTTTTCGCATCCTTTAGTAATCGAGTCTGGAGAGGGTTGTATATGATATCAAAAATAAATAAGTTTTCATTGAGTAAATCTTTAGATATTGGTGAAATATCAATCTTGGGATACATTCCAATCGGAGTTGTGTTTATGAGTATATCAACAGAATATGCTAAGGATCTCAAAGTCTTTTCGCTCATGTCCTTACCTGTCGCTTTTATCTTTGTCTTATCCTGTAATTCTTTAGCTAACTTAATTGCCTTCTCTTCCGTTCTATTACTGATAAATATTTCGCCCATTTTTTCGGACAAAGCAAAACTAATTGCCCTAGCAGCCCCACCTGCGCCCAATATTAATGCTTTTTTCCCTTCGATTTTGAATCCACCATCTAATAATGCTTGTTTGGCTCCAAGTGCGTCTGTATTTCTGCCTAACAGCACACCTCCTTCATTTTTAATGGTATTGACTGCTCCAATTTGTTTTGAGAGAGGATCAAGTTCGTCTAAATAATGGATTATTGCTTCTTTATGAGGAATTGTCACATTTATACCTTTCATATTACTTTTTTTAAAGCCTAATATTGCTTTCTCCAGATCATTAGGAGGTATGTCAAAAGCTAAATAAATGTAATCTAAGGACAGATCATTAAGTGCCGCATTATGCATAACCGGGCTCATACTATGCTCGATGGGGTGCCCTATTACGCACAGAATATTAGTACGTGCTCCTATAATCGGGTTATTTAGCATATTATTACAATAATTATTAAATTTATAACTATTAATAAGTTTAAGAATAAAATTAATATATAATTAATCAGATAACCAAAGAATACTACAAAAGGATGGATTTAAAAAATGAAAAAAATTTCTCTTAACACGGGAATTACGACATTTCCTATGCCTGCCGCAGTTATATCTGTAGGAATTGGCGAAGAAGCAAACTTAATCACTCTCGCATATGTAGGTAAAGTATGCTTAAAACCTCCAATTATCGCAATATCCATAAACCCAAAAAGGTATTCCTATGGATTAATCGAAAAACATGGAGAGTTTGTCATTAACTACCCTACTAAAGACCAATTGAAAGAAATGGATTACTGTGGGACGAGGTCGGGAAGAGATGTGAATAAATGGAATGAATTGAACCTAACCAAAGAACAAGGAGTAGTGGTGAAAGTCCCGATGGTTAAGGAATTTCCCTGGAACATGGAATGCAAAGTTATAAAAAGAGTTGAGCTTGGTTCTCATGTTTGTTATTTTGGTGAAGTGGTAGCAACTCATTCTGATGAAAAGTTTGTCATAAATAATAGATTAGATCCTGAAAAATTTAATTGTTTTGCCTATATAAACGGAAATTATATCGGATTAGAGAATCGTGTATTGGAAACACACGGTTTTTCAATGAAATAACTGATAATATTCTTTTTTTCGTTTAAATGAAGAAAATATTATTAGAATAGTGTTTGGATAGATGCTTAAAGATTCTATTGCTTTAATCGGGTTTATGGCCACAGGAAAATCTATT
>SOKP01000186.1 GCA_004375715.1 Promethearchaeota archaeon | reverse complement strand
GCTAAAATTCTAAATCCTGCTTTAACCAGAATAGGAATCATATGTCTATACAAAAAACTCCACGATGGTTCACCATGCATAAGTAAAATGACTTCTGCTTGTTTGTTACCTTCGTCTAAATAATGGATTTTTATTCCATCTACTTTTATAAAATGTGGGTTAAACGTAAAATCAGGAAGGTTTTCAAACCTTTCTTCTGGAGTGCTTAATAATTTCATTCTTTAGAAACCAATTTTATTCATTAAGAAATGATATATATTTAGTTATTTTTTCGAATTTAAAAAATTTAATTGTTATGGACAAATTCTAAATCTTATAATATAAGAGTTATACAAATATTGAATGACATTGAAAGTTTTATTCAATCGAGTATTTAATAAATTAAAAGAATTCTGGAATGAGAGGATCTTCCGATATGCTATTATAGTTCAACTATTTTACGTTCTTTTGTCTATAATTTTATTTTTCTTCTTTTTATACCAAAAAAATGATTTTGTAATTTTTTATGAATCAGGGAGGATTTTTCTCACAGATATTGAAAATCTGTATAATCAAGCCAATTATCTATGGGATTTCAGGTATTTTCCTTTATCTGCATTAATTTTTATTCCGTTTTCTTTTTTGGATTTTGGTCTAGCCTTTATTGCTTTTAATGTTCTCAATTTTGTCTTGAACATTCTAATTTCTTTGATGATGTATAAAATCATAAAAGCAATTCGAGGCCAAGATCACGAAACTAACGATAAACGTATAATTCTATACATTAGTTTATATTTAATGGGAGTACCTCATATCCTTAATTATATTTATGGACAAATTAATTTATTCATTACATTTACAATCTTAGCTTCGTTATTGATTTTTCTATTCTACAAAAAAATAAAATGGCAACTACTTGGAAGCATTATATTAGGAATCAGTATTATAATTAAACCAACTGCATTCTTTCTAATTCCATTTTTATTAGTAATTCATTTTGATATTAGTACAAGAAAGTTAAAAATCGACTTTTCAACTAGTGCAGTAAGATTGATTGGAGTTTTAATACCCGTCTTATTGAACTTTGCACTTTTCGCGGTTTACCCTAAGCTGTGGAGCGATTTCCTATCCACTAACTTTACGGGAAGCAATCCTCTTGCATTAAATTTTTCTTTCAGCCTGACAAAGCTAGTGACGAATTTCTGTTATTTCTTCAATATACCATTCAATCAGTTAATCGTGTTGATAGTCTTAGTTGGATTCGTTGGGGGAATAGGATTTTTTTCTTACATATTGAGAAGGCGGGATACGAATTATATTTTATATGGTTATACAATTGGAATGATAATCATGCTCCTCACGTATTTTGATAGTTGGGACCACCACCTGTTAAATCTAACTCCCTTGCTGATTATAACAATCTTTAATCTTCCAAGAAGTGCGAAATTGATAGATTACATAAAACCAAGTTTCTTTTTCTTCAATTTTTTCGATATTATTTTTGTAGGTGTATGGTTTTTAACTTATCCCTTGTTTCCCTATAATTTTGTAGGTACCTTTTTTCTATTCGTGTTATTATATAGCCTAACGAGGTATTTTCTGGTTAAAAGACTAAAAACTGATGAGGGAAAACTCTGATGAAAGTTAAAAAAGGAGACATGTATATCAGTATAGTGCTCCTATTTCTTCTCATGTCAGGATTCTCATCAAATGTACATGCTGTTGGTTATCAAAATGGAATTAAAACTAACGATGAGTTAATTTGGAATTGCCATTTTTGTGATGATAACAAAATGGATGAGTTGTTTGGAGAATTTTGGAACGACGCGGGAATATTTGAAAACTTAAGTACGAACAGAAGAATGAAATGGAGATTAAATATGGTGGAAGAAAACTCTACAACGCTATCAGCTTTATTTAGTATATGGATGTGGAGGGTTGAGGATAATTGGGGTGCGCAAGATAACAACTCTAAAATCTTGTATCTAAAAAACCCAATTCTATATCCTAGCGGCTTCAATTTTACAAATACATTACCGTTTATTCCTTTTTGGCTTCCTGTTCCCGTTGGTGAATATTTAGGGGAAATACCTTTAGGTGAGATTTACGACGTCGATAATCGGGTATTACCAACTTTAAATGTACAAATTACTAAAGACTCCATCCATCATAACGAACCTACAGAAACGGTTTATTTTATCGCAGTCTATAATACTAATGGGATTTTGAGTTCTTTTAAGTTATATACAAGCGGTAATGTAGTCATTGTTGACATTTCATTGGAAAGTTTACCGATTATTGCTATCGTTTCGACGATAGGTTTAGTATTAGCATTTGTTTGCTCCATAGTTTTATATATAAAGAAAAAACGGATTAATTAATATCCAATTAAATTTTACGATAAATCCCATGAATTATAAAGTAATATTC
>SOKP01000243.1 GCA_004375715.1 Promethearchaeota archaeon | reverse complement strand
AATAAATATAAATTTTACATTTTTATCAAAAATTCCCTTAAATCTTTTTTATTAAAAAAAGACTAAAACAATGATTATAATACCAAGAGCTGATCCAAGAGTGATAATAATTGCGGATCTGCTTATTGGAGTAGTTTCTGTATGGGATAATCGATCTAAAAAGGGGAAAATGGGTTTATATATAGCTGTAAGCAAAAGGTTGAATACAA
Source organism: Promethearchaeota archaeon (assembly GCA_004375715.1). Lineage (GTDB taxonomy): Archaea > Asgardarchaeota > Lokiarchaeia > Sigyniarchaeales > SOKP01 > SOKP01. The sequence goes on along the minus strand of SOKP01000243.1, from coordinate 2,202 downwards.
TTGTAGAAAAGAAGGCAATTAACCTATTATCCAACACAAATAAAGCAAATATTGAGGTATAAATGACTGATAATAGGAAATAAAATGATATGGATGTTGTTATTAGATACCTTTTCCAGAATAAATCACGATGAGAAACGTTTTCTAAAGGCAATAGGAGGAGCATAAATACACTCCCAATAATTATAAAGACGCTACCCATAATTCCTATGATAACTGGTGATACACCTCCGATAATGATTACTTTCCCCCAATCGGTTAAAATGGGTAATCCCGCTATATCAATAAACATAGCTACACCTTCAGCAATGTATGCTGTTCCAGCCCACATTAATAGAGGTAAGAGTTTAGGATTCCGTATGCGCCATAAAGAGAGAGAGACAATAGTTGCACAGACTACATTAAAAAGTGGTCCCATGCTCCCCGTAAATGGCAGTACTTCTGTGGGACGATAGCCATGAGAACAATAAGATAATGCAAAGGGATGAACGTGTATTTCTATGTCAGTAACTCCTACTATTGTGTAAGCGAGAGCGTGTCCAGTTTCGTGAAATATGAGACCCAAACAATAGCTAAATGTATATGCTCCAAACACAAGAAGTATTGATTTCAAGGTGGATAAATTAAGTATTTTTGAAGGTTGATTCATATTTTCTACTTTTTTGTTTTTTATTCTAATAATATAATTTTGAATATGTATCTTTAAAAGAAATTAGGAGTCCAATACTCAATTATCAGGAACAAAAAACCAAATAATCTCTCAGTTACTTCATAACCACATTTAAAAAAGTTAAAAAATTTTGTAGATTTAAGTTTTGAATAGTTGGTTAGTGAAGTCAGCTATCTTACTAATGGCATCTTTAGCTTCCGGAAGAAGTTCAAATCTTGTTCCTTGAAATACATGCATCATATCGTCCCATGATTGTAATATTGCGTTTACTCCTGCCTTCTTAGCTTTTTCAACAAAGCGAGTAGCATCACTATAAAGTATTTCACATGTGCTTGCTTGAATTAATATTGGAGGTAATCCCTTTAAATTCCCAAACAACGGCGATATGTATGGATTGTGAGGGTCCTCTCCAGCAAGATAGACGACATTCCACCAAAAAGCTCCGATATCTGCCAATATAGGATCAGTTTCAGCGTTTTTAAAATAGGAATCGTCAGCTAAAGTTATGTCTGTAGCAGGTGATAAGCAAATCGCCCCAGCAGGTAAATCAATTCCCTGATCTTTTAATTTTAGAAGAGTGGTTAGGGTTAGATTCCCTCCAGCAGAATCTCCAGCGATGATTATATGGTCACTTTTTAATCCATTTGACAATAACCATTTGTATGCGCTTACACAATCATCTAGCGGTGCGGGGAATGGATGTTCTGGGGCAAGGCGATAATCAATACTAAGAATTTTCAAATTAGTAGCCTCAGCAATAGTTGAATTTAACGCCCTGTGAGTTAATGGAGAACCAATTACCCATCCACCCCCATGAAGATATAAAATTACACGATCTTCTATTGGATTTGATGGAATAATCCAATCAGCGGGAATTTTATCAACCGTTATAGACTTGATCGTAATTTCCTTCGGAATGGGATCGTTTTCTAATTCTTGCATTGCTGCATGTTCCATCGCATAACGTAATAATCCTGTTAAAAAAGTCCTTTCCTCGGCAGTTAATTTATCATGGAGCTCAAACATTCCAGCTTTTTTTTTAAAGAAAAGTTCGTTTAAATCGAGAAGTTTCGCATAGATTTTTTGAAAATTAAATTGTTTGTTTTCTTCGAGGCCTATAAATTGAAGCACGAATTTCATTTGTTCTTTAAATGAATCATCTTGGATTTTGAGAATATCAGGTCGAATTTTTTTTCTGTCTAAAATTGTCATTTTTTTTTATTACTCTCTTTTCTTAGATTTCTAAATAGTTAGTGTATAAATTAACTTTTTTGCTTAAAAAGATTTGCTTGTAGAAGACAACCGCTTTAATTGATACTTAATAGTAAGAAATACTTTAAAAGCCAGAAGTAAAGGTGTAAGAAACGAGAAAAAGCGATGTGCTCTTTATCTTGATATTCAATTATTTCACGATTTAGAATAAAAAAAATACTTTCAGATTCAGATTTAAATGAGGTTAAATTAATTTGAGCGAAAAAAAATAGCGAAGATGGGGTTCAAAACTCTACCATTTATCGATGATTATATATTTT
>SOKP01000040.1 GCA_004375715.1 Promethearchaeota archaeon | reverse complement strand
CCACCAAGATCCCAAAAGTACAACTTAAATCCCTTTTCCTTAATATCCTGCTTCAATTCAGGTTTATCTAAGTCTAATTTATCAACTATCTTACTTAAATCAATTTCTTTTATCAGGAAATTAGCGCCTATCGTTTGTGCGTAATCCTCGTGAAATTTGCCATCTACATATCGAGCTAACAAACTTGTTTTTCCTACAGCAGGGTTACCACAGAGTATAACTTTACCTCGGTATGAAATTACTATCAGCCTCCTCTAACTTTCACTAAAAAATTATAATACCACATAGTTTTTGTCCCCTATGACTTTTTATCAATATGTTTATCATATAACACTTTAATTTAAACTTAATTTTATTTTTGCTTTTCCGTTCTAATTCTATTAAACTAACGTAATTTTTGTTTGAGTATTCGATTTATCTAAAATATACTAAACGGGATATGGTACTTTTACTGGAGTTAACTTTATTTCTTTCGTTTCTGAGCTAATAAAGTGTCTAAATAAATGCTCGTAGCCTATTATTTGACTCTGTTTTCCATTTTCCAACCATAAACCAGATGTGTATTCCGGAGCTTCCTTTACCTGATCTAAAGTAGTTAACAAAAATCCATAATCTGCGATTAACAATCCGAACGGAATGACATTATCACCCTCGATTGAATGGATTTTTACAGAAATTTTTAATAGCTTTTTGATTTCTTCCTTAAGTTCTTCGAAGTATTTAAAGGCAATTACGATTTCCATGTCTGATGAGAATTTTTTAGACCAGATTTCTTTTAATATCCACTCGTGACCTCCTAATTCTTTAATCAATAAATCAGGTGTCATAATGAAATATATTCGGTTTTGAGAAGTACTAATTAAATCTTTTATTTTCTTTCTAATTTTATCCCTTGAATTTATCGCCCATACCCTTGGCTCAACTTCTTCCTTGTCAATTTCCAATTCTGCAATTGCTTTTTCGATAGTTATAGTATCGTCAATTTTTTTCTTAAAATTGTCTCTAAGCGTTTTAAAAACCCTACTAATGGGGATCACTTGATAATTTGCGCCCCTTTTTACTGGTTCTTTTTGGATAAACCCTTTTTCAATTAACCGATTAAGACTATCATATACCCTAGCACGGTCAACATCAGAAAATTTTGCTATATCTGCCGGGCTCAATATTTTATATTTTGCAAGAGCTAACAAAACCTTCGAATCATTTTTCGTAAATCCTAATGACTGTAAGGCAAATTCAATGTCAGATTCTTCAAGTTTTATGTTTTCGCGACTAAATGAATTCAAGAGCTAAATCTTGATCCTTTTTAATTCGTATTACATATCTAATTTTAGAACTTTTATTTTAATTTATACATTTTTAAAAAAAATAAAAAAAATTATCGCAGATAACTTAGTAAAACTCCAACAGAGACGAATTGACCAAATTCTTTTATAAATAAGCCTTCAAAGTTTAAGAAATGCTTGTGTAAAATTCAAGTGTTAATATAATAATAAAAGTCGAGTTTCAATTTTTTCATTATATTAAAACCTTAATAATGGTTTTATTTTTTGCGTAAAAAATAGGAGAATTATGTGAGAATGGCTTTCGAGTGAATTTTAACAATCAAAGATTTTTTATTCCCTATTTAATAAAAAATAAAAATTTTATTCAAAAGGGGTATTTTGTCGCTCAGATAATTTTTAGCAAATTTTAGATCCAATAAAATTAGTTAATTTGATTTCCATAAACTATTGTTCCGAACCATAATATTTATATAATAGAAATTCGTAGTTATTATTAATTATTAATCTATATTAAAACATTTTAAATACCAAAAAAAAAATAGTGGAGGAATAAAAAATGGCCAAAAAGAGCGCTCCTGCAAAAAAATCTGAAGGTTATATCGCTAAAGCACCAATTCGAAGATTAATGAAAAAGGAAGGTGCTAATCTAGTAGCTGCTGACGCCCTTGATAAATTAATAGGGTATTTAGAGAAAGAAGCAGCAAATGCGACGAAAGAAGCAATTAAAATAACCAAAGCAGACAAGCGTAAGCGTGTAACCGCTGCAGATATTCGTAAAGCTACTCGATAGAAAGTTTGAGTTAAAATTTCAAATTTTTTTTCTTATTTTAGTTTTAAGCCTCTAATTTCTTTTTTAGTTTTGACTTGTTATTTCCTAAAAGATTTTGAAGAACAAGAGATTTTTACTCGGCAAATTCTTTAGAAAATTACAAAACTCAAGGAAGCAAGAGGAGACCTTGTGAAGTCTGAAAAGTTAAATTTTTATAACTATTCAAATGTTAAGTTAATAAAAGTCAATTTAATCTTTTAAAACGTGCAGAACAAACAAATTAATAATTTTTCAATTGATAAAAAAAAATAATATAAAAAAGAATTTTTATTTGTTAAAGCTATAGTCGTTGATGAATTGAATCAATTTACACGATTGATAAAATATATTAGAATCTTGAAACCTATGCAATCTTACATAATTAAATTGATAAATCCATCAAAAAACGCGAGTTCTATTTACTTCGGAGGCGAAAGAACGATCTCTATTGAGCTTACATTGTTTTCACGACCATCCTCGCCTTTAAGTTGCTCCGTAGAAATGCGAATCTCGTTATATTCAACTCCTTTCAAAAAGCGGTTTTTTAAGATCTCGCAAATATCGACGGCGTGAGAAATCGCTCTACCACGAGCCTTTACGGTGCATTCTTCTCCTTTATTCAGGACCATCATTACAGCCATTACATAATTCATCGTAGGACGACGACCAACAAAAACCGCGTTCTCTTGACCTGGTTCTCTTTTTCCTTTTTCTTTTTCTTTTTCTTTTTCTGTCATTTTTTATTCTCTGTGAAATGTTATTTTTTTATTCTCTATGATGATATGTTATCCCTATGTATTATGATTTAAATATATTAAGAATCATTTTAGAGTTGGTATAAAAAGTTGTAAATTAATTAAAAGGTTGTTTTAGATGCATTAAAACCTCGTTTTAATAGTAAGATTTTGCGATTTCGTGTGGTCGGTCAAAAAAATTTTCTTATTTTAGTTATAAGCCTGTAATTTGTTTTAAAGAGCGCCCTTTATTTGAAGTTTTCAAAAAATTCTTTGTTTAAAAATTTATCCACATTCTGGGTCAATTTCTTCTTTACAGAATCCAATCCTTCGGGAAGGACTCGTATATTACCGATTATGTCAATAAATCCAAGTTCCGCTTTGAATCTTGGAACTACATGGATATGTAAGTGGTCTATACTTGCCCCACCATAATTTCCTTGATTTATTCCAATATTATAGCCTTTTGGGTTATATACATCATCGAGTAATAGTTGTAAACCCTGAATTGTTCTATTCAAATGTAAAAGCTCATTTTTCGTTAATTCAGTATATTTTGTAATGTGCCTATTTGGAACGCACATAAGGTGTCCAGGGTTGAAAGGATAAAGATTTAACAGCACAAAACAAATATCGTCCTTATAAATTTTTAAGTCGACTACTTTCTCGTCGTTCTCTTTAATTGAGCAAAAAATGCAATCAACATCTGGTCTTGATTTACCTTGAACATAGTCTAGTTTTCCTAAGGCTTGTAACCAACGATCAAAAATTATTCTACTCACTCTTGGAACTTAATTATGAATATAATGAAAAGTCGGCAGTAAAATCTTTAGATTTTGTTATATCTCCTGGTTTTATCTTTCCTGAGCAATGTTCGTTAAGGAGCATATTAGAATAGGCAGAACACGTAAAAACCTTTCTAACACCCTTGAAAAAGGAATTTTTCGAGATAGTCCCATCTTTTTTAAGAAACATCTGTTCACTTATTTCATATCTGAATTTCTGAGTATCTATTCTAAAAAAAACATCTTTTATGAGGAAAAACTTTCTGATATCCATAAAAAAGAATATTTTTCCATTATTTTCTAACGAGTTTAAAGCATCAACTTGTGGGGGAGATATTTGAATTGGATTTGATATAATAATTAAATCCTTATTTTTTGGTTTTATTACGACCATTTTTTGCGTAATAGGACCTGGTGGGAATATAAATTGAAAACCAAACTCAAGTTTTTTTTCATCGATCTGAATTTTGTTTCTTAAAAGCCCTTCGTCGAGCAAATAATCTTGAATTAGGTTTTTTATATTATTAGCTTTATCTGACATTATGATTCTTATTCAATGTTTATATACAAACCATTTATTTTTTGTGGATTTGATTGCTTTATTGATAAAACTGAATTCTTGAAGTTTAAGCGTGCGAAGAAGATAAGCAATTGCGATAAATCTTAATATTTGCCTTTCGGTCTAGCTTGGGGGTGAATCCCAGCGTCCTTTAGTTTTTCTATGTTTTTATCGAGTTCTTCTGATGAGGAACAATACATTATTTGGAGAGATTCAACATCTATGAAAAGTGTTCCCACAATCCCCAATCCCATAAGTTTATTATCTTTATCGATAAAAGTATTATCAAGATTCATTTTAATTGCTTGTTTACCGTTCTCGAGTTCAACAAGTTGGGGCTGACAAGCGGTATATCCGGTTCCTCTATTTGTAATCAAATAATTCATTAACGCATAATCAATTTCATCGCTTATCTCCCCTGTTTCTTGGAGGACTTTTATCACATTTGGAGTACTTGGCAACGACATTATCGCTAAATGGTGTTAATTAAATAAAATAAAAAAAATTGTAGTAAATAATTAGGTACGTTTATCAATCTGTACACGATCGACGCTATGCAAAGCACAATTCATACTTTCTAATTTCTCTTTAATTGCTTCAAGTGAGAGTTCTTCAGTGCCTTTAATTGTTATAAATATCGATGTTGTTTTTTGATCAATCTCATCTGTTTTAATCTGGACATAGAAAACGCCGGGAACCTCCTCTAACGCTTGCGCAAGCCCGTAATTTGATGGAATGTGCGGTTTTAAGACATCTAAGTCAAATTCTATTCGACCCATTATTTGCATTTAAACCTTTTTTGAATTATATTTTGATTATTTGATGAAAATTAGTTCAATAATTGATTAAGTGGTATTTATAATTTAGTTTTATTCTATAATAAAAATTCATTAAGAGTTTTTATCAATTCTTTTGGAATTTCGTGTAGTTCGACAATTTTATCTGCTTCTTTAAATAAGTCTCTTTTTATGAATTTAGGAATTTTTGTATTTAATGCGATAGACCTCGAGTTTGACCTTAATGCGGCTTCAATGTCTCGCCCAGTATCACCGATAACAACAATTTCGTTTGAATTAACATCTATTCTCTCGCATATATATTTCAAATGATCAGGATGAGGTTTAAGGTTGTTTATATCATCACGACCAGCTACAACATCGAAATAGTGATTAATTCCGGTTATTTCTAAAGATTTTCGAGCATTTTTGTGAGTATTATAAGTAAACACTGCTTGTTTAAGGTTTCTCTTTTTTGCAAATTCTAAAACTTCGATTATTCCGTTTGTTAAACTTGCTTTAAGGGCAGCTTCATGTTCAACTAGTATCACTGCCTTATTTACTTCATTTATAATTTTTTTAATTTTCTCATGAGTAAATCCGAGTCCTAAAAAGATTTTCTTTGCAATTTTAACGCTTTCCAAAAGAGATATTTTACTCGAAATTTGTTCTTTACGGATTCCGTACTTTCTTAGAATTTTGATTGCATTCCTTCGAGCTTTAAAGGAGTTAATTTTAAAATCGATTAAAGTTCCATCTAAATCCCAAACAATTGCTCTAATAGGTTTTACTTTCATTCAATAAACCAGATCGGAATAGATTGGCCCTTTACCTGTTAGTACGGATTTCTTTAATTTCACCTGGTCTACAATAAAGGGTCCGAACTCTAAGTTTTTATTCTCATTAATTAAGTTTTTTAAAGCACTAAAAGTTTGATAATTAATCTTGTCTTTTTTCAGTCTTCCTATTGTTAAATGAGGTTTGAATTGCGTTCTTTTATCTCTTTGAATATCTAATTTCTCAGCTAAAAGTTGTTCCATAGAATTTTTCACCTCCTGTAATAATTGAATATCTCCAATAAGTTTCACCCATAATACAGAGAACTTGTTAAACTGTCCAACTCCTTTTAGTTTGTATTCAAAACTCTTTCCTTTGAATATATTTTCGTTTATTTCTTCTTTCAAGATTCTATATATTTTTGGAGCTAAGGATTCAGAAATGTTACCTAAAAACTTAACAGTCATATGAAGATTTTCTGGCGCCACAGTTTTTAATTTGGGTTGATTTTGTTTTAGGCGAGCAGAAAACGACTTAATTTTATTAATCGTGGTACCGTCGTTTAATTCAATTGCTATAAATGCTCTAATCATGATTACATCCAAATTTAAGTTAAAAAAGCAAGTTTTTTGACGATTTACCTCTCAATTTTGCCAGGAAGATAGAAATCATATTTTTTCTTAAAGACTTTAGTTTTAAGAAATCTATCAAAACGTCTCACGCTTTGAAAAATAACCCACATTCTGCTGTCGCTCTTGTAATATTTTGTAACTTCTTCTAATGTTAGCGGTACAATATCGAAATCAATTGCTTCTTCTTTAAAGAATTTGTTGACAAGGTTAATCAATTCAGGGATAAGTTCGGGTTTTTGTTCCTTAAAGAAATTTGCGACTAAATCAATTGTAACCTTCCTCCAATCGTAATATCTCCCGACAGTTTCTTCAAGAAATAAAGCTTTTAATAACCACCTTAGAAATGAAGGGGCACTTTTCAAAAATAGGACTGCCTCCATCGCTTCGTTGCCATTGACCCTAAACATTGGTGTACTCGTATCAAAATACATTAGTTTTGTATCAAGATCAACTTTAGGATTGTTAGGATCGAAACCAATAATGGCAAAGTTAGATATTTGACCATCTAATCCTAAATCTATAGTATTATGGTTTTTACTGTAATCCCACACTTTCTTCATTTCTCTCATTACAAGTAGAATTAAAGTTTTAATGTCTTGGTCGTTCAATTGATGAATTACCTTATGCCCTACTGATTCTGAGGGAAGTTTTTCTTGAACGCAATAAAATTGAATTTTCCCCTCTTCGTCTTTAAACCATGCTACATCGTACTCAGGCAGATGTAATCCCACATCTTCTTTTAAAAGCCTATTGTATTCGTTATATGCCCAAATGTGTCTTTCGACTTGCGTTTCATTATCAAAAATGGGAATCCTTTTATAGGCGATTTGCGCTGGATCATTCAAAAGCTCAAAAACGAGGCTAATTTCACCGTAGCCTAAAATCTTTATCGATACTTCTCCTTTTTCTGGATCTGAAGTATCAATTGACTTCTCTAACTTTTTTAGAACTTCAATATCAATTTTCATATCTAATCAATTCACTTCTTTAATATTTAAAAAAATTAACTTAAATCTTTATAAAATTAACTCAAAAGTTCAATATTAATATTTTCCAAATTTCTCTACTAATGTTTTGGCAATTCCTAAATTTCTGCTTGCCATACTAAATGGTTCCCAGGGCCACTCACATCCTGCGGCATACATAAACATCCCACCTGGTTTTCCTAATTCGATAGTTTTTTCCACCTCGCTAATAACATCATTAATTGAATAAGTTATGCTTCCCAATATCTGTGTATTAGTATTTCCTCTAATACAATTATTTGCCCCGATCTTCTCTCTAGCTAATTTTAAGTCTACTTGAAAATCTAAATCTAAAATTGCTGCGTTTGTACTTGATATTAACTTAAGCATGTCTCTCCCATCCTTATCTATCACCGAATTATCACCACACACATGATACAATACCGGAACTTTACTCTGAATATCATAGAATAGTTCTTTTGTTGCCTTCAAACAGCATTTTTCATACCGCATTGGACCAATCTGAGATATTGCAGAATCACCAGCCCCAATAATATCCGCTCCAACTTCGATCTGCATTTTAGCGAACTCTTTTTGTATTGGTAGTATTCGATTTATGAGATCCTTCATCCTTTTTTCCCAATCTTGATGTTTACATAACATCAGAACATTTACCATATCGAATAGGCAGCAAATTTCGGCAAAGGGGGCTTCTATCCATCCGACAATGCATTGTTCATCTCCAACTTTTTCGCTCAATAATTTGACAGCGTTAACCCTATTTATTATTCTCTTGTTTGAATTTAAATCGGGTATTTCGAGCGAGTCAAATTCAGAAATTCTTAGATGTGATCTGGCTACAGGAGTATGGCTGGACCAATCAATCTCTACACCCCAAGCGTTAGCTTCACGATACGCATCTGTTGAGACATTAACGTGATCAATTCCAAAAAATTTAGCAAATTTTATTTGGGCACTTGCTAAAATTTCTGGGTTTTGACAATATTCACGGTTATAATCTACATCCAAAAAAGATGCAGCTAAATGCATTATGAAGGGATTGAATGGAATTTTTTCCGGGATGCCTTTTATCGTTGAAAGGGTTAAATCTAATGAATTCATATTAATCTAAAAGCCTGTAGAAATTTATTTTTTAATTCTCTTTTTTCTTGTTTGCTGGAATTCAAGATATGCTCCAAAATCGTCATATGTGTCGATATACGCTATTTTTTGTACACCAGCAGTAATACCTTCATGAACGACCAAATATCCTCTTTCTATATATTCCTTTACTGTGGCATCAACATCTTCAACAAATATACCAAAATGATGGAG
>SOKP01000268.1 GCA_004375715.1 Promethearchaeota archaeon | reverse complement strand
AGGATATATCAGATCATTTATATCAACAATATGGAAAAGGAGCTATTTATATTATCAATTTGATAAAGAAAGATGAATCTTTAAAAGAACGAGTCATCGACGAGAATGATTTCATTTACGCTGAAATCCTCTATGTACTACGATATGAAATGTCACCTCATTTGATTGATGTGTTCTGTCGACGAACAGAAATGTCACTATGGATACATCACCGAAGAGCACTTGAAGCAGCAGAAAATGTTGCAAAAATTATGCAGAAGGAATATTCTTGGGACAATGAAACAAAAAATGAAGAAATTCAGAGATACTTGGATTATGTAAAAAAGTGCGTTTCATTTATTCCCTAAAACTAAAAATATAGTCACTCTTCGTTAATTTTTCAATTTAATACAATTTTAAAAATTGGACTAGATATAATATAAATACTTAAGAAGTGATATAGAACATAATAATAATTTTAAATTAACTTAAAGAAGTGAAATTTGTTGATATATCAATTTGATTTTACAGAAGGTTTTTTAAGACCTTTGGCAGAATTCGCTGGATTCTTCACTTTGATACTTGGTGTCATGTGGTTAGTTTACGCAATATACGAAGCTCAAAGAAGAGGATCGGTTAAAAAAAGAAAAGTAGAAGACTGGAATTTCGATGTTACAAAGTTTTTGAAATTTTTTACCTATTTTGGGATAATCATTGGTATCTTAAGTATACTTAGTGGCGTTGGTGGTTTAGTTCTAGACCAAGCTCCCAGCGTTGCGTATGCTTCTAATACTCAAGATGCTAAAAGTTTATTTGTTTCAGCATTTTTGATCATTGTAGGCATCTTTACTTTGTTAAAACCTTTAAACGACCTTCCTATATCTAGCGTGATAGGAATACTTTTAGCATCATTAATAGTTGTTGTAGCAGTTTCTGCGATTCCTGATCAAGTAGTCCAAGTTATTGCTGTATTCATCGATCCAAAATTGCTTTTACTAATAATTTTTATAGTGGTATTCGCTATCGTTGCACTGACTGTTAAATTTTATATAGGAGTATTAATGGGAATTTCGAAAGCTATATCATGGCCTGTTTTAGCGTTTATAGTAGCAGCATTCTGTTTACTTCAAGGGTTTTTACTCCTCGTAGTAGGAGTATCAATAACTGGATATTTCTAATCTAGTTTTCTTATCTTTTTTTTTATTTTTTCTATATTTTAAAGATACAAAACATTTATGAGGTTTTTCTGTTAATTTCGCCCTTAATATCGTTACTTAAATCATATTGGCAATTTGGACATTTTTTTGAATCTGTTATATCAATTTTTGTGAATCTGTATCCAATCCTACCTAAAATTAAGTGATTACAGTTTGGGCAGTAAGTATTTCCTCCTTTTTCGTGACTTATATTCCCGACATACACATAATTAATACCTTCTTTTTTGGCGATTTTATACGCTCTGTCTAATGTTTCAAATGGCGTTCTTTTCATAGATGGTTGTTTAAAATCTGGATGATATGCAGAAAAATGAGTAGGGGTGTCATCTCCAAGGTTGTCAACAATCCATTTAGAAAGTAATTCAATTTCATCATCGCTATCGTTTAAATCCGGTATTATTAGATTTGTTATTTCAATGTGAATTCCGTTAGATTTAAACTCTTTAGCCGTATCGAGCACGGGTTGCACTGATGTAACGCCACAAATAGTTTTATAAAACTCATCTGACATTGATTTAATATCTATATTAGCAGCATCAATTCCAACATCGATTAACTCTTTTCTAGCTTCTGCGGTAGAATACCCGTTTGTTACCAGAATAGTCTTAATACCTTCTCGTTTTAGTAGCGATGCAGTATCTATAATCCATTCGTGCCAGATTAAAGGTTCGTTATAAGTATAAGCAACAGTTTTTGCTCCACTCTTCTTAACCATTTCAACCAGCTTAGTAGGTGTTGTTTCCACTAAACTCATTCTTCGATTTTGCATCCCTTCTAAGGTGTAAAATCCACTTTTTCCATTTTCAGATGGACTTGCTTGGCTTATATTCCAATTTTGACAATTTTGACACTTGAAGGAGCATCCTATAGAAGCGATAGAATAAGCTGTGGCTCCCGGCCAAAAATTATAGAGTGGTTTCTTTTCTATAGAATCTAAACTTCCCTTAGAAATCATTGATCCATAAATTAAAGTAAATAATTCTCCGTTGTAGTTTTTTCTTGTTCTACATATTCCTAATTTCGCAGGGAAGATAAGGCACTCGTTAGCACACACATGACACTTTACTTTATTATCTTCCAGTGGTTCCCATAACCTTGCTTTATATTTCAACTTGAATTAACCCTTTTCAAAAAATGATCATAATCAATCAATTAATTAATTAATAGAAAAGGATTTTTATAATCTTTATACTTAATTTTATTAGTTTTTACCTAGTCATTACTT
>SOKP01000064.1 GCA_004375715.1 Promethearchaeota archaeon | reverse complement strand
CTTTTTTATCTCTTCTGTTTCATGGTCAATCGTTCTCAAATCATTATCTATCTGCTGTCTCTCCTGTATTTGAGATTTTATACCCTTATATTGATTTAATTTATCCTTAATATTCTTTTGCTTATTTTCCTCATCCTGAATCTTTTTATTCATTTCATCAATTTCTATTTCTATCTTATCTGCTTCCTCATAATTTTTTTTAATTCCTTCTTTTTCATAGTAGGCCTTTAGTATCTTTCCTACACCTTTTTTGTAAGGATTATTTATGCCCCGACCATTTTCAGGTGCTCCTTTTTCTATATCCCAATGCTGAAAATAATCTTCATATTCCCGGTCAAGTCTTAATCTTAATTTTTCTACTGATACTCCATCTGTTTCCATGATTGAGGATCTTAGAATATCTCCCAGATCCGGCCTGATATTTACATCTTCGTCGTGTAATATATCCATTGTTTTATCCAGTGCAGACTGCCAGGTTAGCAATATATTATTTACCGTACCTTGATGGGCAGGGAGAAATTCATCTATCAGCCTGGATACTTCTCCATCTGTTGTAAACTCCCTTTGATCAGAAAATTTAAGAATCGAGGAACCTTTCCCATTTCCAGGCTTCCATGTTTTTTTAAGAAAGTAGTCTTTCCCCTCTGTTTGAAATTCAAGAGAAACCCTGATAGTATCTCCGCCTTTAACCGGCATATATTCTTTCATTAATTTGTCAAATCTTACCTTTGTTAACTCAACCTCGGTAAAAAGTACCGATTTTAAGGCATTTAGCAAAGTAGATTTACCTGACTCATTAGGGCCAAGTATCACCGTAAGCCCTGGACAAAATTCAATTTTTTTATTTGAAATTCCGGCAAATGGTTTTAATTGTATACTCTTAATTTTCATTGCGTATTTTCCTTATTATGTCATAGGTTTTTTGTAGTGACTTAAAAGATATCTCTTTCTTCTCTTCAAGCAGAGATAAAAGAAGCTGGTGCGGAAATGAATTTTCCGTAAATTCACTGTTTATAAGTTCAGGTGTAATTGACTCATGCAGTTCATCTTTAACTATTTGAAGAAGCAACACACCATTATTTATTAACTCTATGGATTCTTCGACCCCTTCAAGCTCTTCCTTTCTCAATCTCCCCTTTAAAATGAGGCGTAACACCATATTACTATATTCATCACCAGTATATTTTTGCTTCATTGAAGCAATGGCCTTATCGTCATTCAACACAACCTGGTCGATAAAAAAACGGTATTTCCCTGTACTCACTTTTTGAACTTTCATGTTCGAAGAAGATTCCATGTTAATAATAAAGGCACTGCCTTCGTGTTTGCAATCAAACCCATCAGGCTCAGGAGTCCCGGGAATGAGAATTCTGGAGTTTTTATCTGGATTTTCAGGCCACGGCAGATGAGTATGACCAAGCAGCCACAGGTCAAGACCGGAAGATTCCAATTCCTTCCGGGTCATAGGATAATATGTTTTATTAAAATCAGGAGAAACCCCTTCAAGGCTTCCATGTGCTAAACCAATTTTTATTGAAACATTTTCAGTGCTTTCCCTGGAATTGTCCCACTTAATCATATTCTCATTCGAATGTTTAGCACTACATGGCGCAGCATAAATCTTAATTTTCAAATGATATTTATTAAGGTCATATATATCAGAATTTTTTAGAATTAAAATGCGGTCACCCGCATGTTTGGAGAATTCATTCCACAACTTGCTGTCATGAGTGTAATAATCATGATTACCCGGTAATATAATGACCAGTTCACCCTCAAACTCATTAAGTGTCCTAGCAACCATGGAAATATCTTTGACATTAAGCGTTGTCCGGTCAAACAAATCACCGGCCATAACAAAAAGAGTACAGCTTTCCTGGTTGGCTACTTCAACCATATTTTCAAGTGTTTCATGCCTCGCGTTGATAAGTTCATCCTGAACATCCGGGTATCCTGCAAAACGCATTCCCAGATGCAGGTCTGCAGTGTGAAATATTTTTATTTCCATTTTAACCTCTTATGAAATTTATACAAAATAAGTTACTTAATTATTGAGCATTAACACCCTTGTAGGGGCACAATGAATTGTGCCCTTCTCATTTTATTGTCTTTTGTTTACCCTGATAAGTGAGTATCCACTAAGTAGGGCTTACAAAAAAAAGAAAATTCCTATACAATCAAATTAATTTTGTAATTCTATCTTATCTCTTTTGATTTTTGAGAATAATTTATTTAATTATAGCACAAAAATTTAATGTCTTTTTGCTGCGCTTTCGCCGGCCAGATATCCAGTGCTCCAGCATTCCTGCAGATTATATCCTCGATGGGCCGTCAAGGTCTAAAATTTCCCCGGCAAAATAAAGATTTTCAGTCTTCTTAGAACCCATAGTATTAGGATTCACTTCTTTAAGGGCAACTCCTC
>SOKP01000093.1 GCA_004375715.1 Promethearchaeota archaeon | reverse complement strand
AATGTTGAAATAAATAGAAAAAATCCGAAACTATAGATGAAAAAAACCATTAAAATACCCCGAATCTTGACGGATTTAAAGAATTGTTTAGTTTCCTTAATAGGGATTATATCTCCGAACTTAAATTCTAATTTAGTCTCTTTTTTATTTAGGGATTCGGGTAAAAAAATTAATACCAACATTATGGAAAGA
Source organism: Promethearchaeota archaeon (assembly GCA_004375715.1). GTDB lineage: Archaea > Asgardarchaeota > Lokiarchaeia > Sigyniarchaeales > SOKP01 > SOKP01. The sequence continues at coordinate 2,238 of SOKP01000093.1, read as the reverse complement.
AGGCTAACTCCAGCAGCAAAAAACATGGGAACCGAATAGTTGATTGTTGATAATATTCCACCAATTACAGGCCCAAATATTAGGCCTGCACCAAAAACAGCACTTGAATAACCAAACATTTTAGTTCGATATTTAGGAGTAGTCACATCGCTAATATACGCTTGAGCTACGGTCATATTACTTCCAAGCAGACCATCTACAAGACGAGCAGCAACTAATATCCATACATTACTAGCGATTCCAAGGAGAAAAAATCCTATAAAAGTGCTTGTTTGACTAAATAGTAGCAATGGTTTTCTTCCGTATTTATCACTAAGTTTACCCGTAATTGGACTAGCAAAAAGTTGACATATACTAAAAATACTTAGAACTAAGCCAATTTGAAACTCATTCAAACCTAAATCATCCGCTAAATATGGGATTATAGCCATCACACTGCTAAACCCTAAAACTTCCGTAAATAAAATCAAGAAAATGATTAGGAGGCGTTTATCGAAATTCTTATCTTGATCCTTTGACATTGAAATAATAAGTGTTCACATCTTTTTTAAACTGCGTTTAGAATGAGTTTTATTTGAGAATACTATGATTATATTAAATTTTATGTTTGTAAAATATCAATTTTGAAACCTTTTCTTCAAAAAAATTTTATAAAATATCTTTAACCTTACATTCTGAAATAAAATTATATAGTTAAAAAATAATCTTATTATATATGCATAAAGATGAAGTAGAGCTTTTTCTAAAGCGAGCTAAAAACTTTTTAGATGGAGCGAAACAGAGATTTCAAAAAGAAGATTGGGATTTAACGTGTTTTATGGCAGAACAATCTGTTCAACTTATAACAAAAGCCATCATCCTTGAAAAAGGAGGAGAATTACCTAAAACTCATTCGATTAGAAAATTATTTGCATTATTATATGAGTTAACAGAATATGATGAGTTTAAATATGATAGAAAAGCTTTACTATTTCTCGAAAGTGCTTACTTGAATTCTCGATATTTTAATTTTACTTATGAGGAAGAAGATGCTGAAGAAGCGCTAAAAATTGCAGAAGAAATAAAAAAATTTGTTGAAAATGTTAGATTTAATGATTAAAAGGAAAGAAATGATTAAAAATCATAGGAAATACTTAAAAACAATCAACAAGAACATTAAACTTGTTTTAAAGGAATCTCATATATATCTATTTGGGAGTATAATTGAAGGAAATTTAGTAGCCGCTAGTGATATTGATATTCTAATTATAGCGGAGGTCCCTAAAAAACATTTAAAAAGAGCAGAAATAATTGCAAACATAGAGGAAAAATCAGGATTACCACTTAGTCACCCGTTTGAATTTCATTTATTGACCCAAGAAGAATTTGATACATGGAGTGAAATTTATAAGATCAAATTTGAAGATCTCTCTTCTTATATTTAATTAATCCCCTTTCATTGCAGTCCCTGTAAATGACGAAAATTGATTGAATACCTTAGTGTCTCCTTCAATTTTGGCAAAGATATTCACTGGAGATGCTGCTTTTGGTTTATCATCCTTGCTCACTGGAGTAGGGCCGAAAAAAATGCAGAATCCTTTCCCATCAGGCCAGTATCCAATATCACCTACTTCACAATCAACTTGTGAATTTTCCAGTTCGATTGAGATAGGAATTTCTCCATATAGTTCTTCTCCCCATCTAGATAAATTCAATTCAAAAGGGAGATTTTCCCAAATTGTCTTACAGGTTTCAGGATTTTTGTCAGTAAGTAATTTAGCTTTAATTTGACCGATTTTATCGTTTTCAATTATTATGTAATCCATAGAATAATCACTAAAATAACTAATATTACATTAGATAATTACCTTTCATATAATAAAAAGAAGATATTAAGCGAAGATAAGGTTGAGATTTTATGATCTTAGAGAACACCGTTAAACTTGTATTAGACATATACAAATATCGTAAAATTCTACCACCAAAAGTAAGTAAAGTAATTCTTGGATTGGGATATACGGGTGTCGAGTTAATTAGTTACGCTTATGATCCCTTTTTAGGATTAGCTTCTACTCTACCCAACATTATACAATCAACCAATTGTACCAAAATCGATTTTGCAGGAAGTTTAACTGATAAATCTTTTAAGGAATTAATGAGTTGGTCATATCGACCTCCCAGTTTAGAAAAAATTATCGGTATCGCCACTTTAAATGCGGCATCTCAACATATTTTAGCAGTAAAAACCCCATATAGAGA